>JAZNLR010000129.1:0-30349 GCA_045579195.1 Clostridia bacterium | reverse complement strand
CCAAAGGCGTGTTTTGCTCTCGGGGGGAATGGGAGCGCCTGAGTTGAAGACAGAGAGTCGAACTTTTCCGTCGTTCACGTTTGCCGTGACGGAAATCTCCTTATTTTCGTCAACGTGATTGAGAGCGTTGGAGAGGAAGTTTCGTAAAACGAGGGCAATGAGGTCCTCATCTCCCGAGACCATGGTTTCTTGCTCAATGCAGACGCGCGGTATGACGTTTGCCGTTTTGAGCTTTAAGTCAAGAGAGGAAAGTTCACGGTGTACCGTTTCAGAGAGGTCGAAGGTGGAACGTTCCAATTCTAAAAGACCAGACTCAATCTGTGAGAGACGCAAGAGGTCTTGATTGAGCTGATTGATGCGTGAGGATTCGTCAATGATGATGTTTGCAAACTCATCGACGTCCGAATCTTCCGAGAGGTCGCGGATGGCCTCTGCATATCCCATAATGATGGAGAGGGGAGTTTTGATCTCGTGCGACACGTTGGAGATGAACTGCTTTCGCATCGCGTCGATCTTCTCTTTTAAGGCAAGGTCGGCCTTGAGCTTTTCATTCGCTTCCCGAAGTTCGCTTAAGGAATCCTCAAGCTTGGAGGAGAGCGCATTGATGTTCATTCCCAGCTCGCCGATCTCATCCATCGTGGAGATCTCCGCCTTTTCGGAGAAGTCAAGGTTGATCATGTTCTGTGCGACCTGATTCATGCTGACAACAGGGCGCGTGATCTTATGTGAGAAGAAGACGATCACGCAAAACCCGATGATGAGGATAATGCCGCCTGAAAGGAGCATATATCCGTTGAAGATCTGGATGTTGTCCTCGATTGTGGAGATGGATGTATCCGCAATGACGAACAAAGTCGTATTTCCAATTTCAAACTTTCGGTGAAGTCGAAGGACGTATCCCGGCGATTCATATACCTTTTCAATGTGTCCGTCAAAGGTAAAGTGCCCCATGGAAAGTTCGATCATCGTCCGGATGTCTTCCGCGGGGAGATTATTATATCCGTCCGTATTGATCAGGATGGAGTTTAGGTCGGTTGCGATGAACTGAACGTTAGCCTTATTGATGAACTCTTGAATCTCCGACTGAAGCGCCTGCTGCTCGTTTTCGTCTTCCAGCGCAAGGAATTCCGAAACGAATTCGGAAACGCGATGCAAGTCGTTTTGCTTGTGCCGAAGGACGAGGTTTTCCATCATAAATGCATTAAAAAGGATCACCAGAATGATAATTCCGACGACCAATCCAAAGAAATGATAGACGAGCTTCTTTTCTAGGGAGATTTTTCGCTTTTGTTTGCCCTTGTGTGTCATATGGTTTATTCGGTGAATTTATAACCGATCGAACGGACGGTCGTGATTTTTTCGCCTTCTTCGCCGAGCTTTGCGCGAAGCTGTTTGATGTGCGTGTCCACCGTGCGCAGATCGCCGAAGTAATCATAGTTCCAGACGGCGTTTAAGATGCGCTCACGGGAAAGAGCGATGCCCTTATTTTCCATTAAGTACTTCAAGAGCTCGAACTCTTTGTGCGTAAGCTGAATGAGCGCGCCTGCCACATGGACTTCGTGTGCTGCTTCATTGATGACAATGTTTCCGCAAGCGAGCTTATCGGCCGTATCTTCCGTGCGGCGCAAGATCGAGTTGACCTTTGCAACGAGAACGCTCGGGCTGAAGGGCTTTGTGACATAATCATCCGCGCCCAGACGGAAGCCCTTGAGCTGATCTTCTTCTTCGCTCTTTGCAGTCAGCATAATGACAGGGGTCTTGACGTGTTTTTTGATCTCAATGAGGGTCTCAAATCCGTCCATACCCGGCATCATCACGTCGAGGATGACAAGGGCAACAGAGTCCTTCTTTGAAAGCAGGGTGGAGAGTGCTTCTTCTCCGTCTGCGGCTTCCAGAACTTCATACCCACTCTTTAAGAGGAAGCTGGAAACCAATCTGCGGATGCGGATTTCGTCGTCAACAACGAGAATTGTCTTATTTACCATTTGAAATCTCCTTCGGTTGCCCTTTGGCAACGCGGGTCAAACTTATTTTTCTATATCATAACACGGTTATATGTGAGAATTGTGATGAAATTGTTAGATAATATTTCTCGCGTTTAATTTCACGAAGAACTCACAATCGGTTCACAAAACGTTCAAAACGAGGGAATATAATGGGAGCAACAAGGAAACCAAGGAGCATTTCATATGTCCGACTTTTATGATCCGAATCAGGAGAACAACTTTCATGAGCCGCAGAACGAGCAGGACGTTCAGGTAAAAGCACGCGTCCGCCAAGGAAACACACTTGCGATCGTCCTGCTGCTTGTCATCACGCTGATGTTCAATGTGATTTTAACGACCGCAATCTGCAAGTCCATTTTGGGAACGAAGGGAAGCGGGACCACGTTGCAGGGCGGCAGCGATACGTATTATATCAATTATGAATTGGGAACGACCAACGAAACGGTTGCCGAGGCAGTTGCCAAGGCGAATATGGGCTCGACGTTGGAGATCGTCTGTTCCAACACGTTGGCAGGAAGCGCAGGAACGGGCGTCGTCATCACGGACGATGGGTATGTTCTCACAAACGCACACGTCATTCTGACGACGGCAACCCGCTTCAATCCTGTACAGACGGTGTACAGCAACATCGTTGCGTACTTCAACGGTGAGCAGACCGCGTACATGATGAAAGTGATCGCGTACGACACGACAAAGGACCTTGCGCTGCTGCAGTTTGAGTCCACACCCGAGGGCCTCGTTCCCGTCATCTTCGCGGATTCGGATGCGTTGCGCTTTGGAGAGATCGCGGTTGCGATCGGAAATGCGGAAGGCCTTGGTCTTTCGGTGACCGAAGGCATCGTCTCCAACCCCTCGCAGGACAGAACGAGCAATGACTATGCTTATGTCATCCAGACCACGGCGTCCCTGAATTCGGGTAACTCCGGCGGACCGCTCTTCAATCAGTTCGGGCAGCTCATCGGAATCAATACCTTCAAGATCACGGACACCGAGTCGATGGGCTTTGCTATCCCGACCGTTGAGGTGAAGGATTTTATTGCGCGTGCAGAAGAAAAGATGAACGTGACCGTTTCCTACGGCAATGCAGAATAGACAAAATCGCTAAAAAAGAAGCACGGAGCTGTTTTGCTCCGTGCTTTTTTATTTCATCTGAAGGATGCGAACGCGACCGCCAAAGCTGTTGACGTGGGGGATGAGCCCTGCGTCGTCGGGAACGGTTGCCATCGCGAGGATGCGGTCGCCCTGTTCAAAGACGTTTTCGATGCCCAGCCATTCTTCGACGTCGAATCGGGCGCTCGGGTCGACCTCCAAGGTGAGGCGAACAGTCTTTCGCATCCAATCCTTTTCGTACGGGCGGGTGCGGATATCGATCTCTTTGCGGACAAAGGTTTCGTCCAACAGGCGAACGTATTCCATGCGTGTGATCTTGAAAAGACGGAATTCGTCACGCAGGCGACAGAACGCATAAAGATACCAGACCCCTTCCTTGAAGACCAGCGTGTGCGGCTCAACGGTACGAACGGAGATCTCGCCGCCACGCGCGTGGTATTTTACGGAGAGCAACTGCGAGGATGCGAGTGCCTTTTCGACGACGCGCATCTTGTCATCCGTGCTGGTGTTGCTCCACGAGCCCGAGTCGATGAAGAGCATTTCGGAGGCAAGCGTGAAATCCGCTTCCTTAGGGCGGACGGACTGCAGCTTGGAAAGCGCACTCTTTGCCGCAGGTGCGCCTGCAGAGGCTGCCGCTTTCACGCCGTCAGCCAAAAGAGAGAATTCCTCGGGCGTGAAGTAATTCGAGCGAAGGCGGAAGCTGTCCGCAACGGCGATGCCGCCCTTCGGGCCTGCGATGGTCACGATGGGAACGGAAGCATATTCCAGCTTGCGGATATACCGCATCACGGTGCGCGGTGAAACTTCGAATCGAAGCGCAAGCTCCTTTGCGGTGGTCTTTCCCTCGTTTAAAAGAACGAGCAAAATGCCAAAGAGAACGTGAAATTGCATAAATACCTCAAAAAAATAAAAAATTCTTAAATTAATTATAAAACTATGACAGGATGTTGTCAAGTTTAATGGCATAAAATTAGGGTATCATTCAAGCGGACACGGTTTGTGGACGCAAAAAGGAGACCCTTATGTTTGAAAAATTCATTCGTTGGCTGGCAAAACCCTTCGTCAAAGACCTTGTCAAGGAAGAAGAGGAGGAGTGGACGGTGGAGGAGATCATCTTTTCGCCCATCCCGAAACGAAGTGAACAGAAAAGCCTGCTTCCGCCCTCGGAAATGCGCGGGTATTATTACGAGTGCTATCGTCCGCTCAAAAGAGGGTGAACGGACAGGACTTTTTTGGAAATTTTCTTGTCCTTTCTCCACATTTATGCTATACTAAAACTACGTCCTCACGCGGCAGGCGTGCGCGACCGAAAAGGCTGTTCTTTCGGGCGTGAGAGGGGAGTTGGAGGCAAGCATGAAAAAGAAGAGTTTCATCATCATCGCATTGATTTTGGCAAGCGCACTGCTCGCCACTTTTTCGTTGGGAAATTTCAACGCATATGAGAAGCACCCATCAGGATTGGATCGGGAGAGCGCCTTCCGCTTTGTGGACAGCGTTTGGGAATTTGATGCTTGGTCTGAAAACTCCTTTTATCGCGAAGTGGTTTCTCCCGGCTCGACCGCACACGATAACTTCGCAGGGCATTTGCAATACGTTTTGAACCAGCTTGGCTATGAGAGCGCGAAGCTGCAATATCGCATCTATCCACAAAAACAGCTTGCATTCACGGCGGATATCCCTTTGGTTTACGAGGCGGTGAACCTCACGAGCGTTTTTGTGCGCTTGGATGCGGAAAAGCCCATCACGACGCGAAACGTTCTTCTCGTCTGTGACATCGGAACGGACAATGCTTCGCCTGCGGCAACCTTCCGTGGCGGCGCAACTGCGGCTGTTCTCGAAGTTTTGCGCGTCATTCGTGAACAGAACATCAAATTTGATGCAAACGTCACCGTGATGTTTGCTGACAGCGCATACGGCATCTATGCGGACGAGCTTTACGCAGCATTTGAGGCACCGTCAAACTATATGTCCGTGACGGACTTCATCGACCTTTCTGACCGTAGCCTTTGGGACGTGACGGACACCGTTTTGCGCGTTCGCCTTTCGGGAACGGACGGAAAACTCATTCTCACCGAGGGAAGTGCGTTTGCGGCAGGATTGAAGACGTCCGCAATCTACATGAACTCGGCGATCGCAAAGAACACCTTTGGCGAAGAACGGTTCTTCGGCGGGAAGGCGCAGCGTTTGACCGTTGAAAACTTTGGAAACACAACCCGTCTTCGCTCTGCGGAAGACACCGTTGAAAATCTTGACAAAAAACTCATCGGCAACGTCGCAGTTGCCATTCTTGAAAGCTTGCTTTCTGTCGATGGGGCAAATGCGGAAATCGAAGAAAACGCCGTTTTCTTCTCCCTCTTTGGGATCACGGTTGTATACGGGGAGATCGGACTTCTCGTCGGCATTTTTGCGGTCCTCCTTCTGACGCTTGCGGTTTTGTTCATCAACCGCAGAAAAGAGAGCTTTGTCTTTTCTGCAATTCTCTCGGGCGCGCTTGTTCAGCTTGTTTCTCTCCTCCTTTCCGCAATTATCATTGCGGCGGTCTTTGGGGTGTTCTTCCTCATCGACGGAAATGTTGCGACATTGCTCTTCCAAGATGGTGCATCTTCTTCCGTCCTTACGGTTGCAGCAATCCTGCTTGCGCTGATCGTTGCTGTCATTTCCGACATCTTGAGTGAACGCGTCTTCCGCGTTTCAACCCGTGATGTCGTCATCGGAAACATTGTTCTTTCCGTTTTGTTTGCTTTGGTCAGCACGGCGTTTTTCCCCGGCTGGAGCTTCCTCTTCGTCACGTTCGCCTCGATAGAATTGGTGCTCGTCTTCTTGGAAGCGCTCTTCCTTGAGAAGGGCGCGGCGGGCTGGAACCTTTCCGTTCTTGCAAGCATCCTTTCTATCCCCGTCGTTTTGCCGACAGTGATCACGCTTCCCGCGGTGTACGGATTTGGAGGATTGCTTGTTTGCATTTTGCTTGCGGCGCACGTCACCGCGCCGGTCTTGCCCCACTTTGCATGCTTGAAAAAGGTAGAAGTCAGAAAGCGCGCGGTTGCACTTACGCTTTGTTTGCTTTTGATCGTGACGATGGTTGCATCCGTTTCAATTGACGCCGCAACCGACCGCATTGCTTCGTATGGCGAAGAAACGCTCATTCCTGCGCACGAAAACGCGTTGTTGCTGCAGTACGACGTGAACGAGGATGCATCGACTTACCGCACGGCAGATGCGCGCATCTTCAGCGTTGCAAAAGAGCTGTTGGGAGCGGGAACGAAGGAAGACGGCAGCTTGATCTTCCCCGCGCCTTATAAGGCGGTGACGGAGGAGCAATTCCTGGAGGTTTCCCTAAACCCCGAGGAGCAGGCATATCACGAATTTATCGTCAAGGTCAATCGCCGTTTGGACGACTCGGTCGTATATCTTACAGTGAACAATGAGAACGGCAAGGTCGCTTCTGTTCTCATCAACGGTGTGGAATTCACGGTAGATGCGCTTGATCGAGAAGTGATCGTAATGTTGCATTCTGCCTCAACAGCAAAGATTCGCGTTCGCAACGGACACGCTGCATCCGTCACGGTGGAGGAGATTTCCTTTGCAGAGGAGCTGCCGTCGGATAGCATTTTGAGCACAGCGGAGGTTGGAACGGTGCGCGTTGGCGTTTCCGTCACCGAAAGCGCAGAATTGAAGCGAAAGTGATTGAAAAAAGACAATCAAAAACCCGATGGGATCCCATCGGGTTTTTCTTTTTTAATCAAGGGAAAGAGAGAGAAGAAGGACGTCGCTCTTGCCAAAGGAATAGGGCGTTTCTCCGTCTTCCGAGGTAGTGTTTGCAAGAAGGAGAAGACCTCGTTCGCTTTCGAAGATGCGAACAGGCGTGTCAGCGCCGCTTCCGCCGAAGCGGAAGGCGCGGGTAGACCGATCTGCGAGAAGCTCGACGAGAAGAACGTCCGCACCGCCCGATGCGTGCGTGACCGAGGCGATGGCGAGGGCGGAGTTGCCGTAAAAAACGTTCACAGGCTTGCTTCCTGCAAAGAGCGTGCTGTTTTCGTATGTCAAATCACCGTGCAGAGAGACGTATGACAGCGTGGTTTGATAAGAGTGGCTGTCTGACTTTGTTGCAAGAACGTAAAATCCACCGTTCACGTCTGTTCGAAGGTCGGAGACTAGTAGGCCGGAATCGTGATTCTCGCCCGAAACAACGTGCAAAAATCGGGTTTCGAGCGCGGGGGTGAGCGCTAGGACTTTGAGCCGTTTCACTGAGTTTTCCACCGAGGAAAAGAGGATGTAAAATCCGTCTTTCGAGGGGAGAAGCTGAAGCGCCGAACGGTTGTCGTTTCCCGAAAAGGTGGAAACGGAAAAGGCGTTTGCGGGCTTTTCGCTGTCATATTGCAACGAAAGCAAGCCAAAGGAGTTGCTCTGTGCGCCCGAGAAGTTCACGAGAAGCAGGAAAGAGGTTTGAAAATCGAGCGCGTCTACGATGGAGCAGGGGGAAATGTTCGGAAGCTCCTTTTCCCAAGCAAGGCGGAGGTCAAATGTCACGAAAAGAACGGAAGCACACGCGCGGTTCAGCCCGTCCGTTCCCGTGAGAAAAAGGGCAAAACCGTTTGTCGTCACCTGAAGCTTAAGTGATGTGACTGTGCCACGGAAGTGAAAGTCCGCGCTGTTGACGGTTTCAAGGTCAGGAGAGATCGTATAAAGGGAAATTGCGGATGGCGTTTGCGCGTTGGATGAGGCGAGAAGGATGCCTGAGCCACCGCCTCCCAAAATGTCTGAAAAGGGCTTTGCGTCAAAGACGTCATCATCGCCATCTTTGCCAAAGGTGCGTGCTTTTTGCATCACGCCGTTCTTGTCCACGCACGCAAGGAAGATGTCACGCTGTCCGCTTCCGAGAAGATCGTGATCGGTGGAAGTGGTCGTTCCAAAGACATAAAAGTGCTCGAGCGCGATCACACCTGCAGCAACGTCTGTTCCGCTTCCGCCGAGGCTCTGAGCCCAGCGTGCGTTCGGATGCATCGAGAGCTTCGGGTCGCGTGGGAGCTCAAATGAGATTTCTTCTCCGCCCGTCGGCGTTTCATCGGGGAGGTCAGTTGTGTTTTCGCCGCGGAAGACGGCAATTCCGATGCAGGTGAAGATGAGGGCGATGATGAAGACCGTCCACAAAACGGGGACGTATGCCTTCCAAGGGGAAACGGACTGTTTCATAAGGTGCTCCTTTTTTTTGTTCTATCTGCAAAAGGATAGCACGAGCAAGGCGTGAAAAAGGAGTGAACGGCGAAGTTCGACAGGGTTCGCGAAGTTTCGGGAAAGAGCGCTTGAATCCAACTTAAAAAACGCGCGCGTGCGCACGCGAGGGGATGCCCGCCGCTTTTTCTATTTCGCGAACGATTGCCGCCGTACCGTCCCGTGTGGGGCAAGAGAGCATCGCTGACCGAAGATTTTCACGATTTTCAAAGGTCGACCGGATCGAACGAAGCAAGGCTTCAGGAGAGAGGTCCTTTTCCAAGAGAACTTCTGCAAACCCACGGCTTGCAAACGAATGTGCGTTTTCCACCTGATCTCCACGGGATTCTCCCTTTGGAAGGGGAATGATGAGGGAGGGAATGCCGAGCGCAAGAAGCTCGCAAAGCGTGTTTGAACCGCCGCGAGTGACCGCAATATCGCTTGCGGCAAAGAGGTCTGCAATATCGGGCGTAAATGAGAGCGCGGCATAGCCAAACTGCTCGGGGCAGAAAGTTGGGTCTTTTCCGGTCAGGTGGATGACGTTGAATTCCTCTGTGAGCTTCGGAAGGATCTCCCTTGTTGCAGCGTTGATCGCGCGGCTTCCGATGCTTCCGCCTGTGACGAGAACAGTGGGGCGGTCGGGAAGGTTGAGCTTGGCAAGTGCACGGGCGCGCGAGCCGTCGTAGAGAGTGCGGCGGATGGGTGGCCCCGTGAAGAGGAACTTTTCGCTTTTTGCGGTCTCCGCAAACGTCGTCAGAATTCTGGTTGCACGCTTTGCGGAGATGCGATTTGCAAGCCCCATGGTGCGGTCGGATTCATGCAGGACGACGGGAATGCCAAGTTGTTGCGCTGCCAAAACGGCAGGAACGGCAACGAATCCGCCCTTGGAGAAGAGAACGTCCGGTCGCTCGCGCAAGAAAAGTGCTTTTGCCTCGCGGATTCCGCGCAACAGAGAAAAGGGGATCTTCAGGTTTTCAAGACAGATCGCACGCCGAAGCCGTGCACAGCTGACAGGGTAAAAGGGAATGTCGCGGACGAGTTCTCGCTCAATTCCTGTTTTGGATCCAACGTAAAACACGTGAGAAAAGCTGCGTTTTAAGTAGGGCAGAAGGCTCAAGCACGGCGTGACGTGGCCTGCTGTTCCTCCGCCTGTTAAGGCGATTTTCATAAAATCCTCCAAAAGCACGTTTTTCGGGCGCGCGCCCGAGACGGTTTTAGTGTATTGCGAAGGGCGTCGAATTATACATCTTGGGCTTTTCCAAGGCAATGAACCGCAAAATATTGTGAAATACTTTGAAAATGGAGAGTTTTATGATATAATAAAATATAACAGTGCAAACGTGAAGATTTCTCGCGTTCAACTGCCCTTTCAAAGCGCTTAGTGTAAGCGCGAAAAATGAAGCGTACGACAAGGAGAGCAAATGGCAAAGAATTACGATGCATCGAATATCGAAGTGCTGGAAGGCCTGGACGCGGTTCGCCTGCGCCCCGGAATGTACATTGGCACGACGGGAATCAAAGGCTTGCACCATATCCTTTGGGAAATCGTTGACAATGCAATGGACGAGGCTGTCAACGGGTTTGCGAAAACCGTTTCGGTGACGCTGAATGAAGATGGAAGCGCGACCGTTTCTGATGATGGCCGCGGCATCCCCGTGGACAAGCATCCGAAACTTGGCGTTTCGGGCGTGGAAGTCGTCTTCACCCAGCTGCACGCAGGCGGAAAGTTTAACACGTCAAATTATTCGTATTCCGGTGGACTGCATGGCGTTGGAGCGAGCGTCACGAACGCTCTTTCGCGCTGGCTGAAAGTGCACGTCGAAAAGGACGGCGGAATTTATGAAATGGAGTTTGTCGCGAAGGAAGAGGGAGGAAAGGTCCACCCCGGAACGGCGGTCGCTCCCTTGAAGAAGTTGCCCGGCAAGACGAAGGGGCACGGAACGACCATCACGTTTATGCCTGATGAGCGCGTCTTTGAAGACACCGTGTTCATCTTTGAAACGGTTTCAAGAAGGCTCAAAGAACTTGCGTTTTTGACGCGCGGTGTCAAGATTCTCCTTACGGACAAGCGAGTAAAGCGCGAGGATGGGTATCGCACCCGAGAGTACTGCTACGGCGGTGGCGTCGTGGACTTCGTGAAGTACTTAAACGATGCGAAGAGCGTCTTATATAACGAGCCCATCTATATCTCGGGAAAAACCGAGAAGATCGCGGCGGAAATTGCGATTCAGTTCAACGATTCGTATACCGACACCGTCTGTTCTTACGTCAACAACATCCCCACGACCGAGGGTGGAACGCACGAAACGGGCTTCCGCTCCGCGCTCACCAAAGCGGTCAATGATTACGCACGCAAGAACAACATCTTAAAAGAAAAGGATCAAAATTTCATCGGTGATGACTTGAAAGAGGGCTTGACTGCCGTCATTTCGGTCAAGATGAACGACATTGAGTTCGAAGGTCAGACGAAGACGAAGCTTGGAAACCCCGAAGCGCGCCCCGCCGTCGAGAGCATTATGGCGGCAGGCATTGCGGCCTTCCTCGAAACAAAGGGAAGCAAGAAGGCCTTCGAAGCCATCATCGCCAAGGCGCAGGGCGCTGCAAAAGCGCGTGAAGCTGCACGCAAGGCAAAGGAGATCATTCGTCAGACCAAGAGCATTGAGAACACCGTTCTCGTCGGAAAGCTTGCCGGTTGCACGGGAAGGCGTGCAGAGCTCAACGAGCTGTTTATCGTTGAGGGCGATTCCGCAGGCGGAAGCGCAAAGCAGGCGCGTGACCGTCATTTCCAGGCGATCTTGCCGCTGCGCGGAAAGCCGCTTAACGCCGAGAAAAAGCGCATCGATCAGGTTCTTGCAAACGAGGAGATCCGAACCATCATCTCCGCGCTCGGAACGGGCATCGGGGAGGACTTTGAGCTTGATTCCCTCAAGTTCCACAAGATCATTATCCTCGCGGATGCCGACCAGGACGGCGCACACATCCGCGCGATTTTGTTGACCTTCTTCTTCCGCTATATGAAGGAGCTCATCATCAACGGCAACGTCTATATCGGAATGCCCCCGCTTTATAAGGTTTGGAAGAAGGACTTTGTCCGCTATGCTTACGATGACAGCGAACTGGAGTCCGCAATCAAGGCGGTGGGCAAGGGATATTCCATCCAGCGCTATAAAGGACTCGGTGAGATGAACCCCGAACAGCTGTGGGACACCACGATGGATCCGGACAAGCGCTCCTTGATGCAGGTCACGCTGGAAGATGCGGCCGAGGTGGAAAAACTCATCACCACATTGATGGGGGATGCGATCGAGCTTCGCAAGCAGTACATCGCGGAAAATGCCAACTTCAACAAAGTTGACACCTTTGCAAAACACGCGAAGGTTGAAACGAAGGGGGTGTAAGCCATGGCAAACCAGAAAGATTTTATTTACGCCCGCTCGGTGCACATTCGCAACATGGAAGACGTGTTGCATGAGTCTATGATGCCGTACGCAGAGCACGTCATTTTGGACCGCGCTTTGCCGCGCGTGGAGGACGGATTAAAGCCCGTTCAGCGCCGCATCCTTTACACGATGATGGAGCTCGGCTTGCAGTCTGACAAGCCGTTCAGAAAGTCTGCGCGTATCGTTGGGGACTGCCTCGGTAAGTATCATCCGCACGGCGATTCCTCGGTGTATGAGGCGATGGTCCGTATGGCGCAGCCGTTTAATATGAGAAACACGCTCGTCGAGGGCCACGGAAACTTCGGTTCGATCGACGGGGACTCCGCGGCTGCAATGCGTTATACAGAAGCCCGTCTTGCGCCCCTTGCAGAGGAAATGCTCCGTGATCTTGAGAAGAACACAGTGGATTTCTCCCTCAACTTTGACGACACCATGAAGGAACCGGACACGCTGCCCGGAAGATTCCCGAACTTACTCGTCAACGGCGCAACAGGAATCGCGGTCGGTCTTGCGACCAGCATCCCAACTCATAACTTGGGTGAGGTCATAGACGGCGTCATTGCGTATCTTGAAAATCCGCGCATCTCGTTGAAGGAGATGATGAAGCACGTCAAAGCGCCCGACTTCCCGACGGGTGGATACCTCATCATCGGTGAGGATCTGGAGCGTGCGTATGCAACCGGAAAGGGCCGCGTGATTATGCGCGCAAAGGCGCACATCGAGATCGGCGAATATGAAAAGCGCAACATCGTCATCACAGAGCTTCCCTTCCAGGTCAACAAGGAAAACCTCTTAAAGAAAATTTCCGAGCTCCGCGAGACGGACAAGGAATCCTTCGGTGGCATCAGCGAGATCGTGGACGAATCCGACCGCAACGGTATGCGCGCGGTCGTTCGCGTCAAGCGTGACGTCGACCCGAAGCCCATTTTGGAAAAACTGTTTGCAAAGACCGATCTTGAACGCGCGTTCAATATCAACATGGTCGCGATCGCAAACGGAAAGCCGCAACAGCTTGGCCTTTTGGACATCATCGGGCATTACGTTCGTTACCAGAAGGAGATCATCACACGCAGAACGAAGTTTGACCTCGATCGAGCACGCGAACGCGAGCACGTTCTCGACGGTTTGATCGTTGCGGTCAACAACATCGACGAAATCATTGCCATCATCCGCAAGAGCGAATCCGTTGCGATTGCAAGAACGGCATTGATGAACCGCTTTGCACTCAGCGAGCGCCAGGCACAGGCAATTTTGGATCTCCGTCTTGCGCGTTTGACCAAGCTTGAGATCATCAGCCTTGAAAATGAGCTTGCAGACTTGCGTGCACAGATTGCGCAGTTCTTGAAGATTCTGAACGAGAGCTCGGAGCTCAAAGCTGTTTTGAAGCACGAACTTCTTGCCATTCGCAAGAAATATGCCGATCCGCGCCGTAGTGAGATCGTGGGCGCAGGGGAAGAGATTGCCGTCCCGAGCGAGGACGACGAAGCGCCCCTTGAGGATTGCGTGATCGCTGTCACCGCTGAGGGCAGAATCAAACGCGCCTCCCAGCTTGCGTTCACGAAGGCGAATAGGAACCTTTCGGAGAAGAGTAAGCTTGCGGACATTACGCCCATTCTTATCGAAACCCAAACCGATCACATTCTTTTGATGTTCTCGTCGCGCGGAAACTGCTTCCGCATCTCCGCGGCAGACATCCCGGAATCCAAGTGGAAAGACCGCGGCGTAACTCTCAAGTCCCTTGCACCGGAGGCGGTGAGCGGTGAAAAGATCGTTGCAATCTTCCCCGTCACGGAAGAGTTGCCGACCGGTGACCTCATTTTTTGCACGAAAGAAGGAATGGTCAAGAGAAGCGCATTTTCGGAGTATGGCGTGAAGAAGACGAGCTTCCTCGCGATCAAGATCCGCGATGAGGACGAGGTTCTCTCCGTCGAGCGCGACGCGGAGGACACGAGCATTCTCTTTGTCACCGAAGAGGGAATGAGCCTCAACATCGAAAAGACGGACATCCCGCAACAGGGTCGCGTTTCCGTCGGCGTTCGCGGAATCAACTTAAACGACAAGGATAAGGTCGTGTTCGCGTCTCAGATCCCCGCAGAGGGCGAGGTTTTGGTTCTCACCAACGAGGGAATGATCAAGCGCGTGATCGTCTCCACGCTGGACATCTCCGTGCGTTATCGCAAGGGCGTGAAGATCTGTGATTTGAGAACAGAGGACAGCAAGGTGATCTATGTTTCACATGTCACGATGCCGTATGAAATCGCTCTCATCACGGAGGATGATCGCACGGTCAGCATCTTCACGGAAGACGTCGGAATTGAAAACCGCACAACACGGGGAAGGAGCTTTGACGGAAGCAAGCGCCCGCCTGCAGTCGTCAGCGCGTTCCGGCACTTAACGCGTGGAACCATCGTTACGTTCCAGGGAATTTAACAACAAAAAAAAGGCACCGATCTTGGTGCCTTTTTCGTTTGGAAAAAGAAAAGCCCTCCCACGCTCCGGGAAGGGCTTTTTTGTTTTTTATCACATGGATTTCGCTTTCTTTGAAAGGTGTTCTTCGCGGGCGCTCGTTCTTCCGGATTCCTGGATGTCGCCGGCCTTTGTCAATGCAAGCTTTGTCAAGAACGGACCGACGATCTCGTAAATCAAGACGGCGAACAGCGTGATGTTGCGAACGATGTCACCATCAGCGCCAAGTTCTATTGCCTTGATCGCCATGCCGAGCGCAACGCCTGCCTGCGGAAGCAAGGTGATCCCCAAGTACTTCACGATGTTCGGATCGCAATGGGTCAGCTTTGCGCTGACGGTTGCACCAAAGCACTTTCCGAACGAGCGGAAAATGATGTACGCAATGCCGATGATGACGACGGGAAGCTGGGAAAAGACGGAGAGGTCAAGTTCCGCGCCGCTGACGACGAAGAAGAGGATGAGAATCGGCGTTACCCAGCGGTCGATGCGCTCCATCAACTCTTCCGAAACTTCACAGATGTTGCAGAAAACCGTTCCAAGCATCATGCACGAAAGCAAGGAAGAAAATCCGATGTGTAAACCGATGGAGGGGATGGTGAACTTTAAGTATGAAAGGGCGACGGTCAGCATGACAAACGTGACCGAAACTGCCATTCGTTTGGAGCGGGAGTGAAAGAACTTTTCACAGAACGTGAACAAAAGTCCCATCAAGAAACCGAGCAGGAGGGATAAAACGATCTCAAGCAGCGGCTCTAAAACGATGGAAACAAGGTCGATTGCACCTGCGCTGATGGACTTTGCAATGCCGAACGAAACAGCAAAGACGATGAGGCCGACTGCGTCGTCCAGCGCGACGACAGGCAAGAGAACGTCGGTGACGGGGCCTTTCGCTTTATACTGCCGAACGACCATAAGCGTCGCGGCAGGCGCCGTTGCGGTTGCAACTGCACCAAGGACGATCGCGGAAGAGAGGGAAAGCACGTGCGGCATCAAGAAATGCAAAGAGATGAGCGCGACGTCAACAATTGCCGTCGTGACCAAGGCCTGCAGAACACCGATAATGGTTGCCTGTTTTCCGATTTTTTTGAGCTGAGCAAGGCGAAACTCGTTTCCCATGGAAAATGCGATAAATCCAAGGGCGAGGTCGGCAATCAAGCCAAATCCTTCGATCTGCTCGTTGGTGATGCCGATGCCGGGGATTCCACACGCTCCGAGAAGGAACGGGCCGATGAGAACGCCCGCGACCAAGTACGCCGTGACGGCAGGAAGTTTGACTCTTTTTGCCAATCGCGACAGGATGAGTCCTGCAAGCAATGCGATGGATAAGCTCAAGAAGATGCTGGCTGTTTGATTCATGAAAGATCGCCTTCTTTGAAAAGTAAATTTGATGTAGATCAGCGTTTTAGCGGCGTACGCCGTGATGGTTAAAACAGGCTGTCCTTTTTCATCGGTTATGAATTGTACCACTTTTTTTTTAGAAAGTCTATGAAACGGAGAGGGGAAACAGAAAAAGTTTCAGAAAATTTTTAAGAAAATCGTGCAGATTGTGTTTGAAAGCAAAAAGAAAACTCGGCAAGAAAAGCCGAGTTCTTTGTTTACAAGTTGTTTTTTCAGCGAACTTCGAAGGTGTGCTCCGTGTAAGGATCGGAGTATGCGTCAAAATGCTCATTCTCATCCGGATGACAAAGGGAAAGGAGAAGGTTCGTTCTTGCCGTTTCGTGGTATGCAAGAACGAAGAAGATTCCAATTCCGAAGCAGAGTGCGCCGAGGAGATACCAGAAAAAGAAGCTCAAGTCCAACAGGAAAAGTTGCATTTTGTGTCCGTTCATCCGCTTTTCACTCTCACGGAGGCAATCCCCGGGTTTGCGGGAGGGGTCGTCTTGCAAGAGGTAAAAACTCAATGCGTAAGAATAGGCTTTGATGATGCCCGGAATGACGAGGAGAAGAGCAAAGACGAAGACGATGAGGCTTTGGATCAAATGAAGAACCAGGCTCTTTGCATATGCCTCCTTAAAGCCGGAAAAGAGGTCGGAAAAGACAACACCTGTGCTCGGCGCTCTTACCTTTTTGACGAGAATGCGAACCTGTGAGAAATGCAATGCGCCTGCAATGAGGAAGGATGCAAGGGAAAGCGTGACGGAAATTAAGTGTTCCCCTAGATTTTTCGGGGTGAACGACACGGAAAAGAGTCCGTTGATGATTGCGATGACAAAGAAGACAAGGGCAAGCTCCACCCAGTCCTTTGAGAAGATGTGCCCGCCGAGCTGGTCGCGGGCACGGGCGCGAAATGTGAGGTTGTTCTCCATTGAAAACTCCTTATTGAAAATCGGTGTGCTTTTGTGTAAAACAAAGCAAGCGTATGAATTCAGTATACACGGAATCGGGAAGGTTGTCAAACAGAGTGTAAAAAGAAAGAACCTTTGTGCATATTTATCTGAATATTGAACATGACTGCGGAATATGCTGATGGTGAAGAGAGAAGCTCTTCGTCAAAGGAAGTGCCTTTTCGCAAGGATTCGACAAAATGAGTGGGGAGAGGAGAGGTATGATAAAGACGTTCCGTGACAAAAAATGGAAGAAAACGCTTGCGGTGGCGCTTGCTGCGCTCCTCTTTTGCGTATTGTTGCTGACGGGAGGGGAGGTTGCCGCCGCAACCTACTTTGGGAATTCAAACCGCAAAGTTCCCATCTATCGAGTGCGCACGCAGGAAAAAAAGATCGCAATCTCCTTTGATGCGGCTTGGGGCGCGGATAAAACGCAGGCAATTTTGGATTGCCTCAAACGGTATGGTGTTTCTGCAACATTCTTTCTCGTTGGATTTTGGACGGAAAAGTTCCCCGAAATGGTGAAGGCGATCGATGCGGCGGGCTGTGAGATCGGAACGCACTCCAACACGCACGGACACATGTCCAAGATGAACGAAAAGACCGTTTTGGAGGAGTTGAACGCTTCAAAAAGCCTAATTTCCGCAATCACGGGGAAGAGCGTTGACCTCTTTCGTGCGCCGTTTGGAGAGTTTGACAACCAGCTTTTAGAATGCGCAAAAAAGAGCGGCCTTTTCACCATCCAGTGGGACGTGGATTCTCTCGATTGGAAAGGGCTCTCGGGCGGCGAGATCGCAACGCGTGTCCTAAATCGTGCAAAAGAGGGCTCTATTGTTCTGTTTCACAACAACTCGGATCACATTGAGGATGCGTTGCACCTCATTTTGCCCCGTTTGATCGCCCGGGGATTTGAAATTGTTCCCATCGGTGAGCTCATTTATCGCGACGGGTTCGGAATCGATCATGCGGGGGAACAGTTTCTGTTGCCCTCAGAAAAACAATCGGCAGAATCGGCGAAAGAGTTCGCCGGAGAATAAACGCAAGACGGAGGTATTTACGATGAATTACGAACAGCAGAACAACAGGGTGTACGTCAGCGGCGTCATTGCGTCTGACCCGACGTTCAGTCATGAAGTGTATGGTGAGGGCTTTTTTGAAACGACGATGCACGTCGAGCGCCTCTCTGAGCAGGTGGACGTCATTCCCATCACCGTTTCGGAGCGTCTGATGCAGGGAGTTGAATTCTCGGTGGGAACGAGAATTGCGCTTGAAGGACAATTCCGAAGCTATAACAAGATCGTCGACGGCAAGAGCAAGCTTATGCTCACGGTATTTGCGCGGGAGATTCTCCCTGTTGAGCCCTTCCGCAACCCCAACACCGTCGTGCTGTCAGGTTACCTTTGCAAGCCGCCTGTCTACAGAACGACACCCTTTTCGCGCGAGATCGCCGATCTTTTGATTGCCGTCAACCGCGCGTACAACAAGTCGGATTATATCCCTTGCATCGCGTGGGGAAGGAATGCACGCTTCGTGCGCGGTCTGTCGGTGGGGGATCGCGTGAGCATCACGGGACGTGTTCAAAGTCGAGAATATACCAAGCGTATCGACGACGTCACAAGTGAAGTTCGAACGGCGTACGAGATTTCCGTGAGTAAGATTGCGGTGGGTGAGACCGATTTCTATGAAGACGGATTGTTTTTGCCCATAACGTCAGAAGCGGAATCAATCGGTAAACCGAATTGAAATTTTTAAACAAAAAAAAGAGGCAACACAGCCTCTTTTTATCATATTTTTTGAATTCTTCTAATTTTGTACAAAAATATAATAGACAAACAGAAGAAAAAAGTGTAAAATGACGGCATGGAAGAAAAGAGAAAGCAACAATATCGCGTGCAGCTCACTTCGCACACTCCGGATGGTGAGTGCGTTGAAACGGTGGCGATTGGAGTTGGTCGCGTCAATGAGAAAGGGGGTATTTTGACCTACCGTGAGCCCGAGGAGACCGGACTTGGAAAGACAGAAACCAAGTTGACCTTCCGTGATGGTCGCCTTGCGATGGAGCGAAGCGGAGAGACGAATGCAAGCTTTGTGTTCTTGCCGTCTGTTTGGACAGATGTGAAGATGACCTCGGGAGGCCTTGAGCTCTGTGCGCGGGCGTACACGAAAACTGCGGCATTCTTGCTGGAAGAAAAGCGCGCAACGATTGGCTTTTCATATGTCTTGCAGTACAGCGAGGAATATGAAACCGAGCTTAAGATGGAGATCCGCATTGCGGAAGTGAAAACTGCGGTCGAGTTTGGCTGCGAAGGGGTGGAATGATGAGTTTTACGCGTGAATCCTTGGATGAAATGAATATTCACCAGCTCAGAGAGTTTGGAAGAAGAATGGGGCTCTCTTCGCCCTCGTCGCTCAAGCGTGAGGATTTGGTCAAACAGATCCTCGACGTTCAGTCGGGTGCGGTCAAGCCTGCGCCGAGAAGCAATCGCGGCCGTCCGCCCAAGACCTTTGACGACGTCACGTTGCTTACGGCAGACCCCATCCTTTCGGACGTTGCGCCTTCGATTGAGGATGACGACGTTGTGTCCGAAAAAGAGGAAAGCGGAGCGATCACCGAAGAGGAGCGCGAGGGGATTTTGGAGATCCACGCCAATGGATACGGCTTTGCACGCGTCAAGAACTTTGAGTCGGGCAGGGGCGATGTGTATGTCTCTCAACAGCTCATCAAGTCCTTACGGCTTAAGAAGGGTGATCTTGTGCGCGGTAAGATCCGCCTCCGCAACGAAACGGGAGATCCCTCGATGTACTTTGTGAGCACAGTCAACGGAATGACGATAGATAAGGTCATCGGACGAACGGATTTTGACGACCTTGTTCCCATCTTCCCGAACGAGCGCCTCGACATGGAAACCAAGGGGAATGACCTTGCACTCCGTTGCATTGACCTGATCGCACCCATCGGGAAGGGACAGCGTGCATTGATTGTTTCTCCGCCGAAGGCCGGAAAGACCACCTTGCTGAAGAATATCGCAAGGGCAATTGAACAGAACAATCCTGAAGTCAAACTTTTCATCTTGCTCATCGACGAGCGTCCCGAAGAGGTGACGGATATGAAGCGTTGCGTGGGCGCAGAGGTTGTTTCTTCGACGTTTGACGAAGCGCCTGAGCATCACACGCGTGCCGCAGAGCTCTTGCTTGCGCGCGCAAAGAGACTTGTTGAAATGGGGCAGGATGTCGTCATTTTGCTCGACAGCATTACCCGCCTTGCCCGTGCTTACAATCTAACCGTTCCGCAGAGTGGACGTTCGCTCTCCGGTGGACTTGACCCTGTCGCCTTGCATTATCCAAAGCGCTTCTTTGGCTCCGCGCGCAACATTGAGGACGGCGGAAGCCTTACCGTCATTGCGACTGCCCTCATCGACACAGGAAGCCGCATGGACGACATCATTTACGAGGAGTTTAAAGGAACGGGAAATATGGAGATCCACCTTGATCGTCAGCTTTCTGACCGTCGTATTTTCCCCGCAATTGACCTCTGCCGTTCCGGAACGAGAAAGGAAGATTTGCTCTTGACGAAGAAGGAGCTTGAGTGTATGTATACGATGCGCAGAGTTCTCGCAAACGGCAACCTTGTGGACTCCACAGAGCAGCTCCTTTCGATGATGGAAAAGAGCCGCGATAATGCCGATTTTGTGGAGAAATTGCCTGAGTGGATGAAGCTCGCATTTCAGACAAAATAAGAAAAATTGTCCCCCAAGGGACGCAACGCCCGTATTTCTTCTAAAATACGGGCTTTTTTTGTGTAAAATTTTAAGAAACAGGGCGAAAAATTTTAAATTGGGTCTTGAAAAGTTTGAAATTTATGATATAATATTGCAAAATGAGTTAATTCTACGAAGTGGAGGAAATCGTATGATAAATATGATAAAATTGCTTGCATTTCTCAACCCGACGACGGAGGTGATTCTCTACGTCATCGCAGGATTGCTGATCATCGGCACCGTGATCTATTCTTTGTCCACCGTGAAGTACGTCAAGACGAAGAAGAAAGAAATCGCCGAGCGCGAAGCCGCCAAGGCATACGTTGCCGATCTGCCCGATGCGGACGCTCTCGCGGATTACGCTGAAGAACAGAGACAGAACGAGATTCGCAGAATGGGTGATGAGGCGCGCTTTGAA
The DNA here is from genome assembly GCA_045579195.1 of Clostridia bacterium. GTDB lineage: Bacteria > Bacillota > Clostridia > Christensenellales > CAMQZB01 > JAZNLR01. The sequence continues at coordinate 9,619 of JAZNLR010000129.1, read as the reverse complement.
GAGGATCGCCGCCGCGAAGAGGCAAAGGCAGAGGAAGCTCAGCCTGAAGTTGTTGAGGAAGCACAGCCTGAGGTTGCTGAAGAGCCAGCACCCGAAGTTGTTGAGGAAGTTCAGCCCGAAGTTGCTGAAGAGCCCGCGCCTGAAGTTGTTGAGGAAGTTCAGCCTGAGGTTGCTGAAGAGCCCGCACCCGAAGTTGTTGAGGAAGTTCAGCCTGAGGTTGCTGAAGAGCCCGCGCCTGAAGTTGTTGAGGAAGTTCAGACCGAAGTTGCCGAAGAACCCGCACCTGAAGTTGTTGAGGAAGTTCAGGCCGAAGTTGCTGAAGAGCCCGCTCCCGAAGTTGTCGAGGAAGTTCAGGCTGAAGTTGCTGAAGAGCCCGCGCCCGAAGTTGTCGAGGAAGTTCAGCCTGAGGTTGCTGAAGAGCCCGCTCCTGAAGTTGTTGAGGAAGAAACAACTCCTGACTCGGAAGAGAACGCTTTGGAAGAAGTTGCCGTTACGGAAGACGGTAAGTTTGTCATCGTTCCCAAAACGCGCGTTGTTGCGGCAGGAACCGAACTTCTCGCGCGCACGATGGAAAATAAACTTCGCCTCGCAAGCAGAGAGCTTCGCGGATATTACAGCGAAATTAAGAATGAACTCCTTTCTTACAAGGGCGTTCGTTCCCGTCTGTCGAAGAGTGCGGATTCCTTCCGCAAGGGAATGCCCACCATCGCAAAGATCACGCTCGTCGGAAAGACGTTGAAGGTTTATCTCGCGCTCAATCCGGATGAGTTTGCAGCCACGAAGTACTTCCAGCGTAACGTCGGCGACAAGAAGGCGTATGCACAGGTTCCGATGCTTGTCAAGGTGAAATCCGAGCGCGCTTGCAAGCGTGTCAAAGAGCTCATCGCGATCATGATGGAGAAACTCGGTGTGCCCAAGGATCATAAGTTTGAAAGCGTGAATTACGTTCGCGCTCTTCCGTTCAAGAGAAAGGCTATTTTGCATAGCGACAACATCGTCGTTGCAGAGCCGGAGGTGAAGAAGGATGATGCATTTGCGCACCTGAAGGGAAGCAAGGCCACCCGCACTTTGGAGCAGAAGATTGCCGAGGCGGATGGTGACATTCAAATTTATTATAATGCTCTTAAGAACGAGCTTCTTTCTCACAAGAAAGTTCGCTCCCGTCTTTCTAAGCGTGCGGACACGTTCAGCAAGGGCAGAGATCCCATCGCGAAGATCACACTTCTTGGCAAGACTTTGAAGATCTATCTCGCGCTTGATCCGAAGGAATATCCCACGACCCGTTTCCATCATAAGGATGTCGGTGAAAAGAAGTCGTATGCAAAAGTTCCGATGATGTTGAAGGTTAGATCTCCGCTTGGCTGCAAGAAGGCAAAGGCTTTGATCGCAGAGATGATGGAAAAGCTTGGCGCAGAGAAAAACCCGAAGTATGAACACGCGGAATACGTTGCGAAAAAGGCGGAGTAACGAAAAACAAGGCCGTTTAATGGGGATGGACAATGGTGATTGACAGAAAGGATAAACTTCGCGGAATCGTCTATGCATATACGAATGTCAAGCGGTACGATATGGTGCGTGATGCCGGTGCAAACTGGACGCGCCGCCCGACGGTTTGCCCGTGGACGGACAAGATCAACGGAACGGTTTCTCCCGCTTGGGAGATGGTGAAAGAGGATTTTCGCCTCGCAAAGGAAAACGGCTTAAACGTGATGCCCACGACGCACGGAATGGGAAGCTGGGCATACCAGAAGGATTTGGGAAAGGTCGCTTGGCGTGATTCCTTCCCCGCGTTTTACGGCCCGATCGGTTCAGATGAGTTCTATGCAAACGTCAAGGAAACGGGGCGCTTTATGTGTGCAGATCTTGGCGACCTTGCAGGGAACGTCTGGCAGTGTATGAACGAGATCGACCTTGAGTGCTTCCGTGGACATTATCCCATCGAAGTTGCGGTCAAGACCTGCCGTGCGTTTGCGGAAGGCATTGTGGAAGCGAATCCGAACGCCATTTGCGGAACAAATTTTGCGGGTCTCAATGAGCATACGAAGGTGGTTGGAGATATGCTCTTTGCACCGGGTCATAAGTTTGGTTACGTCGGTGACGACCAGTATTACGGCTCTTGGCACAACCACACCGTTGAAAAGTGGCAGGAATCTCTCGATGAGATGTGGGATCGTTGGAACATTCCCATCGTCATCAACGAGTGGGGGTATTCAAGCGGCGGCGGCACGACGGACGTGCATCCCGATCCCTCCGAAATGCCGGAAGGCTGGTCGGAAGTGTGCTTCAAAAAGACGTGGTACCACAACGTTGCTGACGGCCCGCACACCGAAGAGTTGCAGGCGGAGTACGTCAGGCGCGGTCTTGAGATCTTCGCAAACCATCCTCACGTTCTCGGAAGTTTCCTGTTCTGCTTCTCGGATGCGGAGCGCTGTTGGAAATGCGGCCAGAGCGAATGCCCGGCGGAATGCTTCTGGGGGCTCGTCCGAAACGACCTTTCACCGAAGCCCGCATACTTTGCTTATCAAAAAGCAGTTGAGGACTTCTATCTCAAATAAAATCAGACAAAAGAAAAGGCGGTACAGCATTTGCTGCACCGCCTTTGTTTGTTTTACGCCTTCTTTTTCTCCTCGAAGACGGTTGCTGAATTTTCCAGCTCAAATTGTTTTGTGTAAAGAGAGTAATAATAAGTTCCCTGTGCGATCAGTTCGTCGTGCGTTCCGCGCTCGATGATTTTTCCGTCGCGAACGACCAAAATGAGGTCCGCATTCTTGATGGTGGAGAGGCGGTGTGCGATGAGGATGGACGTGCGATCCTTCAAGAGGAATTCAATGGCATCCTGGATCATCTTCTCGGTTTCGGTGTCGATAGAGCTTGTTGCTTCGTCGAGAACGAAGATGGCAGGGTTTGCAAGAACGGCGCGCGCAAACGAGATAAGCTGTTTTTCACCCGTGGAGAGGCGATCTCCGCTCTCGCCGACGTCGCTGTCAAAGCCGTTGTCGAGCTTGGCGATGATCTTATCTGCCGAAACGATCTTTGCAGCGCGTTCGATCTCCTCGTCTGTTGCGTCTAACTTTCCATAGCGGATGTTGTCACGAATGGTTCCCGAGAAGAGGTGCGGCGTTTGCAAGACGTACCCAATGTTGGAGTGCAACCAAATCTGTGCACGGTCGCGATAGTCCTTGCCGTCGATGAGAATGCGCCCGCTCGTGGGTTCATAGAATCTGCAAGCGAGGTTGACAAGCGTAGATTTTCCTGCGCCCGTCTCTCCGACGAGGGCGACGGTTGAGCCTGCGGGAATCTTCAGATTGAAATGTTCCAAGACGTATTCGTTGCCGTCGGGATAGCGGAAAGAAACGTCCTCAAATTCAATTTCTCCGACGAGGGGCTCCCAGTTCTCACGCTTGGGCGCAAACACGTCGCCGTACTTTTCCACGACTTCCGGGGAGTCCACGATCTCGGGTTTGGTTTCAAGCAAGGTGGTGACACGTTCGATGTTCGCCTGGTTTGCAACGAGGTCGGTAAAGACGCGGGAAATGGACATGATAGGGTGTACCATTCCGAGTGCGTAATTGACAAACAGAGAGAGGTCTCCGATGTCCATCAAGCCGTCAAGTGCGGAGTTCGAACCGTAGAACAGGATGATCGCGACGGCGAACGAGCCGATGAGCGTGATGAGCGGCCCGTAGATCGCGGCAGCCGTGTTATACTTGCGGTTTGCGACGTACATCTCGCGTGCAATTCCATTGAACTGCTCGGAGTTCTGATCTTCAATGACCAGTGTTTTCGAAGTCTTTGCGCCCGAAATTCCCTCGTTGAACGCACCCGTGATCTTGGAGTTGATCTTGCGGATGTTGCGGTTTTCGCGCAGCAATTTGCGCTGGAAATATACACTCACGACAACGATGATGGGAACGATGGTGAAGATGACCAGCGCAAGCTTCCAATCGATGAGAAGCATCGGGATGAACGATCCGATGATGTATAAAACCGCCCAACTCATGTCGACAAGCCCCCACGAGATGGTCTCGGTGATGCGGGACGTATCGCTCATGACGCGCGCGACCATATAGCCAACGGGTGTGGTGTTGTAGTACGAAAATGAGAGCTGCTGTGTGTGCCGGAATGCGACGCGGCGCATATCGCGCGCCATCATAACGTCAATGTGCATTCCGAGGCGGAAGAAGATGATGACGATGAGGGACTGCGCTGCGATTGCCAAGAAGTACACGATGGCAAACCACGCAATGCCCTCGGTGGTGTTTGCGGCAAGATAGTTGTTGATCAAGTACCGCTGGAAGAGGGGAAGAACGACGTCAATCGCCGCCGACAGGGTCATGACCAAGAGGGAGAGAAAAAGATGCAGACGGTATTCCGAAATGAACGGCCAGATCTTTTTCCAAATTCGAAGAGAAAAGCCCAGTTTTTCTTCTTGGTTGATTACTTCGTTTCGCATTCAGGGCCTCCTTTTAAGTCAGATTGGATGCTGGATTGCAACGTGAAGATGCGCTGATAAAGGCCTTCGCGCGCAACCAGCTCTTGATGCGTTCCGATGTCCTCAACTGCGCCGTCATCCAAAACGAGGATGCGGTCTGCGTGCATCAGCGTGGTGATGCGGTGAGAGATGAGGATGGTGGTTGCATCGTGCAAGTTTTCTTTGAGAGATCTGCGGATCTTTGCATCCGTCTCCGAATCGACGGCGGAGAGGGAGTCGTCAAAGATGATGATAGGTGTCTTTTGGATGAGCGTACGCGCGATGGCAACGCGCTGTTTCTGTCCGCCGGAGAGGGTGACGCCGCGCTCGCCGAGGATGGTGTCATATTGATCGGCAAAGCTCATGATCGCATCGTCAACGTTTGCGATGCGCGCAACTTCACGAACGTCTTCCAGGCTCTTTTCGGGGGTGGCGGAAAGAACGTTTTCCGCAACCGTCTTTGAGAAGAGGAAGGATTCCTGCAAAACGAGGCCGACCTTCTTTCTGAGGTACGTGCGGCGTACCTTTTGAATGTCGTGACCGTTGATGGTGATCTTTCCCTGTTCGGGCGGGAGATCGTAAAGACGGTTGATGAGGTGAACGAGCGTGCTCTTTCCCGAAGCTGTTCCGCCCAGGATGGCGAAGGTCGAGCCGTGCGGAATGGTGAAGCTCACGTCTTTTAGGACGGGTTCTTTGCCATATCCAAACGTGACGTGCTCAAACACGATGTCTCCGTTTAAGTCGGGCTCTTCGCAGGCGTCGGGTGCGTCCTCCTCGATCTTCGCATCGAAGATCTCCTGAAGACGTTCGAGAGAGACGGACATCTTGCTCATCTCCGAAAGGATTCTGCCGAGGTTTCGAACCGGCCAGATGAGCATCGAGTTATAGGATGCAAAGATCAAAAACTGACCAACCGTGATCTCGCCGTTCACGACCGCAAACGCGGAGAAGACGAGGACGGCAAGCATCTGAAGTCCGCTGAAGAGATCTCCAACGCCCCAGAAGAGCCCGGAGATCTTGCTGTAATTCACCCAGGTCTTTGCCAAGACATCGTTCTTCTCGTTGAAGTTTGCAATTTCATATGCCTCTCTTCCGAACGCGCGCACAACGCGAACACCCGTGAAGTTTTCCTGGGCCTTTGCGGTGAGCGTTCCCTCTGCTTCGTCGGCGCTGCGAAAGCGCTTGGAGATGCGTGCGTAGAAGAAGAAGGAATAAAATAGCGTGATGGGCAAGAAGATGAGCGCGATGAGCGTGAGTTTGACGTTGATCTGCAAGAGAAGCACGATGCCGATGATCAGCATCAGGAAAACGCGGAAGCACTCCATGATCTGCATCTGCACAGTGCGGCGAATGAGGTCGACGTCAGAGGTGCAACGCTGGATGATGTCACCCGTCTGAACGGACGTGTGCCACTGATAGGGGAGTTTTTGGATGTGTGCGTAAAGAGCCTTGCGAAGCTTCTCTGCCATTTTTTCAGCAGCCGAGCGAGTCGTGAGTGTACTCGTGACAGACGCCAGGGAAGAAAGAAGAACAACGACAACGGAAGCAACGGCGATCCAGAGAAGGTTCTCAATGAGAAAAGCTCTTCCGCCGAGTGCCTCGATCTTTTCGATGAGAATGGCGGGCAGGTCGAAGGGTTCTGCTCCGATGACGGAGTCAATGGTGACGCCGAAGATCTTCGGCGTGACGTAGCTTAACAAAATACTTACCGTCACCGAGAGGATGGCAAGCAAAAATAGGGGCAGTGAGCCCTTCAAAAAGCGAAAAAACAGCTTCATTTTTCCGGGGGATTTCTTTTTCATAGGTTCTCCTTAATATGGATGGGAAAGGTAGATAAGTCGTAGGATACTTTTCAACAGACAAAAAGCCCCATAAAGAAATGGAGCGTTCAGAAAATCACAAGCTGTTTCAGAGCATTTGCAGATGCGCTGAAAGCAAGATGTCGGAGCCTTAAGGCAATCATTCAATTATCACGTGTCTTTATGATATAGAATTACAAGAAAAATGTCAATGATTTTGACACGGTGAAATGAAGATATCCAAAGAAAAGCCAAAGAAAGAGTCAGTGCCGCTGGAAGGGAAGGAAATCATCTTCCTCATGGCGGTCGTCCGTGATGAAGGAGTTATAGAGAAGGGAGCCGCGCATGACTGCGTTATATCCAAAGCGCGCACGGATCTTGTCCAGGCTTTCGGAGAGCGCGTGACGCTTGTTCTCCTCCGAAAAGAGGGAGGTTTGAATGCCTTCCGAGGGCTTGACGAGGTCGATCGCCGTTACGGTGACGGTGCGAAGCGGAAGGGAAGTTGCAAGAGGGTAATGCGCGCGCAAAAGTTCGACGGCCGCGCGTTCAATGGTCTTTGCGGAATCGGTGGAATCCGCAAGGCGCACCTGACGGGAAAAGGATTCAAGTTCACAATTTCGCAAGGAGAGAGAAACACCGTTTGCCAAAAGCCCGTATCTTCGAAGTCGCGTTCCGACGTGGTCTGCAAGGAAGGAGATGACGGAATGCGCTTCCTCTTCCGTCCGAAGGTCGCGCATCGTGGTCGTTCCGTGCCCCACGCTTTTGACCGGAGCAGATTCGTCAAAGAGGGCAACCGTGTCTTCCGACGTTCCGTTCGCCATTTCGTGGAGCTTCTTTCCGTTGACGCCAAAGACGGATGTGAGAACGGATTCACTCGCGGTTGCAAGGTCGCCAAGGGTGAAGATATTGAGTGCGCGCAGCTTTTTTGCGGTCTTTTGCCCGACCATCAGCATTTCGGTGACACCGAGCGGCCAGACAACCTTGCGGAAGTTGTTCCGGTCGATGACGGTGGTTGCATCCGGCTTTTTGAGGTCGGATCCGAGCTTGGAAAAGGCCTTTGTGAAGGAAACGCCGACCGAAATTGTAAGCCCCGTTTCCTCTTTGACGCGCTGTCGAATGGCGTCCGCAATGGTCTTTCCGTCACCGAACAGCTTTTGTGATGCCGTGACGTCCAGCCAGCATTCGTCCAGACCGAACGGCTCGATGCGGTCGGTAAACGTGTAATAGACTTCGCGAACGCGCTTGCTCATTTCAACGTACCGCTCGTAATGCGGGGGGACGCAGACGAGGTTTGCACACTTTTGTTTCGCTTGCCAGATGGCTTCCGCAGTCTTCACGCCGCACGCTTTTGCAAGCTCGTTTTTTGCAAGAACGATTCCGTGGCGCTTGTCGGGGTCTCCGCAGACGGCAACGGGCACGCCGCGTAAAGTGGGGTCGTCAAGACACTCTACCGAGGCGTAAAAATTATTCAGATCGCAATGCAAAATGACTTTATCCATATTTTTATTATAGTACTTTTTGCGAAAATTATCAAACGGTTTGCCTTTCCTGTGCGATTTGGTGTAAAATAAAAAAAGAAAGAAAAAAGTGAGGAGAAAACCTTGAAATATCGCTTGACAAATGCACGCATTTGGTCGCCCGACCGCAAAGATGTTCTCAAAGGGGACGTTCTCGTTGCGGACGGCGTGATCGTCGGCGTTGGAACAACGGACGAGTCTTTTGTGGCAGACCGCACGATTGACTTTGAAAATGACCTTTTGATTCCGGGCTTCGTCAACGCACACGCCCACTCTGCAATGACGGTTTTCCGCAGCATTGCGGACGACCTTTCCCTGCAGGATTGGCTCTACACCCGCATTTTTCCGCTTGAGGAGAAGCTGACGGCAAAGCTCGTCTATTACGGAACGTACCTCTCGATCCTGGAGATGGTGCGAAGCGGCATCACGACGTGCGGCGATATGTACTTCTTCCCGGAAGAGGCGCAAAAAGCGTACGATTCGGCAGGATTTCGCGCACGCTTGATCTTGGCAACTTCAGATGCGGCAAGCAACCCAAAGACCGCGATGGAACGAGCCGTTGCAACGTTTGATCAGTTGGAAGAAAAAAGCGCGCTTGCAACGCCGATGGCGGGTCTGCACGCGGAGTACACCTGCTCCGAGCCCTTGCTCTGTGCGATGTGCGATTTTGCACTTTCCAAGGATCTGCCCTTCCAGATCCATATGTCCGAAACGTTGACCGAGGTTGGGGAGTGCGTTTCAAGACACGGAATGACGCCCCCGATGTTCTTCCACAAGCTCGGCATCTTTGACATTGAACATTGCTCCGTGGCGCATGCCGTTCACCTCGACAAGGAGGATGTTGCCCTGATGGCGGAATGCGGCGTCTTTCCCGTTCACAACCCGTCGAGCAACCTAAAGCTCGCAAGCGGAATTGCTCCCGTCCATTCAATGCTCAACAAAGGCATTCCCGTTGCGCTCGGAACAGACGGCGCTGCTTCCAATAATTCCTTGAACTTCTTCAAGGAAATGTTCCTTGCAACGGCGCTTCAAAAGTGCGTTCTGCACGATGCGGCGATCGTCTCTGCTGAGGAGGTCTTAAAGATGGCAACGGAGAACGGTGCGCGTGCGCTGGGATATTCGGACGTGGGGCTCGTCAAGGAGGGGTATCGGGCGGATCTCGTTCGCATCAACACCCGACTTCCAAACTTTTTGCCCGATCATAACGCGGTCAAAAACCTTGTCTATTCCGCAAATCCCGAGAACGTCAAAATGACCATGATTGATGGAAAGATCGTGTATGAAAACGGTGTCTATCACACGGGAAAGAGCCTGGAGGAGGTTTCTGCAAAGCTCGGCGAAATTTTGAATTTCTAATCCGAAAAAGACGAGTAAACAAACGGGGTTTCCGTATGTTTCTTGTCTTTTTTTGGATGCGGAAAAAAGAGGGGATTTTGGATTTTTCACGAGACAAAAAAGAAGTTGTGCAACATCGACAAAAATGATTTGTTTTTTTGGTCAAATTGTCGTTGGAAAAAAGAGAAAAATTCGGTAAAATATAAATATCAATTAATATGCCTAAATAAAAAGGAGAACAAAATGGCTAGTTTATTATTGAAAAACATTTACAAGGTTTACCCGAGTGGTGTAAAAGCGGTTTCCGACTTTAACCTTGAAATCGAAGACAAAGAGTTCATCGTTCTCGTTGGACCTTCCGGCTGCGGAAAGTCCACGACGCTTCGTATGATCGCAGGTCTTGAAGAGATCACCGCAGGCGAGCTCTACATCGGTGGACGCCTCGTTAACGACGTTGTTCCTAAAGATCGTGACATCGCGATGGTATTCCAGAACTA
>JAZNLR010000128.1:0-7213 GCA_045579195.1 Clostridia bacterium | reverse complement strand
AATTCAAAGTTTTGACAAGAACATTCTTTGGTTATTCTTTTCTCAATTCTTTTCCTTCATTCAGTTTTCAATTTACAGCGCTGTCCCAACGACAGCTTATATATATTACCACATCCTTTCTCCTTTGTCAACACTTTTTTTACCCTTTTTTTAACTATTTTTCCCTTTTTCAAAAACTTTTTTTCTGTGCTTTCTTCCTCTATTTTTCTGTTGCGAGCGCATCAAATCTTTGCTATAATAAAAACAAAAAAACTGCTTTTTGGAGGAGAAATTATGCACGCCTTGCTTGCAAATGCCGATTTCCAAAACGATCCGTTCTTATACGTCATCGCGGGAATTGTCGTCGCTTTCGTTCTCTTTATGGCATTCTGGTTTTTAATCAAAGCCATCCGTGAAGGAAAGAGGCTCGGGCTCTCAACAAAGAAACTGAAAGACGCCGCGCTTTCCGCCGCCGTCTTCACGATCGCACCGTCCATTGCGGTCCTTCTCACGGTCGTCACGCTCGCCGGCTCGTTGGGCATCCCCTTGCCTTGGGTTCGCCTTTCAGTCATCGGCGCCATCACCTATGAAGTTCCCGCGGCACAGGCGGTTGCAGATGCAATGGGAGGAACGCTCTCCTCTGCCGCAAGCACGCCTGAGGGGTTCACGGCAATTGCTTGGGTCATGACGCTCGGCATTATGCTCTCCGTCATTCTGATTATCCTCTTTAACAAGAAGATCCAGGGCGGAATGAAGATCTTGAAATCCCGCGATCCGAAGTGGATGTCCATTTTGATGTCTGCGCTCTTCCTCGGCCTTATCTCTGCGTTCTTGAGCTCCGCGCTCTCGGGTGAGACCACCGACCGCACGCAGCCGAACGTGACCATCCCCGCGACCACGGGAAGCATCCTCGTTTCCGTTCTCACGCTCATCACTTCCGCCGTCGTTATGGCGATCTGCGGACTTTTGATGAAGAAGTTCAAATGGAAATGGCTGGAAAATTACGCAATCCCCATCAGCATGCTGTTCTCCATGGGAATGGCCATCGTTTACAACATGGTGCTGCCTGCAGCCCTGTTTGTTGCGGCTTAACGCGAAGGAGGAATGACCATGAAACAGTTAAGATCTTATGATGAAAGCATCCACACCGAGGGCAGAATCCTGACCGGCATCGCCGCGATCCTTATCCTGCTCGTTCCGGTTGCAATTTCCATTTATTACGACTCCTGGCCCTCTTTCGGCAAGCTGATCACCCCCCTTCTCTCCGTTCTCGCTGTTTACGCGCCCGTTGCGCTCATCGAAGTTGCAACGTACGCCCCGATGATGGGTGCAGGCGGCTCGTACATCGGCTTTATCACGGGCAACATCTCAAGCTTGAAACTCCCCTGCGCGCTTGCAACGCTGGAAGCAAACAAGGTGGACGTCAGCTCGGATGAGGGTGAGGTCTTGAGCCTTCTCTCCATTTCCGTGAGCGCCATCGTCACCACGCTCGTCGTCGCGCTTGGCGTCCTGCTCCTTGCGACGACCAATATCGGCGAAGTCTTAAAAAATCCTGTTCTCGGCCCTGCGTTCGACAACCTCCTTGCGGCGCTGTTCGGCGCGCTCGGCGTTGTGTACGTTTCCAAGAACTTCAAGATCGCGCTCCCTCCGCTCATCCTGATGATCCTTCTCTTCATTGTCGCGCCCGACTTGAGCGTAGGTGTTCTCATTCCCATCGGTGCTGTCTTTGCCGTTGCGTGCGCGCGCGTGATGTATAAAAAAGGAATGCTCACCAAGACCGTTGAGAAAACGGAAGAAGCTCCCGTTTCGGAAGATCCGCAAGAATAATTTCGAAATTCTTTGCCACCGTGTGTTTTCGTGCGGTGGCTTTTTTCTGACTTTTTTGATTGACAAACGGCCTTTGCTTTACAAACTGACGCACATTTGTTATAATTTTTGATAATAATCCAACTTGAGGAATTTCTATGAACACGAACACCCAGATGGAATTGATTTCTTCGCGTATCCGAGAGATGCGTGAGATCCTGGATATCACCCCGGAAGAGATTGCGGAAAAGCTCGGCGTCACCACCGCGGAGTACGAGAAATATGAAACCGCTCAGGCTGACATTCCCATCAGCATCCTTTACGGCATCTCTGCCGTTCTCGGAATTGACCCCACCGTCATTCTCACGGGCGACGCTCCCCGCATGGACAATTACACCGTCGTGCGCAATGGTGGCGGCGTCACCGTTGAACGCTATAAAGGATACAGTTTCTCCTCGCTTGCCTTCAACTTCATCGGCCGCGATATGGACCCGATGATCGTTGACTTGAAGCGCGAAGGTGCATCCCAGACGCTTGTCACCCACAACGGGCAGGAGTTCAACTTCGTTCTCGAAGGAACCGTCCTTCTCGTTCTCGGGCAGAAGCAGATCGTTCTTGAGAAGGGCGACTGCGCATACTTCGACCCTGCCGTTCCGCACGGACAGTTTGCCATTACGCCTGAAGCAAAGTTCTTGACCGTGATCAACGAAAAGAGCGCCGTCATGAAAAAAGAAGAGGAAAGATAAACAATGCTCGAACGCTACTTGCCGAAAATTGAATTTGACAGCTATGAAGACTTTAAGCAGAATTATCGGGTAAACGTTCCTGAGAACTTCAACTTTGCTTACGACGTCGTGGACGAATGGGCACGCATTGAGCCCGAAAAGGTCGCGCTCGATTGGTGTGACGACAACGGGAATGAAGCCGTTCTGACGTTTACGGACTTGAAAAAGCTCTCAAACAAGGCGGCGAACGTCTTCCGTTCCTTCGGAATCGGAAAGGGCGACACCGTTATGCTCATCTTAAAACAGCGCATCGAATCGTGGGTCTGCATCCTCGCACTCCACAAGCTTGGGGCGATTGTCATCCCCGCGACCTTCCAGCTGATGCCCAAGGACATTGATTACCGTTGCAACGCGGCATCCATCAAGATGATCGTTGCCGTCGATGAAGACGAGCTCGTTCGCAACATTGAATCCGTTCGCGACAAATGCCCGACGCTTAAAACTCTTGCCATCGTTGGCGACAACACGCACGGGCACGAAGACATGCGCGCACTCATCGCTGCCGCAAGCGAAGATTTCACCCGCCCGACCGGCGAACTTGCGACCAAGACGAGCGACCCGATGCTCATTTACTTCTCGTCCGGCACGACGGGAATGCCCAAAATGGTCCTGCACGACTTTTCTTATCCTTTGGGGCACATCGTCACCGCGAAGTTCTGGCAACGCGTTCAGAATGGCGGAAAGCACATGACCGTTTCCGACTCGGGTTGGGCAAAGTTCGCGTGGGGCAAGATTTACGGACAGTGGCTGTGCGGCGCGATCATCGCGGCTTACGACACAGAGAAGTTCGTTCCTGCAAAAATGCTCTCCGTGATGGAGCGCCTGAAGCTCACGACCTTCTGTGCACCGCCCACCATTTACCGTTTCCTCATCAAGGAAGACCTCACGAAATACGACCTGTCCACCATTCAGCACTGCGGCATTGCAGGCGAACCCTTGAATCCTGAAGTCTACTATAAATTCCGTGAGCTCACGGGACTTGCCGTCACCGAAGGCTTCGGTCAATCCGAAACCACCGTTTTGCTTGCAAACTTCCCGTGGTTCCCCGTCAAGCCCGGCTCGATGGGAAAACCCTCCCCGCTTTACGACGTGGACATCGTGAATGAAAACGGCAATTCGTGTGAGGACGGTATCGTCGGAACGATCGTCGTCAAGAACACGGACAAGTCCTTCCCGACCGGCCTTTTCAAATGCTACCACAAAGACGCGGACGCAAACGCACGCGCTTGGAACAACGGAACGTACTCCACGGGGGACACCGCTTGGAGAGACGGCGACGGGTACTTCTGGTTTGTTGGCAGAAATGATGACGTCATCAAGTGCTCGGGATACCGCATCGGACCGTTTGAAGTTGAGAGCGCAATGCTCACCCACCCTTCCGTTCTCGAATGCGCCATCACGGCCGCTCCTGACCCCGTGCGCGGTCAAGTTGTCAAAGCGACCGTCGTTTTGGCGCGCGGATATACGCCTTCCGACGAGCTCAAAAAAGAGCTTCAGAATCACGTCAAGAAGGTCACAGCGCCCTATAAATACCCCCGTATCGTTGAGTTCGTTGACGAGCTCCCGAAAACACTCAGCGGCAAGATCCGCCGCGTTGAGATCCGCAAAAATGATGCGGCGCAGTAAAATCACGCAAGCAAAAAGGGCTTGGAACGTTTTTGTTCCAAGCCCTTTTTCATTCTCTTTTATTCGCCAAGCATCATGCGGATGATCTCGCGGTCGGTTTCACTCATTCCGATCTTTGCAAGTCTTCCAACGTTGCGGATGGTCTTTTCAACGCCCTTCGTGATGATGCCGTCTCCACTTCGGAACTCCTTGCCCGAATGTGCCATTTCGCAACCCAAGATGCCCGCCTCGACCGCCATTGCGATCTTTGCCGCACACGAGGGCTTTGCTCCGTCACAGATGGTTCCTGAAAGGATGGCAACCGAATTGACAAGCGTATGCGCGATCTCCTCATAGCGACCACCGTTTAAGAAGGAAATTCCTGCGCCACAACCGCAACCTGCACTGATCGCCCCGCAGTACGCTGAGAGACAGCCGATTCCCGTCTTCTGATGGATGGTCACGAGGTCGGCAACGATGAGCGCGCGGTACATCGTCTCTTCATCGACACCCATCCCGCTTGCGTACACAATGACGGGAACGGAAGCTGTGATCCCCTGATTTCCGCTGCCCGACAAGATGCAGACGGGCATTTCACAGCCGCTCATTCGTGCATCCGAGCCGGCAGCAGCGTATGCACGCGCACGATCGCGAAGATTGCACTTTCCATCGGCATACAAAAGCTTTCCGATGGTCGCGCCATAATCCTTTCTCAATCCCTCTTCCGCGATGGCAAGGTTCATTGCAACCTGCCGTTTCAAAATGGGCAAAACGTCATTTAAGTCGACTGTTTCCGCGTAAGCAACAATATCTGCAACGTTCAGAATTTCGCGGTCGGTGCTCACGGGAACATCCGCACACGACTCCTTGCGATATTGCTCGGTATAATCTACGCCGTCCTTCTCCACACAAGCAACCCCCATATGGTGATCGACAACGCGAATATAGACCTTGGAATCCCCACAAAACGCGGTCATTTCCATCTCGAACGCAGACTTTGAATTCAGCTCGAAGACGCGAATTTCCACCGATTTCAAGGCGTTTTGAATCTTTTCCTCTGCGTTTTCACCAAGCCCACAGAGAACTTCAAGTTTGCGCTGAGGGCAAGCGGCAACCAAGCCCGCCGCAACGGCAACCTCGATTCCGCGCAAGCCACCCGTCGCAGGAACGATGACGCTCTTGACGTTTTTGATGATGTTTCCGCTCAATCCGACAGAAACGCTCGTCGGCATCCCCTTCAACTCGTGCGCTAAGATGGACGCCGCATATGCGATCGCAATCGGCTCGGTGCATCCCATCGCAGGAAGAAGCTCTTCTTTGAGGATCTCGGTGTAAGCTTGAACGGTCTTTTCAGACAGCATAGAAAAACTCCTTAGTTTGCAGATTGCAGGCGCTCGATGCTCACTTTGAGTCGGCGCAAGGTCTCCTCTTTTCCGAGAAGGTCTGCCATCTCCATTGCGCCGCCCGGCGTGGAGAGTGCACCCGTGATCGCGATGCGGAAGCCCCAGAGGACCTGTCCGTTCTTAAGGCCGAGGGAAGCGATGAGCTCCATCAAACAGTCGTGAACGGAAGCGTTGTTCCAATCCTCAACGCCCTCAAGCGCCGCAAGACACTTTGGCAAAACTTCCTTTGCAAGCTCGATGTTGGATTTCTGTTTCTTATTGTCATACATCGCAAGGTCAAATTCGGGAAGCTTAGCAAGAAAATCGATCTTCTCGGGAATCTCGGTGAGGACCTCAACGCGAGTCTTCAAGAGTGCGGCGATCTTCATTCCGTCCATCTTGCCGCCCACCTTACTTGCGTCGATATACGGCTTAGCGTGTGCATAAAACTCTTCGTCGGTCATCGCTTTGATATACTCCCCGTTGAGCCAACGCATCTTCACGTTGTCGAAGATCGCGGGAGAGTGCGAAATTCCCTCGATGGAGAACAGCTCTTCAAGCTCTTTGAGCGTCAGCTTTTCGCGGTCGTTTTTCGGTGACCAGCCGAGAAGCGCGATGTAGTTTACGATTGTTTCCTTCAAGAAACCGCTCTTCAAAAAGTCCGCGTACGATGCATCTCCGTGACGCTTGGAGAGTTTCTCCTTTGCGTTCTTCATGATCGGCGGCATATGAACGTAGAACGGGCGTTCCCACCCGAACGCGTCGTACATCAAGTTATACTTCGGGGTGGACGAAAGGTACTCCGTGCCGCGCATAACGTGAGAGATCTCCATCAGGTGATCGTCCACGACGTTTGCAAAGTTATAAGTGGGCATCCCGTCCGACTTGATGAGGATGTTGTCATCCATATCCTTATAGTCAACGGTCACCTTCCCAAAGACGAGATCCTCATAAGAGCCCTCGCCCGATGCAGGGATGTTCTGGCGAATGACGTACGGCTCGCCTGCTGCAAGCTTGGCCTCAATTTCCTCTTTGGAGAGGCTCAGGCAATGCTTGTCATACTTTCTCTGGCCGTTCTCGTCGGTCAAAGATTCCAGGCGCTCCTTCGTGCAGAAGCAGTAGTATGCGCCGCCGCGCTCCACAAGCTCCTTTGCGTACTTCAAGTAAATGTCCTTTCTCTCACTCTGAACGTACGGGCCGTAATCTCCGCCCTTGTCCGGCCCCTCGTCATAAATGACGCCGGCATCCGTCAAGGTGTCATAGATCAATTCAACCGCACCGTCAACGTATCGCTGCTGATCGGTATCCTCAATGCGCAGGACGAAATCTCCGCCGTTGCGCTTTGCAAACAAGTATGCATACAGCGCGGTACGCAGACCGCCAATGTGCAAAAAACCCGTGGGGCTGGGTGCAAATCTCGTTCTCACTTTCTTAAAGCTCATCACAGTATCCTCCGATTTCTTTCTCCGAACAAAGCTCAAAAATGTTGTCCGCTCGCTGTTTTAATTGCCCGACGATACGGTCAAGTTCGCCGTCCTGGCGGAAGCTATAACACTTCCCGTCATCGCTGAAGATCAAATGATCCAAAAGCGCGATACGGTTTCCGACCGACAGAACTTGCATATAGTGTTGGGTAAACTGCAAATCCGCAAGGGA
>JAZNLR010000127.1:0-12930 GCA_045579195.1 Clostridia bacterium | reverse complement strand
TTACCCAAACTCCACGGATCAACGAGTCCGCCCATGATGGTGATGGCGTTCGGATTTGCGCGGTGAATTCCGCGGGATGCATAGAACATCATATCGAGCGCAACGTCTGCCATCGTTGCAGAATCCAACATATATCCGGGTTTATTTTCGTCGGACATAAAGTCCATGTTGTTGAGCTCGTTGTCGATCTCCCAGTAAGTAACCTCAGGGAATTCCTTGACGAGGTTATACCAGCAAGTCTCATAAACGTCGAGCCACTCGTAGTACTCACTGCCTTCCCACGGCTGATAGGTATGCTGATTGCCGTGCGGCATCCAGGTGTCTGCCTTAACGCTCCAGTTGTGATGGTTCATGCCGATGA
The DNA here is from genome assembly GCA_045579195.1 of Clostridia bacterium. Classification (GTDB taxonomy): domain Bacteria; phylum Bacillota; class Clostridia; order Christensenellales; family CAMQZB01; genus JAZNLR01. Next base: position 12,569 of record JAZNLR010000127.1, on the reverse strand, counting down.
CCTGCATGCCGTACTTCTTTGCCTGCGCCAAAATGTCATGCATCTGAGCAACGGCGTTCGGCTTGAACGTGTAAGGATCGCTCATCATGTATCCAAAGTGCATCCAGTTGCGGACAGACTTGACGCCCATGTTGTTCATTATTTCGTATCCCTTGACGTAATCAACCTTCTGGCCGATTCCCTCGTACGCAATGTAACACATGCCGTAAAGGTACTTGTCCTGTTCTGCAACCATGTTCTCCGCACGGAAGTTCGGTCCATACAGCTTTGCGTAGTTAGGCTCATCGGGGGTCTCTCCGCCGCCACCGCCGCCGCACGCGCAAAGCGAAACAGTCAGCAAAAGGCACAAAAGCAAGCTTAAAAACTTTTTCATATTTTTCTCCTTTTTGTTCGGCATTTCAATGCCATAAAACATTTTTATTATATCGGAATTTTTCATCTTTTGCAAGCGTTTAGAGAGAAAAGTGAATCTTCTTTCGTTCTCTCCATATTTTTGCACGACTATTCAAAAAAGAGGTGTGAAAGCTCTCTTTCACACCTCTTTGTTTTTTTTACTTGTTGCGCGGTTTTTCCAAGATGGTTAGATCGCCTTTTCCTCCTGCCGCCTTTTGGTAAGCATACGCAGTCAGCTTCGGCGCGCCTGCATTGCCGATCTTGGGAATCCAGGTGACTTCAGAATAAGAGTCGTTCGGGTCAGGATCAAAGAACAGACCGTACGTATGGTTATTGTCCGCAATGTTGTCGAACATTCTAAAGTAATGCAAGCTCTCGACGTACGGCATCTTCTGACGGATGGTCGTGTAAAGATTGGGGATCCACTCGGAAAGCTCTTCCAGCGTGATGTTGCGGTTCGTTCCCGCCACATTTGCCTTCGGGTTCCAACCGAATTCGGTCAAAAAGACCTTCTTATCCTTGCCCTCTCTTCTCTTAATGACTTCGTAGATCTTGTTGTTCTCCGCAACGAAGAAATCATCGGCGGGCTTTCCGTAATAATACGGGTGCCAAGCGGCAACCTGGAAGAAATCGTCTGCAAATTTGCTTCCGTGCTTTCCGCTGTCAATGCAATCATAGAGAACTTCCAAAAACTCTGCCATGTTTCCCGTGTTCACCCAGAGGGATGGATTGTCGTAAGAATAGCCACAGCCCTTTGTTCCGAGTCCGTTCGGATCAACGAGTCCGCCCATGACGGTGATCGCTTTGGGATTTGCTCTGTGGATTCCGCGGGATGCATAGAACATCATATCGGCAGAGATCTGCGCCATTTGCTCCAAGGAGAGGATGAGATTTCTGCCACGGCTGTCCTTCGGGGCGCTCTGGATATACATAAAGTCCATATTGTTGATCTCGTTGTCGATCTCCCAATAAGTCACCTCGGGGAACTCTTTGACGAGAGTATACCAGCTGTCTTCATAGACTTCCAGCCACTTATAATAGTCACTGCCCGTCCACGGTTGATATTCGTGCTTTCCGCCCACCCACTTGTTGGTGTGAATATCCCAGTTCGTGTGGTTCATTCCGATGATCTGGATGTTGTAAGAATCCGCTTCGAGCAAGATTTCGTGCATCTTCTCCGCCGCGCCTTCCTTAAACGTGTAAGGATCCTCCATTAAGTACTTAAAGTGCATCCAGTTTCTCGTGGACTTCGCGCCGAGGTTGTGAAGAAGTTTATATGCGCCGACAAAGTCGATCTTCTGACCGATTCCCTCCCACGCGATATAACCAATTCCGTAAAGCTTGCTCTGATCCGCCTTGGTGTTTGCGACGTCATAATTCTCGCCCCACTTGAGCTTATCGGGGTCGGTCTGCGGTGTGGAGGGCTTGTTCGGGCGGTCCGTCTCCAAGATGTTGAGGTCTGCAGTTCCGCCTGCCGCCTTCTGATATGCAAGCGCCGTGATCTTCGCCGCACCTGCCTTGCCCACTTCGGGGATCCAGGTCACAGCGTCGTAAGAATCGTCGGGGTCAAAGAAGAGGCCTGCCGTGTTATTGTTGTCCGCAATGTTGTCGAACATGCGGAAGTAATGCACGCTCTCGACGTACGGCATCTCTTCGCTGACCGTTTCATAGAGCTTCGGGATCCAATCTGCAATGTCCTCCAGCGTGATGTGGTAATCCTTCAAGTTCTTGCGGAAAGTGGACTTCGGATCCCAACCCATTTCGGTAAGGAAGACCTTCTTGTCCTTCCCCTCTCTCGTCTTGATGACTTCGTATATCTTGTTGTTTTCTTCCACGAAGAAGTCATCCACGCAAGATGTGTAATAATAAGGATGCCAAGCGGCAACCTGGAAGAAGTCGTCATAGAAGAAGCTGTTGTGCTCTCCGCTGTCGATGGCGTCATAAAGCGCGTTCAAGAAGTCCGCCATCGTTCCCGTTTCCACCCATTCTTCTGGATTCTCGTAAGAGTACCCACAGCCCTTCGTTCCAAGGCCGTTCGGGTCGACGAGGCCTCCGAGAACAGTCACGGCGTTCGGGTTTGCCGCGTGGATGCCGCGGGAGGCATAAAAGAGCATATCTGCAGCGATCTTTGCCATCTGCTCTAAGGAGAGAATGAGGTTTCTGCCGCGCTTATCCTTTGCCGCGCCGTGAATGAACATAAAGTCCATATTGTTGAGCTCGTTATCGATCTCCCAATAGGTTACCTCGGGGAATTCCTTGACGAGGGTATACCAAGACTGCTCGTACGCCGCGAGCCACTCATAGTACGCGCTGCCGTCATACGGCTGATATTCATGTTTTCCGATGACGAACTTCTGCTCTGCGAGGTTCCAGTTCGTATGGTTCATTCCGATGACCTGCATGCCGTACGCCGTGGTTTCCTGCAAGATGGCGTGCATCTTCTCTGCCGCACCCGCCTTGAAGGTGGTCGGGTCCTCCATCAGGTAAGAAAAGTGCATCCAGTTCCGGACGGAGCGAACGCCCATTCCGTCAAGCAGCTCATACGCCTTGACGTAATCAATGTTTTGGTCGATGCCCTCAAACGCCAGATATCCCATTCCGTAAAGATAGTCCTGATTGGCAAGCGTGTTTTCCACATGATAGTTCTTGCCCCACCTCACTTGGTCAGGACTAAGCGCAGGGGGCTTACTTCCGCCGCCAAATTGATCGAAGAGATCCTCAAAAAACTGGCCGATTTCTTGTCCAATGGAAGAAATCGCAGCACAGCCCGTCATGGTAAAGATCATAACGATGCAGAGAATCAGGCTTAGAACTTTTTTCATGTTCTTCTCTCCCCAAAAGTTTTCTTTACTTGTTTCTCGACTTCACCAAAAGCTCCAATGAGCCGGTTGCGCCGGTCATCTGCTGATATGCGTACGCCGCCGCTTTCGGTGCGCCTGCGTCCAGAATTTCAGGGATCCAGGTCACCGCGGCGTAAGAATCGTTCGGATCCGGGTCAAAGAAGAGGCCTCCCGTTGAGTTGTTGTTCGCAATGTTGTCAAACATTCTGAAGTAATGCCAGCTCTCGACGTACGGCATCTTGGTTGCGATCAGGTTGAACGTATGCTTGATCCACGCGCCCACCATCTCACTCGTGATGGGAACGTCTTCCCCGTTGATCTTCGTGTTACCTCTTGCGCTCCAGCCGCCTTCGGTCAGAAATACCTTTTTATCCTTGCCCTCGCGGCGCTTGATGACGTCGTAAATTCGATTGTTTTCCGCAACCCAGAAGTCGTCGGCACACTTAGAATAGTAATAAGGATGCCAAGCTGCAACCTGGAAGAAGTCATCGGGGTAATAGCTTCCGTGCTCACCTGTTGCGATGCAGTCGTAAAGCACCTCCAAAAAATCCACCATCGTTCCCGTGTTCACCCATTCCTCAGGGTCGTCATAAGAATATCCGCAGCCCTTTGTTCCAAGGCCGTTCGGGTCGACGAGGCCGCCCATCACCGTGATGGCGTTGGGGTTTGCTCGGTGGATTCCGCGAGAGGCATAGAACATCATATCTGCAGAGATCTGCGCCATCTGCTCCAACGATAAGATGAGATTTCTTCCTCGCTTGTCCTTCGGGGCGCGGTGGATATACATAAAGTCCATATTGTTGATCTCGTTGTCGATCTCCCAATAGGTCACTTCGGGGAATTCCTTGACGAGAGTATACCAGCTCTCCTCGTAAACCTCCAGCCATTCATAATACTTGCTGCCTTCCCAAGGCTGATATTCGTGCTTCCCGGTCACCCACTTATCGTCGTAAATATCCCAGTTTTGGTGGCACATTCCAATGACCTGCATGCCGTACTTCTTGGCCTGCGCCAAAATGTCGTGCATCCACTCGGTTTGCTTTTCTTTGAATGTCCACGGGTCTTTCATGATATATCCAAAGTGCATCCAGTTGCGGACGGACTTGACACCCATGTTGTTGAGGATCTCGTACGCCTTGACATAATCAATGTTTTGACCGATGCCTTCAAACGCGATATAGCTCATTCCATAAAGGTACTTATCCTGCTCGGCAGTCATGTTCTCCTCGCGGAAGTTCGGACCGTAAAGCTTCGTAAGGTCGGGTTCGTCCGGTTCTTCACCGCCGCCACCGCCTCCGCACGCGCAGAGGGAGAGCGCAAGGATGAGAACCAAAAGCAAGCTCAAAAACTTTTTCATTCTTTTTTCCCTTATTTCCCAAATTTTTCTCGATATTTCAAAACTGCCATCGCATTGACGCCGCTTTCCCACGTGCGCCAGCGCATTCCGACGGGTTTTCCTTCCTCGTAGTACTCCGCCCAGACGTTCTCATCGTCGAGCGCGGCAAGCGCCTCTTTGTAAATGTCGTGCGCAAGCTCGCTGTCGAACTCGACCAACGCGTTGAGAAGCAAGCCGAGCTCATATCCCGTGATACGGTTGCGTGCTCCGCCAAACAAACTCTTATGCTCGATGTAATAACGGGCGTACCCTTCCATGATGGGGAGAAGCTCTTCTTTCGTGAAGAGGTCGGAACCGATGTAAGTCGGCATCATGGAAACGCAAGTGAGCTCATAAATCTTATCCGAACGCGTGTCAATACCGCGATCCTTGCACGCATCGCAGACGTACGTGTCGAATTCGTTCAAGTGAAGCTCGCGATGATATCCGCACCCCATGCAGCAACCGAGACGCGTTTCGGGGAGGTACTCCTTCTTTCTTCTTGCGGGATTGTTCGTGATCAACTTGCCGTCACGGACAAAGTTTGCGCGGTATTTTTCGCGCGCCTCCGCAACCACCTTTTTCGCCTCTTCGTCGTCAAAATAGGGTGCATAACGGCGCGCCGCCTCCAAGAAGAGCATGGTTGCCTCCGCAGAGCCATCGTCGATGTGCGCTTTGGGAAGCATGCTGCACGCGAGGTACGTCTCGTCGCCGCAGAAGGGCATCATCCCATCTTTGAGAATGTTCAGCTGTGCATAAAATGCCCAGTTGAGCATCGGCTGATAGCGCTTGAAGGACTCCTCATCCCCCGTTGCGCGGTAATAATCAAAAATTTGGAGCATGAGATATCCCGTGTTCTCAGTCTCGTCGCATTCATGCACGTGATAATACCCCGTTTCGCCGATTGGCTGTGCGGTTGCCAAGCTTCCGCGCTGCGAGAAACGAACGCTATAAAAATCCAAGATTGCCTTTGCGCGCGCAAATTCGCCCATCGCAAGGAAGCCGCGCGAAACGCCGTAAGTGTCGCGGATGTACGCCATATTCCATTCCACCGCGCCGAAGATTGCGCCGCTACGCGCCTGCATATTTGCTTCAAGATAAAATGTATCCTCAAGCTCAGGAATCACGCCACGTTCAGGGACGAAATTGACGACATCCCCCACAAAATCACATCTTGCTTCTGCGTGCGTATTTTCGGTTTTGATGACAAGCTTTCCCTTCCCGTTCATGGTAATTTCCGTTCCGTCTTCGGAAACGGCAATTCCCTCGCCAAACACGCGGAAATAGACGGGAACGTCTGTCTTATACCAGTTGACGTACTCCACGCCGGCGGGGAGATAGAACGTTCCGTCTGCAAGGCGGGAAACCTTTTCGTCCAAAACGAGCTTCATCAAAAGAGGACTGGTCAAATCAAACGCGCGAACGAAACAGTTTTCGGTCGTGACGTAATCATAAAAGACGCCTGCATCTTTTCCGTCCACTTTCACAAGATATTTCCAGACGTTTTTGCCACGCTCTTTTTCATCCCACGTTTCCACCGTCTCTTCGTTTGCAAAGTATGCGGAGAACATGTTTCTTCCGCCGACCGATGGACCGACAAAGCGATAGATGTCATGCCCTCTCAAACCGCAAAAGAATCTTCCGTTTGAAATCGTATGCTGACAAGTGTCGTCTCTTTTTTTATTGTTGCAGTATAACATTTTCCTTGATCCTCCTTAATTTTCGTGCTTAATTTCGGAAAACCACATAAAGCACCTTTATGCTTTTTATCATAAAGCATTTCCTATTATTTTGCAAGTGGTTTTCTGAAATAAATACAACAAAAAAAAGAGCAATCTTTTTTGATTGCTCTTTCGAAATTTTGCCTGTTCTTATCTATATTGTTCGGGAACTTCGATGGATATTCCCTCGGGGATCAAGAGATCCAAAGGTCCGCTTCCGCCGGCTGCCTTCTGGAATGCATACGCACTTGTCTTCGGCGCACCGGGAATCGCCTCTCCGCCTCCTACAATCTTGTCATGATCGTTGGGATCGGGGTCATAGAACAAGCCGCCCTGATTGTTGTTGTCTGCAACGTTGTTGAACATACGGTAATAATGCGCGGATTCAACGAACGGCAAGCGCTTGAGGGCAACGTAAAGCTCCTCAATGTACTGCGCGGCAACGTCCTGATTTTCCAACTTTCCCCAACCACCGATTTCGGTCAAGAAGACCTTCTTCGGCTTGTCGTTGTCGAGAACGATCTGGTAGGTCTTCATCTGATCTTCCACAAACTTGTCCGCATCAAAATTCGAGGGGTACGGATGCCAAGCAAGGCACTCGAAGTAATCATCCGGATTGGTGCTTCCCTCGCCGAAGTTTCCGCTTGCGATATTGTCATAAACCATCTGCAAGTAGGAGTTGATGTTCCAGGTGACGAGGCCACCCATAACGGTGATTGCGTTCGGGTTACCCTTCTTGATTCCGCGGGATGCAGCAAAGAGCATATCCGTGAAGATTTCGGACATCTGGCGAACGGTGAACGTTCCGCCGCCCATCTTGGGCATAAAGTCGGTGTTGTTGCACTCGTTGTCGATCTCCCAGTACGTGATCTCAGGGAACGCTGCCGCGAGCAATTCCCAACTCTTCTCGTACTTCGCAAGCCACTCGAGATAATAGCTTCCCTCGTTGATATCACGGGCAGGTTTTGCGTTGAGCTCGTTGTTCACGTTGAAATTCTTGTGGCTTAAGCCAATGAGCTGGAAGCCGTGGCTATACGCAAGCTCGATATACTCGTGCATCTTCTGGATGTTTGCCTCTCTCGGGGTCAAATCATCGTTGAAGAACCAGTGAACGTGCATCCAGTTTCGGATGGATTTAACTCCCATGTTTTTGCAAACCTGAAGTGCTTTCACGGGATCGATGTTCTGGCCGACGCCTTCCCAGATGATGTAATCCATACCGAAAAGGTACTGCTGGTCTGCCCCGCCATACTTCTTGTTTCCGCCGCCGCAACCTGCAAAGCAGGAAATCAGCAAGACGACAACAAGCAAAAGTGCAAGTTTTTTCTTCATAGTTTTTCTCCTCATTTTTAATTATTTCGCGGTTTCACCAAAAGCTCCAACGAGCCGGATCCACCTGCAACTTCCTGATAAGCGTATGCCGCGGGCTTCGGCGCGCCCGCATCCAAGATGGGCGCTTCCCACGGTGCATTTTTATAGCTGTCGTTCGGGTCGGGATCAAAGAAAAGACCCGCCGTGTTATTGTTGTCTGCAATGTTGTCGAACATTCTGAAATAGTGCACGCTGGTGACGTACGGCATCTTTTCCCGAACGGTCGTGTACATTTTTTTCACCCAGCTTGCGATCATCTCCGCCGAAACGGGAACGCGCTCTCCGTTGACGATGATCGTTCCGCCACTTCTCCACCAGCCGAACTCAGTCAAGAAGACCTTCTTGTCCTTGCCCTCGCGGCGCTTGATGACGTCATAGATCCGATTGTTTTCCGCAACCCAGAAGTCGTCGACAGGCTTGAAGTAATAATAAGGATGCCAAGCGGCGCATTGGAAGAAGTCGTCTGGGTAGATGCTTCCGTGCTCACCCGTTGCGATGCAGTCGTAGATCATCTCCATAAATTCGACCATCGATCCCGTTTCCACCCACTTCTCAGGGTCGTCGAAAGAAAACCCGCAGCCTTTTGTTCCGAGGTCATTCGGGTCAACGATGCCACCCATCACCGTGATGGCATTGGGGTTTGCTCGGTGGATTCCGCGGGATGCATAGAACATCATATCGAGCGCGATCTGCGCCATCTGTTCTAACGATAAGATGAGATTTCTTCCGCGCTTATCCTTCGGGGCATTCTGAATGAACATAAAGTCCATATTGTTGATCTCGTTGTCGATCTCCCAATAAGTGATCTCAGGGAATTCTTTGACGATCGTGTACCACGTCTCTTCGTAAACTTCCAACCACTTATAATAATCGCTGTCTTCCCACGGCTGATAGCGATGCTTTCCGATCACCCACTGCTTTTCGTGGATGTCCCAATTGCTGTGGCTCATTCCAACGATTTGGATGTCGTGCTTCTTTGCTTCCGCAAGAATTTTGTGCATCATCTCTGCGCGCCCCTCGTAAAACGTTGTGGGGTCTTTCAAGAGATATGCAAAGTGCATCCAATGGCGCATGGATTGAACGCCCATGTTGTCCAAAACCTGGAACGCCTTGACGTAATCAATGTTTTGACCGATGCCTTCCCACGCAAGATAATCCATGCCGAAGAGGTACTTCTCCTGCTCGGAATGGGTGGTGGATTCAACAAAATTCGGGCCGTAAAACTTTTTCATTTCTTCTTCGGTTAAAACTCTTTCCCCGCAAGCAGAGAGAGAGAAGACAAGGGCGAGAACCATAAACAGGCTCAAAAACTTTTTCATCTTATTCTCCGATCAACCAGTTGGATTTATTCTACCATAGTGTTAAACACATTGCAAGCCCTTTTTCAAACTTTTAAAAAAAAGAGCGGCCGAATGTCGGTCGCTCCTTGTTGTGATTGACTTATCTATACTTTTCGGGAACTTCAATAGATGCTCCTTCGGGGATCAAGAGATCCAACGGCCCACTTCCGCCTGCTGCCTTCTGGTATGCATAAGCACCAACCTTCGGCGATCCGGGAACAGCCTCTCCGCCGCCGAGGATCAGATCGTGATCGTTGGGATCGGGATCATAGAACAAGCCGCCGTTGTTATAATGATCGGCAACGTTGTTGAACATACGGTAATAGTGCGCGGACTCTACGTACGGCATGCGCTTGAGTGCTTCATAAAGCTGCGGGATGTACGTTTCGGCAACAGTCTGGTCAACAACTCTCGTCCATCCGCCGATCTCGGTCAGGAAGACTTTCTTCGGTTTGTCGTTGTCGAGAACGACCTGATAGATCTTGTCGTTATCCTCAACGAACTTGTCAGCGTTGAAGTTCGCAGGATACGGATGCCAAGCAAGGCACTCGAAGTAATCATCCGGGTTGGTGCTTCCCTCGCCGAACTTTCCGCTCTTGATGTTCGTGTACAACATTTCCAAGAAGGAAGCCGCATTCTTCGTGATCAAGCCGCCCATGACGGTGATTGCGTTGGGGTTGCCCTTCTTGATTCCGCGGGATGCCGCAAAGAGCATATCCGTGTAGATATCGGCCATCTGGCGAACGGTGAACGTTCCGCCGCCCATCTTGGGCATAAAGTCAACGTTGTTGTTCTCGTTGTCGATCTCCCAGTACGTGATCTCAGGGAACTCTGCTGCGAGCAATTCCCAGCTCTTCTCGTACTTCTCGAGCCACTCGAGATAGTAGCTTCCCGCATTGACATCGCGCATCGGCTTTGCGTTGAGCTCGTTGTTCACGTTGAAGTTCTTATGGCTCATTCCGATGAGCTGGAAGCCGTGCTTATAAGCTTCCTCAATGTACTCGTGCATCTTCTCGATGTTTGCCTCTCTTCGGGTCAAATCGTCGTTGAAGAACCAATGAACGTGCATCCAGTTTCGGATGGACTTAACGCCCATATTCTTGCAAATCTGAAGAGCTTTCACGTAATCAATGTTCTGACCGACGCCTTCCCAGATGATATAGTCCATACCGAAAAGGTACTGCTGATCTGCCCCGCCATACTTCTTGTTTCCGCCGCCGCAACCTGCAAAGCAGGAAATCAGCAGGACGACAACAAGCAAAAGTGCAAGTTTTTTCTTCATATTTCTCCTCCTATTCACAAGGCGATCTCGCCTTGTTTTAATACGTTTTTCACTATCCTTATTATAAAGGATTTTCCACCTTTTTGCAATCACTATTGCAAGGTTTTGAAGATTTTGCGAAGATTTCTCCATTTCTTGCAAATCTGTTCTTCTTTTTATCAAAAAAGATGGGGCCCTTGCGAGCCCCACCTTTTTCTTTTTGAGTTATCGTTTTGTTCGTTAGTTCCACTGCAAAGGTGCGCCCTCGATGCCGAGCTCAAGAGCAGTTTCCTTCATCACGCGCTGAACGTCAGCCCAGCCTGCGTCTGCAACGTCCTGCATGAGCTTATCCCAGTCAGAGGTCAAGTTTACCTGCTTGAGCACAGCCTTGATGAAGAACGAGCCTGCCAAGTCCATCACCTTGTTGTTCTTCACCGTGATGGAAGAAGGATAAGTGATGTTGAGAAGGTTGGAATTGTTGTAGTACATATAATCTTCCGCATCCTGCGAGAGAACACCTGCAACGCCGCCGATGGACGAGCTGAAGTCGCCAAAGAAGGACATTGCACCCGACTCACGGAACTTGTCCCAATCGAGCGGACCGGAGCCGAACATACCGGAGTACTGACAGTTTCCAAGCGGCAAGAAGGTTCCGTCTGCCTGCTGCTGCGACCAGAACGTTCCCTCGGGCTCGTTCATACGGTTTTCGATGTTTTCCTCCGTGATGACGATGCCCTCTTCCGGCGAGAAGGACTCATAGTGAACGCCCTTGATTCCGAAGGTCTTGGTCATCGAGCCTTCGGGAGAATAACAATAATCCAGGAGTTTCAAAACAGCCTTGAGCTTGTCGCCCGTGACGTGTTTTGCAACGTTAAAGCCGCCCCAGAGACCGCCCCAGTTGGTGAATCCGCCGCAGCCTTCCTCACCGATGTTCTTCGTTCCGCGAGGAGCGGGCCCCATAATGACGGACTCGTCCCCGAAGAGCTTCATCACGGGAACCGCAACCCACTGCGTGTGGTCATTTGCGTTGGTAACGATGATGCCCATTCTGGAATCCTCGAAATCTTCGCGATCAGAATCGTTGCTGTTGGTGTTGAAGGCAGGGTCAATGAGCCCTTCGTCAAAGCATTTCTGCAACCAGGCAAGCAAGTTCTTCATCTTCGGATGGAGAAGACCAAACTCAACTTCTTCATTCTCGTTGAAGTGCCAATCGGAGTTAAAGCCAAATGCGGACATGAAAATATTGAAGAAATGCGGGCTGGCACCGGGCGAAAGACCGAACGTGTCGTTTTGTCCGTTTCCGTCAGGGTCGTTGTACGTGAACAGTTTCATAACCTCGTAAAACTCGTCCATATTGGTCGGAACCTTCGGCGTGCCGTCTGCGTTCGTATATCCAACGTTCTTGAGCCAGTCTGCACGGTAGTAAATGCCCCAGCCGGACGCAACCGACGGGTTGGGAAGCAGGGTGTGCTGTCCGTTATAGCGAAGGTTTCTATACTGCGCGCTGTTGATCAACTCTTCAAGGTACGGATATTCTCCGGGGTACATTGCAAAGATGTCGTCAAAGTTCCAAAGGATGCCGTCCTCAGGGTCGGTCCACGGAATGTACGCCTCCATATCCTCAGAGCCGGTGGTCATAAAGAAGACGTCGGGAACGTCGAGCGTGTTGATCATCGGGAAAAGCGTGGTGTTGTAATCTCCGCGGCCTGCGCCTTCAATGATGATTTCAGCACCTGCGGCCTTTTCAAGCTCTTTCCAGATCGAGTTTTTGTCCGCGCCGTCAAAATAGTTTCCGTTGTTCAGGAACATGCGGATTTCAATGTCGTACTCATTCTTTCCGCCGGTTCCTCCACCGCCGCCACAGGCGATGAGGCAGAAAGAACAAATCATGATTGCAACGAGCGCAAACACAAGCAATTTGTTTTTCATCTTTCTCCTCCTATCAAAAACGCAAAACAGTTTTTCTGTTTTGCTCTCATTGGCTTTATTATAGCATCTTTTTTCTCTTTTGCAAGCGTTTTTGTAAATTTTTTATCTCTTTGTAAATGTTTTTTGAGGAAAATTTTCAAGGCAGAACAACAAAAAAATGGGACCCTTTCGGATCCCACTTCTTCACTTTTTCGTTATCGTTTTGTTGCGTTAGTTCCACTGCAAAGGTGCGCCCTCGATTCCAAGCTCAAGAGCAGTTTCCTTCATCACGCGCTGAACGTCAGCCCAACCTGCGTCTGCAACGTCCTGCATGAGCTTATCCCAGTCAGAGGTCAAGTT
>JAZNLR010000126.1:0-2606 GCA_045579195.1 Clostridia bacterium | reverse complement strand
CCGGAAACGCGACCACCGCGCTTTAGGTGATTGAGGTCATCCACCGCAAACACCGTCTTCACTTCGGGCGAGAACTTTTTGAGGAATGCAAGGATCTCCTCATCCGATGCGCCGTCTTTCTTCATCTTTGCGGCGTAATACACTTGGATACCTGCCCCCATCGAGATGCTTGCCGTGTCAAACACAGTAAACTTGCGCTCAGGATACTTCTCAAGAAGCTGTTGAACCGCGCTGTTCATAAACTCAAACGTTGCGGAAAGTTTGTGCGAGAAGGAAAGATAGAGAATGTCCTCCCCCTGCTCAAAGTACGGCTCGAAGTACTCCACGTAGTTAAACATATTCAACGCAGCGGTCGTGGGCATACTGCCGCCGCGAACGCGTGCATAAAAATCGTCAAAATTGGTTTCCTTTCCGAGGTCGTAATAGTACTCAACGCCATCGCAGGTGTACGGCATGCGGATAACATTCAAGCCAAGCTCTTCCGCTATATCGAACCAAAGTTCGCAATTGGTGTCACAAAAAAGCACACTCATGTTTTTCACCTCATCATTCGAAATGTTTTTGAAAGCTCCAAAAGAAAGCTTCACCGATGTAATTATACAACAATTTGTTTTAAAATGCAACTTTCGACACAAAAAAGTGTCCAAAAACACCCGTAATAGTTAATTTTACAGCAATTTTGCGCCGTTAATTACCAATCCAAAGTGCATTCCAAGATATTCTGCCGCTTTACGGCACATCGACATACGGCCAAAGTAGATTTCAAAATAATCCATCACCGGGCAAATCGTCGTGTCAATCTGTACTTCAAGAACAATTCGGTTCTCGTCTTTATCGACAACAAGATGAGAACTTTCGGCCGCATAGTTCACACGGTCATGAATGTCAAAAACAGCAAGATTCGGGTCTTTGCGCAATGCATAGCGAACGCGGCTTCTATGCACGTCTGCTTTATCTGCAATGATCAGAACCGCACTGATGCGACTCACCGCCTCTCCCTCGCCTTCGTTGTGATTTCCGATCGCCATCATAATTTCTGCTGCGTCGGCATAGCTCACACCGCGTGCACGAAGGAGCTGATACGCAAGAAGTGCTCCGGACTGTGCATGATCGTGACGATTGACCGAGTTCCCAATGTCGTGCAAGTACCCTGCGACCTCCGCCATCTGGATCTCTTTTTCCGTTCCTCCAATCTGCGCCATCAATTCCCCTGCCCAGCAAGCAACGATGGACAAATGGCGGTTGGAATGTTCTGTATACCCAAGCTCCTCAAGCTGATGTTCCGTAACCTGAATGAGCGCCTGGATCTCTTCGTCTTTTTTTAATTCCTTTAAGGTAATCACAAAAACGCCCTCCTTCTTTTTGGGAAACGTGTTCCCCTTTTGATTTTATTATACTTCATTTTCTGTGAAATGAATATGAAATTTTCATTATTTTCCCAAAATTACGTCCGCAACCTCGCCGGGAGTCTTCGCAACAGCAATTGCCCCATGGTTTGAGAGCTCCTCAAACGAGCCATAGCCATAAAGAACGCCGATGGCATCGATTCCGTTTTTTGCAGCGCCCAGAAGATCGTGCTTTCGGTCGCCCACCATCACGGTGCCCTCCGCGTCACATCCGCCAACCTCCATTGCGTACGCAATCACGTCGGCTTTTGCATCACGAAGGCCGTTCAATTCACAACCACTCGCAAATCGGAAGTATTTTGCGATTCCAAAGTGCTCCATAATGCGAACCGCATAGTATACGGGCTTTGACGTTGCAACAATGAGTTCTTTCCCTGCACCCTTTAGGCGAATCAACATCTCTTCAATCCCCTCGTAAACGCGGTTGATGTAAAGCCCTTCGTTTGCATACGTCTCACGATACTTTTTGACCGCAACTTCTGCCTCTTCTGCACTCAGACCGTAATATTCCGAAAAAGAAGTTCGAAGTGGCGGGCCCAAAAAACGTCTCAAATTCGCATTTGACGGTTCATCAATGCCGAAATATGCAAGTGCGGAACGAATGGAAGAGAGGATTCCATCCTGGGAATCTGTCAGCGTTCCGTCAAGGTCAAACAAAACCGTGCGATAGTCTTTCATCTTATTCTCCTTTCCTTTTCATTTCCGTATTTTTACGGTCAAAAAGTCCTTCAATCAACATAATTGCAACCATAATCATCAATCCGCCGATCAAGATGTAAAGCGTGAACGGCTCATATCCAAGTGCAATGGAAAAGACGCCGCCAAACACACACTCGGTCGACAGCAAAATGGAAACCTTTGACGCGGACGCCTGGCTCTGCGCGTACGTCTGCACGATATATGCAACGCAACTTGAAAAGAGCCCGAGATAAAGAAGGGGCAACGCTCCGCCCACAATGGTTTCTCCGCTTGGGAATCCGCCGAACGCAAAGGTTGCAAACAAGAAAAGCACGGCGGCGAAAAATAACTGTAAAAACGTCAATCTCATTCCCTCGACCTTCTTTGTCGCCCCCTCTAACGCAAGGAAATGGCAGGCAAAGAACACCGCAGAAACAAGAGTCAAAAAGTCGCCTAAATTGATGGAAAATCCCTGCATCGACGGCAAAGAAAGAACTGTGATTCCCAAGAAGCACAAGACCG
>JAZNLR010000125.1:0-24074 GCA_045579195.1 Clostridia bacterium | reverse complement strand
CGCCTGGGCAAACTGAAACGTAAGATTCGGATTGCTCAGTTTTTTTTATTTTTCAGAAGGAGAAAGGAAAAATGGAAGTGGCTTGGAGAGGATTTCAAGGGGAAAATTGGAAAGAGAGCATTGACGTTCGCGCATTCATTCAGCAGAATTACGCATCGTACGAAGGGGATGGCTCGTTCTTGAAGGGAAGAACGGAGCGCACGGAGCGCATCCGCGCCATCTTCGAAAAGCTTTGTGAAGAAGAGCGCAAGAAAGGGGGCGTTTTGGATGTGGACACCAGCACGGTTTCCTCCCTCTTGTCGTATGCTCCCGGATATATCGATCGCGAAAGTGAAATCATTGTCGGCTTGCAGACGGATGCGCCGTTGAAGCGCGGGGTGAATCCGTTTGGGGGAATGCGCATGGTGCGCTCTGCCTGCGCGGCGTATGGGTACGAGTTGTCCGAAAACGTTCAGAACGAGTTTAAGTACCGCACGACGCACAACGACGGCGTCTTCCGCGTCTATACGGACGAGATGAAGGCGGCACGTCACGTCGGGTTGATCACGGGGCTTCCTGATGCATATGGCAGAGGGCGCATCATCGGAGATTACAGACGCGTTGCGCTCTACGGCGTAGATCGTTTGATCGAAGAAAAAAAGAAGGATAAAGCAATCGTCGGAAGAGAGATGAACGCGGAAACGGTCAAGCTCTCCGAAGAATTGTTTCAACAGATTACCTTCCTTGGAAGACTCAAGGAAATGGCAAAACTGTATGGATACGATATCGGTCGTCCTGCGGAAAACGCAAAAGAAGCTGTGCAGTGGACATACTTTGCGTACCTTGCGGCAAACAAGGAGCAAAACGGTGCGGCAATGAGTTTGGGGCGCGTCAGCACCTTCTTTGACATCTATTTTGAGCGCGATTTGAAAGAGGGAACGCTGGATGAAAGCGGCGTTCAGGAGATCGTGGATGACTTCGTTCTCCATCTTCGCGCGATTCGTCACTTGAGAACGCCCGAATACAACGAGCTGTTTGGTGGGGATCCTGTGTGGATCACCGAGAGCGTCGGAGGAATGGGAGAGGACGGAAGAACGTTGGTTTCCAAGACTTCTTTCCGTATCCTGCAGACTCTTTATAATCTCGGTTCTGCGCCCGAGCCTAACTTGACGGTGCTTTGGTCGAAAGACTTGCCCGAGGAGTTCAAACGTTTCTGCGCAAAGGTTTCATGCGACACCGATTCCATACAGTACGAAAACGATGACGTTATGCGCCCGCTGTATGGGGATGACTATGCGATTGCTTGTTGCGTTTCTGCAATGAAGGTCGGGAAACAGATGCAGTTCTTTGGAGCACGTTGCAACTTGCCGAAGCTTTTGTTGCTTGCGCTTAACGGCGGAAAGGAAGAGAAGAGCGGCATGCAGATCGCACCTGAAATGTCGCCGTATGAGGGAGATGTGCTCGACTACGACGAAGTCATTCGCCGCCTTGACTTTTATCGTGCGTGGCTTTGCAAGCTTTACGTCAACACGCTGAACGTTATTCACTGTGTTCACGATAAGTATGCATACGAGAAGACGCAGATGGCGTTGCACGATACGGATGTCCACCGCTTTATGGCATTTGGCGTTGCAGGGCTTTCCGTTCTCACTGATTCGCTTTCCGCGATTCGTTTTGCAAAGGTTCGTGGAATTCGTGATGAGCGCGGCATTTTCATTGATTTTGAAATTGAAGGGGAGTTCCCGAAGTATGGCAACGATGATGATCGCGTGGATCCGATTGCCGTGGAACAGCTTCAACTCTTTGAACAGGAATTGAAAAAGACGCCGGCATATCGCGGCGCACAGCATACCCTTTCTGTTCTCACGATCACATCCAACGTGGTGTATGGAAAGAAAACGGGAGCAACTCCGGACGGAAGAAAGGCAGGAGCGCCGTTTGCACCCGGAGCAAACCCGATGAACGGAAGAGAGGAGAATGGCGCTCTCTGCGCGCTCAACTCGGTTGCAAAGCTTCCTTATGCATCCTGCCGCGACGGCATTAGCAACACGTTCACCATCACGCCGTCCACGCTTGGTAAGAATGAGGAGGACCGCATCGACAACCTCGTCGCGCTGATGAACGGATATTTCGCGCAGAACGCACATCACCTCAACGTGAACGTCATCAACAGAGCACAGCTCATTGAGGCATATGAACATCCCGAGCTTTATCCGAACTTGACCATCCGAGTTTCGGGTTATGCCGTGCATTTTGTCAAACTTTCAAAGGAACAGCAACTTGAGGTCATTTCGAGAACATACCATGAGAAACTGTAAGGGCGTTTTGCATTCCTTTTTGAGTATGTCCGCGTTGGACGGGCCAAAGCTTCGCTGTGTGGTCTTCCTGCAGGGGTGCAACTTGCGTTGCCCGTTTTGCCATAACCCCGACACGTTCGGGAAAGAAGGCAAGGAAGTGACGGCAGGGGAGGTTTTGGAAAAGATCGTCCGCCTGCGCCCATATCTCACGGGCGGTGTCACGCTGTCGGGTGGAGAGCCTTTGTTGCAGGGGGAATTTACGTTTTCTCTGCTCTCACTCTTAAAAGAAGAGGGTTTTCACACCGCAATTGAAACGAATGGACTTCTCTTCGACGAGTGGACCGAACGAATTCTGGAAAAGACGGATCTCGTCATCCTGGACGTTAAATCTTTGGTGGAAGGAAGTCTTGCAAAGCTCAAAAATTTTTTGAAGGTTGCAGAGAAAAGAGGATGCGACATTAAG
This sequence comes from Clostridia bacterium, assembly GCA_045579195.1. Lineage (GTDB taxonomy): Bacteria > Bacillota > Clostridia > Christensenellales > CAMQZB01 > JAZNLR01. The sequence goes on along the minus strand of JAZNLR010000125.1, from coordinate 21,335 downwards.
CTCACCCGTGTGATCATTCCGACTGTTTCCGACCGAAAAGAGGAGATGAAGGCGTTTGCCGCGCTTGCAAAGACCTTCCGTGCGCAAACGGAGCTTTTGCCCTTTCATAAGCTGTGTGTCGAGAAGTACCGTGCGCTCAACATTCCCTTTCCGATGGAACACGTTGAAGAATGCTCTGAAACACTTCTTGCAACGATGAAAGAAGAATTGAAAAACGAACTTGAAAAGTCCCTGTGAAAACAGGGACTTTTTTCTTGACAAAGAGCAGGGAAAGGTATAAAATAACATTAACATATCAATATATATTCATATGTTAATAATAGGAGATGCGATATAATGAACAAAAACATCTGTGGACATTCGGAAGATCACGTGGCACGCATCGAGCGGGTGAGGGCATCCGAGAAGTACTTAAAGAGCGAGGAACTTGCAAATTGGTTCAAAGTCCTTTCCGATCCTGCGCGCATGCGCATCGTTCTCACTCTTCTGGAAGGGGAGCTTTGCGTTGGGCATTTGACGGAGGTTGTGGGCGGAACGCAATCTGCAACCAGCCATCATTTGCGGATCTTGCGAGACTGCAAATTCGTCAAGACGAGAAGAGAGGGAAAGTCTGTCTTTTACGAAATTGATGACGACCACGTCGGCCTCATTTTGAACACCGCGTTGGAGCACCTTGCTGAGGAACGGAAATGAAACGGGAATATCGCTTTTTACTGAAGAATCTTGACTGTGCGAACTGTGCCGCAAAGCTGGAGCGCGCGATTTTACTTGTCGATGGAGTGGCAGATGCCACCGTTGATTTTATGACGACACGACTTCTTCTCAGCGTCGAAGAAAGCGAGTTTGAAGAGGTCTTTTTGCGCGTGCAGAAAACCATTGAAAACACGCTTCCTGAAGTTGTTTGCGAAAGTTTAGGGGAAAGAAAGAGCATTCTTCACGAAAAGGGTAGAGAAGAACATAAACACCACAGTGAATACGGTTGCGATCACCGTGAGTATCACGATGAATGCGGCTGCAGTCACCACGAGTATCATAGTGAATGTAGTTGCGGACACCGCGAACATCACGATGGATGCGGCTGTGGTCATCACAAACACCATGGGAAATGCAGTTGCGACCGAAACGAAAAGAAGAGAAAGATTGACATTGAGCTTTTGAGAATCTTGCTTGCGGCAATTCTCTTTGGCGCGGCGTTGGCAATTCGCGAAGTCATCGAGCCAATCTTTGCGCAAATACTATTGTTTATCCCAGCCTACTTAACGGCGGGGGCAGACGTTCTTTTGCGTGCCGCACGAAATATCGTTCGAGGAAAGGTCTTTGACGAGAACTTTTTGATGTCGCTTGCAACGGTGGGAGCATTTTTCATCGGGGAATATCCCGAGGCTGTTGCGGTGATGCTCTTTTATCAGCTTGGCGAGCTCTTTCAAAAGCGCGCTGTTTCGAAGACGCGTTCTGCGGTCACTTCCTTGATGGATGTTCGACCAGACTCGGCAATTCGTCTTGTCGGGAACGTTGAAACGCGCGTTCCGTCGGAGGAGATCGCGGTTGGGGAACGTATTCTTGTTCGTCCGGGTGAGCGCATCCCGTTGGACGGAGAGGTTTTGGACGGAGAATCCGTTCTAGATATGAGTGCCCTCACGGGGGAATCAATGCCGAGAAAGGTCTCGCGTGGTGACCTCGTTTTGAGTGGGTCAATCAACAAGAGCGGGGTCCTTACCGTTCTTGTGACAAAGGAGTTTGCAGAGTCCACAGCGTCCAGGATATTGGAGCTTGTGGAAAGCGCCTCTTCGCGCAAGGCAAAGTCCGAGCGTTTTATCACGCGGTTTGCGCGCATTTACACGCCTATCGTGGTCATCCTTGCGGCGTTACTTGCTTTTTTGCCACCGCTTATCCTGCAAGAGTCGATTCAAGTGTGGGGATATCGCGCATTGTCTTTCTTGGTCGTTTCCTGCCCGTGCGCATTGGTCATTTCCGTTCCGCTTGCGTATTTCGGCGGAATTGGAGGAGCGTCCCTCTCAGGTGTGCTTGTCAAAGGTGGGAATTATCTCGACACACTGACTGAAACGAAGACTGTTGTCTTTGACAAGACGGGAACATTGACGGAAGGAAGATTCTCGGTGAGCGCCTGCATTGCATATCGAGGAACGGAAGAAGCGCTTTTGGAAACAGCGGCACACGTTGAGGCGAATTCCTCCCATCCGCTTGCTGAAGCCGTCCTGCGTGCATATGGCAAAGCGCCCGATCTTCGCCGCGTAAGCTCGGTTGAGGAGCGCGCCGGTGAGGGGATTTTTGCCGTGTTTGACGGACAGGGGATTTTGCTTGGCAGACGAACGTTCCTCGAAAAAGAGGGTATTGAAACGGGCGATGAAGAATTTGCAGACACCGCAATCTGGGTTGCAAAGAGCGGAGAACTGTTTGGCGTGATCTTTGCGGAAGATCAAGTCAAGGTGGACGCAAAAGAGAGCATTGAGGCGTTAAGCCGCGTCGGCGTGACGCGAACGGTGATGCTCACGGGAGATACGAAAGAGGTTGGTGAGCGCATTGGAAAAGAGCTTGGGATTTCTGAGGTCGTGTGCGGACTTCTGCCGCACGAAAAAGTGGAGCATGTCGAACGCTTGAAGCGGGAAACGCAAGGCAGAGTCGCATTCGTTGGAGACGGAATCAACGATGCTCCCGTTCTTGCCTCGGCAGATGTCGGCTTTGCGATGGGTGCGCTTGGTTCGGATGCGGCAATTGAGGCGGCGGATGTTGTTTTGATGACGGATGAGCCAAAAAAGGTTGCTGAGGTGATTCGTCTTTCCAAGAAGAATCAAAGGATCGTCATTGAAAACGTTGTGTTTTCCTTGCTCGTCAAGTTTGGTGTTCTTGCGCTCATTGCGCTGGGCATTGCGAATATGATGATTGCCGTCTTTGCAGATGTCGGCGTTGCCGTCATTGCCATTCTAAATTCGATGCGGATGCTGAGAGTAAAACGGTAAAAAGAAAACCGCAAGCAGTTGAATGCTTGCGGTTTTTTTGTTTTTCATTAACCCTGTTGGATGACTTTGCAGAGGAAGCTTTCGGGATTGACAAGCCTGCCTTTCAAAACGTCTTCCTCGGTGAACTTGTGGAGGATGATTTCCTTTGCGCCGTAACGATCGTAATCCGAGAATGCATAGATGAAACCGTTGTCAGCCTCGATGCAGTCCGGGTAGGACACGGGACAGCGGCCGTCGATGGTCAGGAAGCCTTCCCAGGTTTTTCCGTCATCACGGGAAATCATTGCCTCAAGATGACAGCGCTTCGGCCAATCGCGCTTGTCGAGCGGATTATAGAAGTTGTTGATCAGGAGGATATTGCCTGATTTTAATCTGCGGATGTGGAAGCGGGAATTTGGACCGCCAAAGCCACTGTCAACGCCGTCCGTCCAAGTGCGGCACTTGTCATAAGAAACGGATTTCGCAATGCCGTACCACGTGCGGGAGTAAAGCTCCACCGAACCGTCCAATTTTTCGAGGACCATATGTTCGGGACAGCAGCGACGGGGAACGTTCGAATGGGAGAGATAGCGGATGGTCTTGCCGCCATCTTCCGAGATGTGTAAGGAAGAGCGATTTGAGTACTCCTCGTAAGATTCCGAGTTTGCTGCGCCAACGTTGTTCCAAACGGAAAGGGGGAAGATCCAATCTCCGTTGGAAAGAATGGTGGGTTTGTTGAGCTTACCTCCGTCACCCATGCGGAAAGGCCCTCTCCAGGAAAGCTCATCTGCGTCGGGATCGTCGCAGAGGTAATAATAAGTTGCGTTTTCGGGCTGTGAAATGAAGTTTAACCAGAGTGTTCCGTTTGGGTCGATCCAAAGGCCGCAGTCGTTGATTCGGATCTCCTCGCCGCCGTAAACGATGGCAATGGGATCGGAAAAGGTGTTTCCGTCATCATCGCTTCTGATGAGATAAACATAATTCCCAAGGCGGTCTTCCCAGCCTGCTCCGCTGGAAATTGCGGCAAAAATACGTCCGTTTTTCGTGCGTTCCAAGCCGTTTGAAATGCGCCACTTGATGTTTCCTTCCATAATCTTTGCAATGTCCTGCGGGGTTGTGTACATTTGAAAGTCCATTGATAATCTCCTCAAAAAAAGCAAGTATAGTTGCATTATAGCGCGTATAAAAAGTTTTTCAAGTGTTTTTTGATTTTAACATAAAAATATATTCAAAAAATAGAATTTTCAGCCATTTTTTAGTATTCAATGAAGTTTTTCAAAGCTTTTTCAAACTTTCAAAAGAGTTTTACTTTTTTGCTTTGAAACGATTGCAAAAAAGGTGTGTTTTCGGGTATGATAAAGGGGAAGAAAAGGAGGTTTTCTTATGAAAAAACAGAGGAAGAAAAGTACGTTTTGGGCAGATTTTAAGGCTTTTATAAAGAAGGGAAATGTCATTGACCTTGCTGTCGGTGTTGTTATCGGTGCTGCGTTTGGAGCGATCACGACCAGCCTTGTCAATGATGTTATTATGCCGTGCGTTGGAATGCTGATCGGCAACGTTCACCTTTCCGAGTTGGAAATCGTTCTTCAGCACGCAGTTGAAGCAACGGAAACCACTGCCGCTGTTCCCAAAGTTGCCATCGCATATGGAAAGCTCATTCAGAAGATCGTTGAGTTCTTTATTATCGGTTTCTCCATCTTTATTGGCGTTCGCTTTGTGAAGGCCGCGCAGAAGCATACCGAGAAAGTTGCTCAGCGTCTCAAAGATTCCTTGGTCAAGGAAGAAGAGAATGCTCCCGAAGAGGTTGCAGCGCCCGTTGCACCTGCCGCACCCGTTGCTCCGCCGGCACCTGTTAAGCCGCGAACGGAAGAGCTTTTGGAAGAGATCGTTTCTCTTTTAAAAGAACAGAAGGAAGCAAAACCCGAAGAGGCAAAAGAAGAATAATCGATGTTGCTCTCCCTGGAAAATGTCAGCTTTGGGTATGACGATAAGCTGATTTTAGAGGGGTTAAACCTCACCGTGAACGAATCCGATCGCATAGGCTTGATTGGGAAGAATGGAATCGGGAAGTCCACGTTGCTGCACGTCCTTTTGGGAAAACTTCTCCCTGATGAGGGAGGAATTTCCAAGAAGGGTGGCCTTCGCATAGGCTTTTTAGCGCAAAATAGTGGTTTGGAAGGGGAGAAAACAGTCTATGAAGAGATGAAGGCCGTCTTCGCCGATGCACTCGTCGCAGAGAAAAAGATGCGCGAGATTGAAGGGGAGATGGCGAAACTCGTCAATCACGAGAGTGCTGAATTCCGTGCACTCTCTTCTGCGTACGCGCGGGCTTCTGCCGTGTTTGACGCCGCCGATGGATATCAGATCGACGTTCGCATTCGCACAGTCTTGAACGGAATGGGCTTTGCGGAGTGTTATGATCGCGTCGTTTCGACGATGAGCGGCGGGGAAAAGACCCGTCTTGCGCTTTGCAGGCTTTTGCTTGCCGCGCCGGAACTTCTCGTCCTCGACGAGCCCACGAACCATCTTGACTTTGCATCGCTCGCGTGGCTGGAGGAGTACCTCACGGCGTATCGCGGGTCGATCATCGTCGTTTCGCACGACCGCTGGTTCTTGGATCGCACGGTTAATTTGATCTGGGAGCTTGACAACCGCAAGGTGATGACCTTTCGCGGGAATTACACGAAGTACAAAGAGCTCAAACGTGCGTACGTTGAGCGCCAGCTCAAGGAATATGAAAAGCAGGCAAACCGCATTGCTTCCATGCAGGAGTATGCCGAGCGAAACATCGTTCGTGCTTCCACGTCAAAGAGCGCAAAGAGTCGACTGCATCAGCTCGAACATATCGAGCGCATTGAGAAGCCGAACACGACGGAGCACATTCCAAAGTTCTCATTTTCCTATGACTCCGAGCCGGTTAAAGACGTTCTGAGCGTTCAAGACACCGTGCTTTCCGTGGGCGAAGAGGAAAGAGTTCTTTGCAAGCACCTTGCCTTTTCCTTGCGGCGAGGGGAAAAGCTTGCAATCATCGGCAAAAACGGAACGGGAAAGTCCACGCTGCTAAAGCGCCTTTTGAAGGCTCAAGTGGAATCGGATCGTGCCGTTTGTTGGGGAAGAGGGGTTCGAATCGGATATTACGATCAGGAAAACCTCAACTTAAACTTCCAAAACACCGTTTTGGAGGAGCTTTGGAACAGGCACCTTTCCATGGCGCAGGCTGAAGTTCGTGGAAGTCTTGCAAGAATGCTCCTTGGCGAAGAGGATATGGAAAAACCGGTTTCTGTCCTTTCAGGTGGAGAACGTGCAAAGCTCGGATTTGCCATTTTAATTGCGGAGCGTGGAAACGTTCTTGTTCTCGACGAACCCACAAACCACCTTGACCTTGTCTCAAGAGAGGCGCTGGAGGAAGCATTGTGTGCTTACGGCGGAACGATGATCTTCGTTTCCCACGATCGATATTTCTTAAATGCAGTCTGCTCGCGTCTTTTGGAGATCAAGGAGGTTGCGCCCGCCTTTTTTGAAACCTTTGAAGGGTATCTGGCGGAACAGGAAAAAGAGCGCCAGCGAATTGAGTTTGAGAAAAGCGTAGCTGCCGAAAAGAAGAATTCAACGCATCGCACTGCGAAGATGCGAAGCGAAGAGGTGAAGAAAAAGAGCCGTATTCGCGCGCTGGAAGCGGAAATCTCAGAAAATGAGGAATTGCTCTCGGAGCTTGAAGCAAAAGTGTCTACGCCTGAAATTTCGGGCGATTATGAGAAACTGAAAAGCGTTTGTGAAGAAATGGAGCGCGTGCGTGCGCACGTGGAAACTCTTTTTGAAGAGTGGTCAACATTGTCTGAATAAGGAAAAATGCCTGCCCTTTCGGCAGGCGTTTTATTCTCTTCAAATTTCCGCTTTCTCTTCAAAAAATGGCTTGTTTTCAGTGTTAGAAAGTGCTATAATGGATTCGAATTCAAAAGAGGCCGAAAAAATGCTTATAACTTTTTCGGAATAGAAAAAAGGAGAACAACGAACAATGCCAGATTTTACGTCTCATATGCTGTTTGGAAATAAGTGTATGCGTCAGGCTGCGCCCGAACTCAAGGAGATTCTCACCGCAGAGCCCAGCGCATTTTTCTGGGGCTTACAGGGTCCGGATGTTTTCTTTTATCATAAACCGCTCGCAAAGGGTAGCATTGTTGTCGGGATCGGACATCGCTTACACAGCTGTGATGTCAACCGCTTGTTTATCTTAATGCAAAGCTTCATCGAGAAGAATCTAGAGGACGAAAACCTCTGCGCGTTGCTCTCTTATTTTTACGGGTTCACGCTTCATTATTTCTTGGATTTTTATTGCCATCCGTATGTTGGCGCACTGACGCGAAAACGCTTTGAGAATGAGCGTAAAAAGGAAAGTGGAATCCACATTGACGTTGAGGGTAGATTGGATGATGCGCTTTATGCCAATTCCTTCATCGAAAAGATCACGGACTTCAAAATCAAAAAGTTTTACACCATTGATTCGGAGAAGTTTGCTGTTATTGAACGCATGTGGCAGAGTGTTACGCGCGATCTTTTCCGCTTTGTCTTTGACGACGGTGTTTTGGTGGAAAGCATGAAGAGCACGGTGCGCTTCAATGCTCTGTTTTATCGTGGAAACCGTTTCATTCGTGCGTTGAGTAAGGTTTTGGAGGCATTTTTAGGCTGTCCGTACTTCATCAGTGGACACTTTAAGTCAAATAAAGACGTGCCTGCGTACCTCAATCTTGAAAAAGAGCCCTGGCTTCACAAGGGAGATGGCTTGGAACATAATGAATCGTATTCCGAGTTGTTTGACCTCGCGATGAAGACGGGCGGCGAGTTTATTGCCGCACATATGCAGGCGTTGGAAGAAGGAGAAATTATCGATCCGCAGTTTGTCGGAACGTTCGAGTACGGCTTATAAAAGAAAGTTTCTTTGTGCCCGGTGGGCGTAAGAGGGGAAATATGAAATCGTTGCGCTATTTATATCGAATCGGGAGAGGCCCGTCATCTTCGCATACCATTGGCCCGGAACACGCGGCTCAGCTCTTTTTGAAAGAGAACCCAGATGCAAAGGCTTGCAAGGTCATCCTGTATGGCTCGCTTGCACTCACAGGGAAGGGACATGGAACGGATCGAGTCATCCGATCGGTCATCCCGTTTGCTGAAATTGTCTTTGACGGAAAGAGTGAAGTTCCGCATCCGAACACGATGGACTTCATCGGTGAAGACGGAAAGACGTTGCGCGTCTTCAGCGTGGGTGGCGGCGCGATTCGCGTGGAAGGAAGGCCGTCCGAAGAAAAGGATATCTATCCTGAAACGAAGTTCAGCGCTATCAAGGAAGTCTGCCGCGCACAGGGATTTCGCCTTTTTGATTACGTTGCGAAAGTAGAGGGAGAGGAGGTCTTTGAATATCTCCACGAGGTCTGGAACCAGATGCGTGACTCCATTCGCAAGGGAACGAAGGCGAGCGGACAGCTGCCCGGCGGATTGGGCGTCGAGAGAAAGGCAAAGCTTCTTTATGAGAACTGTCGGTATGGCGAAGATGCCGCGGCGCGCGAGCAACGTCTTGTCTGTGCGTACGCATTTGCGGTCGGGGAACAAAATGCTTCGGCGGAAACCATTGTAACCGCGCCGACATGTGGTGCGAGCGGTGTTCTTCCTGCAGTTTTGCTCTATATGCAAGAACGTTATAATTTCACTGACGACCGCATTGTGCGAGCGCTTGCATCGGGTGGATTGATTGGAAATCTGATCAAGGAGAATGCCTCCATCAGCGGGGCGGAATGCGGATGTCAAGCGGAAATCGGAAGCGCATGTTCCATGGCGGCAGCGGCCCTTGCGGACTTGTTCGGCAAGGATTTGGATGCCGTGGAGTACGCCGCGGAAATCGCAATGGAGCATAATCTTGGATTGACGTGCGACCCCGTGCACGGGCTTGTGCAAATTCCGTGCATCGAGCGAAACGCCGTTGCCGCGATGCGTGCGATCAATGCGTTCCTGCTTGCGGATATCTTGGCAGACACGAGAAAGGTTTCGTTTGACCTCGTTGTGGAAACGATGTTGCAGACCGGCCGCGATATGTGTGGACGTTATAGAGAGACGTCGGAAGGCGGTCTTGCAAAGCTCTATCCGGAACAGTAAATAAGAAAAGCCGTCACAAAACGTGACGGCTTTTTTGATGGAAAGAAAAGAGGTGCTTCCCAAACGGGAAACACCTCTTTTTATAATTTCATTTGGAGATCTTACTTTCCAGCCATCTTCTTGTAACCTTCGAGTCTCTGCTTGGAGGATTCTTCGGTTCTCTTGAAGAGTTCTTCAGCAACCTCAGGCTGCGTCTTCTTCAAGGAAGCATAACGCGTTTCGCCGAGGATGAACGCCTGGTAATCACCCGTGGGATCTTTGGAGTCGAGCGTGAACGGATTCTCACCCTTCTCTGCGAGCATCGGGTTGTAACGGTACAAGTGCCAGTATCCGCAGTCAACAGCCGACTTCTCTTCAGCCTGAGACTTCGTCATGTTGATTCCGTGGTTGATGCACGGAGCATAGCAGATGATGATGGAAGGACCGTGGTAAGCCTCAGCCTCTTTCAAAGCCTTGACGAGCTGGTTCTTGTCGGATCCCATTGCACACTGTGCAACGTAAACGTATCCGTAAGAAGCGGCGATCATGCCGAGGTCTTTCTTCTTAACGCGCTTACCGGAAGCTGCGAACTTCGCAACAGCACCGATCGGGGTAGCCTTAGAAGCCTGTCCACCGGTGTTGGAGTAAACTTCGGTGTCGAGAACGAGGATGTTCACGTCTTCACCGCTTGCGAGAACGTGATCGAGTCCGCCGTAACCGATGTCGTATGCCCAGCCGTCACCACCGATGATCCAGAAGGACTTCTTGACGAGGCAATCCTTTGCATCGAGGATTTCGTTGACGAGAGCAAGCTCTTCGCCTTCGCATTCAGCCTTGCAGTTCTCGAGGTCAGCAACGAGCTTCGCGGAAGCTTTCTTGGAGCCTTCAGCGTCGTCCATGTTGTCGATCCAATCGGTGAGAATTGCCTTGCAATCCGGGCACTCATTCCACATCTCAGCGAGCTTTTCAACCTTAGCCTTGAGCGCATCGCGGCGAGCCTTGTAAGCAAGGTTCATTCCGAATCCGAACTCAGCGTTGTCCTCGAAGAGGGAGTTTGCCCAAGCAGGACCGTGGCCGGCCTTGTTGGTCGTATACGGGCAGGTCGGGGAAGATCCGCCGTAGATGGAGGAACATCCGGTTGCGTTTGCGATGATCATTCTGTCACCGAACAACTGCGTGAGGACTTTAACGTACGGCGTCTCTCCGCAGCCTGCGCATGCGCCGGAGAACTCGAAGAGCGGCTGGGTGAACTGAGACTTCTTAACGTCAGCCATCTTTTCGGTTACTTCAGCAGGAACGTCAGGCAATTCCTGAGCGAATTCCCAGTTGGAAGCTTCCTTGAGCATCTTCTCAAGCGGAATCATGTTGAGGGCCTTAGCTTCGGGCTTCGCAGCCTTTTCGCCAGCCTTAACAGCATCAGCGTTTGCCTTGACGTTGACCGGGCAGATGTCAGCGCAGACGCCGCATCCCATACAGTCAAGCGGGGAAACCTGCATGCGGAACGTGTAACCCTTTGCCTGGAGAGCCGGCTTCGTTGCGAAGGTCTCAGGAACTTCCGTTCCCTCTGCAACGAGGTAAGGACGGATGGTCGCGTGCGGGCAAACGAATGCGCACTGGTTACACTGGATACACTTGTCAATGTTCCATTCGGGAACGAGAACTGCAACACCGCGCTTCTCAAACTTGGTCGTTCCGGTGGGAACGGAGCCGTCTGCGTTGAACGCGGAGGAGGGAAGCTTGTCGCCTTCGAGAGCGAGGATCGGCGCAACGACGTTCTTGAAGTAATCGTTGTCAGCAAGCTTGACCATGCTTGCACCTTCGGTGGTGGTTGCCCAGTCGGCAGGGATCTCGATCTTGACGAGGTTTTCCTTTGCGGAGTCGATTGCATTGTAGTTCATCTGAACGATTGCATCACCCTTTCTTGCAAAGGACTTATAAGCCATCTTCTTCATGTAATCAACGGCGTCAGCATACGGCATGATCTGATCGTTGATGAGGAAGAATGCGGACTGCAAAATGGTGTTGGTTCTGCCACGGAGGCCGAGCTTTGCAGCAATCGAGATAGCGTCGATCACATAGAGGTTTGCCTTCTTTGCAGCGAGCAAGTTCTTAACCTTTGCAGGCAAATTAGCGTTGAGCTCTTCAACGGTGGTCCAAGGAGCGTTGAGGAGGAAGGAGCCGCCTTCCTTCAAGTCGCTGACCATATCGTAACGGGTGACGTACGACGGGTTGTGGCAAGCGATGAAGTCTGCAGCGTCGATGAGGTACTCAGACTGGATGGGGGTCTTTCCGAATCTCAAGTGGGAAACGGTGATACCGCCGGACTTCTTACTGTCATAGAAGAAGTATGCCTGAGCGTACATATCGGTGTGGTCACCGATGATCTTGATGGAGTTCTTGTTTGCGCCAACCGTTCCGTCAGAGCCGAGGCCGTAGAACTTACAGGAGGTGGATCCTGCAGGAGCCGCGTCATACTTCTCGGAGAAGTCCAAAGAAGTGTTGGTAAGGTCGTCGTAAATACCGATCGTGAAGTGGTTCTTCGGCTGCTCGGATTCAAGGTTCTTGTAAACTGCGAGAACCATGGAGGGGTTGAACTCTTTGGAGCCAAGTCCGTATCTTCCGCCGACAACGGTGATGTCCTTAAGGCCCTTCTCGAGGAGTGCGGTGCAGACGTCGAGGTAGAGCGGTTCGCCGAGCGATCCGGGCTCTTTGGTTCTGTCAAGGACAGCCATCTTCTTACAGGTCTTCGGAATTGCAGCAACAAATGCATCGGAAACGAACGGGCGATAGAGTCTAACTTTGATCAAGCCGTACTTCTTGCCTGCAGCATTGAGCTTATTGATGCTCTCTTCGACGGTCTCTGCGCCGGAGCCCATGATAACGATCACTTCTTCAGCATCGGGAGCGCCAACGTAGTCAAACAGGTGATAGTTTCTTCCGGTAAGCGCGGAAACCTCGTCCATCATTTCCTGAACGATTGCGGGGGTAGCCTCGTAATAACGGTTTGCAGTCTCTCTGTTCTGGAAGTACGTATCGCTGTTCTGTGCGGTACCCTTCTGGATCGGATGTTCAGGGTTAAGAGCGTTTGCCTTGAATTCAGCAACGTCCTTTTCAAGACCCTTCTTGTCGAAGATAGCCTTCATCTCTTCATAGTCGATGACGTCGATCTTGGAAACTTCGTGCGAAGTTCTGAAACCATCGAAGAAGTTGATGAACGGAACGCGGGAACGGAGCGTGGAGAGGTGTGCAACCAAACCAAGATCCATAACTTCCTGAACGGATCCGCCTGCGATCATTGCAAAACCGGTCTGGCGGCAAGCCATAACGTCTGCGTGGACACCGAAGATGTTCAGGGAGTGAGCTGCGAGTGCACGTGCGGAAACGTGGAAGACGCAGGGCATCAATTCGCCGGAGATCTTGTACATATTCGGGATCATCAAAAGAAGTCCCTGGCTGGCAGTGTACGTCGTGGTGAGCGCACCAGCGACCAAGGAACCGTGAACGGCACCTGCTGCGCCTGCCTCAGACTGCATCTCTGCAAGCTTCAAGGTCTGTCCGAACATGTTGGTTCTGCCTGCAGCAGACCACTCGTCAGCAACCTCGGCCATCGGAGAAGAGGGGGTAATCGGGTAAATCGCCGCAACTTCCGAGAACGCATATGCAACGTGGCTCGCAGCGGTGTTACCGTCAATGGTCATTTTCTTGCTCATTGAATGTATTCCTCCAAATTAATATTATCCAAAATTTGAGAAAACGGCGCGCGAAAAGACGTGCGCGCAAGTTTCGCTCTTTCCTTATTATAAAGTCTTTCAAAGAAATAGTCAAATAAAACCGCTTGCAAGGAAGGAAGATTTGACAAAAAAACGACAATCTTTTGGCGGGAAAGGGGAAAGAGAGAGGCTTTTTTGGATGAATTGTTAAAAATGCGGTGTTTACCTCTTTTTGAATCTTTTGTGAAGACGAAAAAACTTCTGCTTTTGCGGTTCGCTTTGTTTACACGGCCGCTTTTTTGTGATATACTAGAACATTGAAAAGTGGAGAGCACTTTTCGAATTCGAATGTGTTGGAACTTATGAAAGCAATTGAGATTGAAAACTTAACGTACCGATATAGCGAAAGCGCCGAGGACGGCAGCATTCGCAAACAGCGTGCGCTTTCCGATGTGTCGTTTTCTGTGGAGGAAGGCCAGTTTGTCTGCCTCGTCGGACACAACGGAAGCGGAAAATCCACGCTCGCAAAGTTACTGAACGGACTCATTTTGCCCGAATCGGGAGAGGTCCGTATTTTTGGGTTGTCCACGAAGGAGAAAAAGCAGCTTTTTGAAATTCGCAAGAACGTCGGGATGGTCTTCCAAAACCCTGACAATCAGATGATTGCGACCGTTGTGGAAGACGACGTTGCGTTCGGTCCTGAAAACGTTGGGCTTCCGAGAGAGGAAATTCTCGAGCGCGTCGAATGGGCGCTGTCCGCTGTTGGTATGCAAGAGCATCGAAAGGGAACACCCTTCCGCCTTTCGGGTGGGCAGAAACAGCGCATTGCCATTGCAGGAACGCTTGCAATCAAACCTCGCATCCTCGTTTTGGACGAGGCAACCGCAATGCTGGATCCCCGCGGACGGCAAGAGGTGATGGAGGTTGTTAAGCGTCTTAACAAAGAAGAGAAGATCACCGTGATTCATATCACGCATTTTATGGACGAAGTGTTGGAAAGTGACCGCGTCATCGTTCTCAATGAGGGGAAGATCTCCATTGATGGAACACCGCAGGAAGTGTTCTTGCAGGGCAGGAAGCTGATCGAGGCGGGCTTACGTCTTCCGCGTGCCGCTGTAATTGCTGAGCTCTTGAGAAGAGAGGGGATTGCCATCCCGAAAGAAACGCTTTCCACAGACCAACTGATTGAGGAATTATGTCGATTGTTGCAGAAAAACTGAATTACGTTTACAATCCGAACAGTCCGTTTGAAACCGCGGCGCTCAAGGACGTAACGCTGACCGTTGAGGAGGGCGACTTTTTCGGTGTCATCGGACACACGGGAAGCGGAAAATCCACTCTCGTTCAGCACTTTAACGCGCTCATTCGACTCTCCTCCGGAAAGCTGACCGTTGAGGGCATTGACCTTGCGCAGAAGAAGATCGACTTCAAGGCTCTGCGTGCAGGGGTTGGAATGGTGTTTCAGTACCCGGAATATCAGCTGTTTGGCGAGACTGTCGAAAGGGACGTCGCGTTTGGCTTGATCAATTTTTACGGCCGCAAAACGGGGTCGAAGAAGGATGCCCCGACCGCGCTTTCCGACCTGGAGATCGCAGAGCGCGTTCAGGAGGCGATTGAGCTTGTCGGTTTGGATTATGAGAGCATCAGAAACCGCTCTCCATTTGAGCTGTCGGGCGGGCAAAAGCGCCGCGTTGCCATCGCAGGCATCATCGTGACACGACCCAAAGTTCTCATCTTGGACGAGCCGACTGCGGGACTTGACCCTGCCGGCAAGGAAGAGATATTGAAGCTCATCCACAGCCTCAAAGAAAAATGCACGCCCACCATCGTGATGGTCGGGCACGATATGGACGAAATTGCAGAAAACTGCACGCGCGTTGCCGTCTTCAACGAGGGTAAGGTGGAGTTTGTTCTGCCGCCCGAGGAGCTGTTTGCAAAAGCGGATCAGCTTGCCGCTCTCGGGTTGGATGTTCCGACCGTAGCGAAGATCAAGCGTGCTCTTTCGGACTTCGGGCTGGACGTTCCGATGTCTTTTTCGGCAAATTCATTCGCAAAGGCGCTTGCCGTCGCGATGAAGGAGGTGCGGAAATGAAAGACGTGACGTTCGGTCAGTTTTATCCCGTGAATTCCTTCGTTCATAAGATGGACCCGAGAACGAAGATCTTGCTTGTGATCGCGTATATCGTGGCGATCTTCCTCGTGAAAAACTTCGTAGGCTTTGTCGTGATGGGCGCGTTTCTTGTGATTGCGATCCTCGCATCCCGCGTTCCCGTTCGCTCTGTTATCAAGAGCGTGAAGCCTGTCTTGTTCCTTGTTATCTTTACAGCGATCTTGAACCTTCTGTTCTATTCGGAAGGAGAAGTCGTCTTCACGTTCTGGATCGTTAAGATCCGTGATGGTGCGCTGCGCTTCTCCGGATTTATGGCGCTTCGCCTCATTATGCTGGTGCTCGGAACCTCTCTTTTGACGTTGACCACCCAGCCTGTTGCGTTGACGGATGGCATCGAATCGCTGTTGAAACCCCTTAAAGTGGTTCGCTTTCCCGTGCATGAGCTTGCTCTCGTGATGAGCATCGCACTTCGTTTTATCCCAACGCTGATGGACGAGACCGACCGCATCATTCGCGCGCAGAAGGCGCGCGGTGCGGACTTTGAAAGCGGAAATCTGATTTCCCGCGCAAAAGCACTTTTACCCATCTTAATTCCGTTGTTGATTTCGGCATTCCGCAGAGCGGATGAGCTTGCGGATGCAATGGATGCCCGCTGTTACAGCGGCTCGAAGGGCAGAACGAAGATGAAAGTTCTTAAAATGGGCATTCGTGACGTGCTGGGCTTTGCCGCAATGACGTCAGTCTTCTTTTTGATTCTTGCGTGCAACGCGCTCTTTTTGATTTGATGCGATGAAGAGAATTTTGCTGAAATTGGAATACCGCGGAACGCAGTATAGCGGCTGGCAGGTGCAGAATAACGCGATAACTGTGCAGAAAACGCTGGAGAATGCGCTCTTTCGTCTGACCGGGGAGAAGATCCGCGTGACCGCAAGTGGACGAACGGACGAGGGCGTTCACGCGCTCTGTCAGGTCGTGCACTTTGACACCGAGTCCACCATTCCGCCCGAGAACTTCTGTCGCGCTCTTAAATCCGTCCTGCCGCCTGACGTTGTGTGCTTTGGCTCGCAGGAGGTTTCGCCCGATTTTCACGCACGCTTTTCCGCGAAAAGAAAGACGTATGTTTACCGAATGTACCGCGCGGAATTTGAAAGTGCGCTTTTGTTTGACCGCGCTGTTCGCGTGGATTGCGATCTGGACGTTTCTGCAATGCAAGCGGCGTGCGTATTTTTGATCGGCGAACACGATTTTGCATCCTTCCTTGCAAGCGGGTCTGCCGTGAAGGACACTGTCCGCACGGTGTTTGATGCAACGCTGACCGAAAACGGGGAGGAGATCCTCTTTGAGATCACGGGAAACGGGTTTCTTTACAATATGGTCCGCATTATCGTTGGAACGCTCCTTTCGGTGGGAGAGGGAAAACTTAAGCCCGAACAGATGAAGGAAATCATCCAAGCCTGTGACCGCTCAAAGGCAGGGAGAACTGCTCCGCCGCAGGGATTATACTTAAAATCAGTGGAATACGACGCGCTTTCGGAATAATTTCGGGCGCGTTTCTTTTGTTTTTCTATTTACATAAAAAAGTTCAAAAGAATGTCTAAAAACGCTGATATTTGCTTGACATTCCGCTCTCTTTCAGTTAGAATATATAAGCTGTTAATTTGCGGCATTCTGTAAATTTGTATTTTAGGACTTCGGAAGCGGTCACCTGCCCTGTTGATCAGAGCGAAAATCTCTTTGCCCGAGCGGAACTTAAGGCAAAACGAATTTCGTGGCTTTCAAGGCTGAAATAAAAAATAGAAGAAACCAGAATCGGAGGATACGTTTTTTATGAAAACCTTTATGGCGAACGCTGAAACGGTAGAGAGAAAATGGTATGTCGTCGATGCGGAAGGTATGGTTCTCGGTCGTCTTGCAAGTCAGGTTGCAGCGATCCTGAAGGGAAAGAATAAGCCCACGTACACCCCGCACGTCGATTGCGGTGACTGCGTCATCATTTTGAATACGGATAAGGTCGTTCTCACGGGCAAGAAGCTCACGCAGAAGATGTACCGTTACCACACCGGATTCCCCGGTGGATTGAAAGAGACTGCATACGGAAAGATGATGGAGACTAAGTCTGACGTCGTTGTTTACGAAGCAGTTAAGGGAATGCTCCCCAAGAACAGCTTGGGAAGAAAGATGCTTAAGAAGCTCCGCGTTTACAAGAACGGTGAGCACAACCATCAGGCACAGCAGCCCGAAGTCATTAAATTGGTGTGAGGTTAAGTTATGGCAAAAGTAGCATTGAAAAAGAAATTGCAGTACTGGGGAACGGGAAGAAGAAAGAAAGCGGTTGCACGCGTACGTTTGATTCCGAACGGTACGGGCAACATCGTGATCAATAAGAGAGGCATCGATGATTATTTCGGTCTTGAGACCATGAAGCTCATCGTTCGTCAGCCGCTGGAACTTACCGAAACCACTTCCAAGTTTGACGTTGCAGTTAACGTTAACGGCGGTGGATACACCGGACAGGCAGGTGCAATCCGTCACGGTATCGCACGTGCACTCATTCAGGCAGACGAGACCCTGCGCGGACCGTTGAAGAAGGCTGGCTTCTTGACGCGTGATCCGAGAATGAAGGAGAGAAAGAAGTACGGCTTGAAGAAAGCTCGTCGTGCACCTCAGTTCTCCAAGAGATAATCGCATTATCGAACAAATTGCAGCACTCACTTTTGTGGGTGCTGTTTTTGTTTGCATTTTTGCGGTTTTATGATATAATGGTTTTGCAAAACAGAAGAAATTCAAAACTGCCACCGGGTAGAATGATGCAAGGGCATTCGTTTCACGTCGTTAGGTCTTAGAAGACGTGATTGCGAGTGCTTATTTTTTTGGAGGGCATATGAAAGAGAAAAAAGGCCTGTTTTCTTACTTCACAAAAACCGAACTCATCCTTTGGGCGGCATCTGTCATTTTGATTTTTCTTTCGTTCATCCTGTTTGACAGAACGAAGGTCTTGACGTTGATCGCATCCTTAATTGGCGTGACTTCTCTCATTCTGTGCGCAAAGGGAAATCCCATCGGGCAGATCCTGATGATCGCTTTTTGCATTTTATATGGAATTATCTCTTTCCGCTTTCAGTACTATGGGGAGATGATCACATACCTTGCGATGTCCATGCCGATGGCGGTTTTCTCTCTCATTTCGTGGTTCAAGAATCCATTTCAGGGGAATCGCTCTGAGGTGAAGGTCAACAGACTCAGCCGAGGGGAAGTTGTTTTTTCCTTTTGTTTGAGCGCCGTTGTGACCGTCGTCTTTTACTTTATCTTAAAACACTTCAACACGGCAAACCTTTTCCCGAGCACGCTCTCTGTGACGACCAGCTTCCTGGCCGCGTACTATACGTTCCGAAGAAGCCCATTTTATGCACTTGCATACGCGTTCAATGATGTCGTTCTCGTCGTTCTTTGGGTGCTTGCGAGCTTTGCGGAAATTCAGTATCTTTCGGTCGTGATGTGCTTTGTTGCGTTCCTCGCAAACGACTTATACGGTTTTATCAGCTGGAGGAAGATGGGAAAGCGTCAGGCTCGGATAGAAAAGAGTGAAAATCTCAAATAATTCACAAAAAATCTTTGCAGTTTTGTTATTATTATGCTATGATAAAGCTGACCCGTTTCGGGAATATTTGATGATTGGAGGAAAACCAAAATGGAATTGAAAGGATCTAGAACCGAAAAAAATTTGATGGATGCTTTTGCAGGCGAGAGCCAGGCAAGAAATAAGTATACTTACTACGCAAGCAAGGCGAAGAAAGAAGGTTTTGAGCAGATCGCTGCGCTCTTCCAGCAGACTGCTGATAACGAGAAAGAGCATGCAAAAATGTGGTTTAAGGAGTTCCACGGCATCGGAACGACCGAAGAAAACCTCTTGGACGCAGCTGCCGGCGAGCACTATGAGTGGACGGATATGTACAAGGAGTTTGCCGCTGTTGCACGCGAAGAAGGTTTCACCGAGATCGCTTTGAAGTTTGAGCTCGTTGCTGCAATTGAGAAGACTCACGAGGAGCGTTATCGCAAGCTTGCTGAGAACGTTCGCGAAGGCAAGGTCTTTGCGAAAGACGAGCCCACCGTTTGGGAGTGCAGAAACTGTGGACACAGAGTCACCGGCAAGAAGGCTCCGAAGCTTTGCCCGACCTGTGCGCATCCCGAGAGCTACTTCGAAGTTCACACCGACAACTTCTAAAATTTGGTTTTACGTTTGATCTTAAGCCGCAAGATTTTGCTTGCGGCTTTCGTTTTGTCGATAAAGAAGCAGGGGAATTTTCAACGGTTTTTAAAAACAGGGCAAAAAAAGCCAAAATTTAAAAAAATAAAAAAGAAAGCTTGAAAAAATGTTCATTCGGTGTTATAATTTTTGTATTAAGAAATTAGGAGAAAAAAGATGAAAAAAGTTCTCTCTTTGATCATTGTTCTCGTTCTTGTTCTCTCCCTCTTTGCAGGTTGTGGCGGAGCAAAGGACGTTTCGATCGTAGAAAACAAAAAGACGCTTTACAGTGTGATTTACGGTTCGGAAAATGCTCCCGGAATGGAACCGCTTGCATCGCAGTTCGCAGTTGAGTTTTCGGAGCGCGCAGGGGTGACTGTCTATGCATTTGACGACGTGACAATGCAGGACACGCCGAAGGAGATCATCATCGGAAACACCAACCGCGCAGAGACCGCAGCGCTTAAGGCAGAGATGGATGCAAGACCTGCCGCAGGATACGGAATCAAGGTCGTTGGCGAGAAGCTCGTCGTTCTCGGAACGGACATTTCTCAGACCTACCTTGCGTTGGAATACTTGATGGACAACCTTTTGAAGGTGGAAAACGGCGTGGCTTCACTTGTTCTTGCTTCAGATTTTTCCTTCTTCTCGGTCGGCGAAGACATCTTCTTTGACGTTCAAGATCTTGTGGACAACCATGGTGGCGCGGAGGCGTACATTACAAAAGTTCTTGCACAGGTTCCGACCATTGACGATAAGTACCGCACGATGCAGGGCGGATGCACGGACGGAACGTATGCGTACATTGCGATGATCGACGGAAAAGTTACGCCGCAGGTTTCTGTCGTTCATAAGTACGACCTTTCGACGTGGGAGTTGGTGGCAACGTCCGAAGAACTTGCAACCGAGCATACCAACGATATGACATATAATCCGAACAGCGGAAGAATTTATATTCATAACTGTGCCGGATCGAGCGTAACGGTCAGCATTATGGATCCTGAAACGTTGAAGATTACGAGAACCATTCAGGTTCCCGAGGCAACGCGTGCAATTGATTATATCCCCGAACTCGATCAGTACGTCATCGGCGGAAACTATAAGATTTACATGCTTGACAATAATTTCAAGTTGCTCAGCTCTTACGACAGCCTCTCGTTCGGCGTCACGCAGGGACTTTGCGCAGATGGAAAGTATATGTACGACGCGAGATGGAATATGGACCTTGAGGAGTATGAGGAAAGTGAAATCCTCGTTTACGATCATGCCGGAAACTTGGTGGAGCGCGTTCGTATGTTTGGAAGACACAGCGCAGAGTATGAATGCGAGCACATCTTCCGTTACGGTGCGGACTTTGCTGTCGGATATAATGGGCCTGACGATATCGCAAAGGTAGAGCTTGTCCCCAAATTCTGGTGGGATGTGATCGAAGCTGAATAATAACGTGTAATATAAACACCCGAAGCAAATTTGCTTCGGGTGTTTTTTTGTCTTTTTTATGCTTGCGGCGCTAGGACGAGCTTCATTAAGAAGGATTGGTAGGATCCGTGATTGACGCCGCCGATGTACGCCGTTCCGTTCACGATCGAGATGTTTTCGGGTTCAAAGCTCGGCATGTCGGTTTGGATCGGAATGTTTTTGACGAGATTTCCACTCCAATCGTAGACACGGAGTGCTGCGCTTTCTCCGTTGTTGCTTGAGCGCAGGTAGTACACGAAGTGTTCGTCACAGAAGATGCCTTGGGAGAGATTGCGCGGGGCAGGGGAAGAAAAGCTTTGCAGGTGTTCACAGTCTCCGTCCCAAACGTCGAAGGTCTCTCCGCTCCAACGTGCGGAAACAAAACGGTCGGTTGTCGGGCAGTACGCCATGGCGTTGAAAGGGTGAAGTTTTGTTCCACTTTCCAAGATCTTGAAGGTTTTTGCGTCGACGATGGAAAACTCATTGTAATTCCCGTCGCTGTCCTGACAGTGTGTCACGAAAAAGGCACTCCATTTTGGAACGTACGTCAAGTTGTTCGCATGATCCAAGGGGAGTGGGTCGGATTCTCGGATGATTTCTCCGTCAAGGGTCAAGACTGCAAGCTTTGTGAGCTCCGTTCCATCTTTTTGCGCAAGCATTGCGGCAAAGAAATGTGTTCCGTCGAAGTATCCGCCCTGCATCTGGCGAAATGCGCGGTCTTCAAGGCGGAAGTG
>JAZNLR010000124.1:0-5387 GCA_045579195.1 Clostridia bacterium | reverse complement strand
ATGAGGATGACGGGATTGTCAAGAACAGCCTCCATCTTGTCGGTGTTGGTGACCATGTAAGCCGAAGCATATCCTCTGTCAAACTGCATTCCTTCAACGATGTTGAGCTCAGTCTTCATCGTCTTGCTCTCTTCAACGGTGATAACGCCGTCTTTACCGACCTTTTCCATTGCAGCGGAGATAAGATCGCCAACGTTGGAATCGCCTGCGGAGATGCTTGCAACCTGTGCGATTGCGGTTTTGCTGTCGATGGGTTTGCTGATGCTCTTAATTTCCGCAACAACGGTTTCGACGGCTTTGTCGATTCCCTTTCTCAGGATGATCGGGTTTGCGCCTGCTGCGACGTTCTTGATTCCTTCGCGGATGATTGCCTGTGCGAGGACAACAGCGGTGGTCGTTCCGTCGCCTGCGACATCGTTCGTCTTGGTGGAAACTTCCTTGACGAGCTGTGCGCCCATATTCTCAAACGGATCTGCAAGCTCAATTTCCTTTGCGATGGTGACGCCGTCGTTCGTGATCAGGGGAGTTCCAAACTTCTTGTCGAGAACGACGTTTCTTCCTTTCGGTCCAAGGGTGATCTTAACGGTATTTGCGAGGGTGTTGACGCCTGCTTCCAAAGCTCTTCTTGCGTCTTCACCGTTTTTAATCTGTTTTGCCATAATTCTTTCAGTCTCCTTGATGATTATTCAATGATTGCGAGAACGTCGCTCTGGCGAAGGATAGTGACGTCCTTGCCGTCGATCTTAAACTCGCTGCCTGCGTACTTCGAGTAGAGAATCTTATCTCCGACTTTAATCTGCATGGTGATTTCCTTGCCGTCGATCATGCCGCCGGGGCCAACTGCGATGACGGTTGCCATCTGCTGCTTTTCCTGCGCGGAAGAGGGGAGCACGATGCCGCTTTTGGTCTTTTCGTCCGAGTCAACGGGCTCGATGACGATTCTGTCAAATAAGGGTCTGATTTTCATTGAAAGCCTCCTAATAATATTCTTGTATATTTGCTTGTGTAAGGAGTTGGCACTCTTTGGGGGCGAGTGCTAACTTTGATATCATTATAGCCGATTCCGATGTGCAAACAAAAGTTTCAAAAAACGATTTTTCGTGAATATTAGGAAATATTTGGAAATAATTTCAAATAATGCCATATTTTCTTAATTTTTCTCGTGATTTTTCAATTTTTCAGAGGCGCAAAAAGAGTGCATATCGTGGTACACTTATTTATATTATGAAGGGAGAAAAAGACCTTATGAACGAGAATCAAAAAAAGTGGGATCAGCGTTTTATGGAGATGTGCGAGCTCGTCTCGACATGGTCGAGCTGCTATAAGACCGACCGCAAGGTGGGTGCTGTTATCGTCAAGAATAAACGCATTATCGCAACGGGATATAATGGAGCGCCTGCAGGGATTCAGTCGTGTGTTGAGCGTGGGGAATGCTTGAGAAACAAGCTTGGAATTGCGAGCGGAACACGACACGAGATCTGCTATGCCGTGCACGCAGAGCAGAATGCGATCATTCAGGCGGCGCGCGGGATTGCGAGCGTTGAAGGCGCGACCCTATATTGCACCCATCAGCCTTGTACCATCTGTGCGAAGATGATCATCAACGCAGGGATCACGCGCGTTGTCTTTAAGAACGGATATCCTGACGAATTCTCGCTCAAGCTGTTCGATGAAGCGGGTGTTGAGCTCGTTAGAATGGCGGATGAAAATTGAAAAATAAAGGAGAAAACAAAAATGCAGAATAATCCGATCGTCACGATGAAGATCGAAGGGAAGGGAACGATTGAAATTGAACTTTATCCCTCTGTTGCGCCGAACACCGTTCGCAACTTTATTTCCCTTGTTAAGAAGGGATTTTACGACAATTTGACCTTTCACCGCGTCATCCCAGGATTTGTTATCCAGGGCGGTGATCCGCAGGGAACGGGAATGGGCGGCCCCGGATATTCCATCCGCGGTGAGTTCAAGAAAAACGGCTTTGCAAACGACTTGAAACACACGAAAGGCGTTCTTTCCATGGCGCGTTCCATGATGCCCAACAGCGCGGGTTCGCAGTTCTTCATTATGCTCGGAACGTCGCCCCATTTGGACGGCTCTTATGCCGCATTTGGCGCCGTCACGAAAGGCCTTGACGTTGTGGATGCCATTGCCGCAACCCCGACGGATTTCCGCGATATGCCCTTGGAACCTTGCGTGATCGAAAGCGCAACGGTGGAGACCTTCGGCGTAGAGTTTGACGAGCCCGAAATGATGTGATCAAATAAAAAATAAAACCGCCTTTTCACGAGGCGGTTTTTTCGTGCAAAAAAAACTCCCTGCCTTTTCAGACAAGGAGCTTTTTATCGTTAAGAATGATTATTCATCTTTGGGTTCGAAATTGTCAACAACAACTTCTTCAACGGGAGCTTCCTCAGCGGAAACTTCTTCAGCAACTTCTTCAGCCGGAGCTTCAACAGCAGCGGCAGCAGCTCTTCTTTCGTTGAGTTCAGTGGTCATCAAAGCAACTTTCTTCTTATCCAAGTTGTAGATGAAGGTGATTGCAATGAACATTGCGATGCCAGCGAAGGTGTAAAGAGCAGCGACGAGCCACTTCATCTTCTCAGCAACTTCAAGAGGCTGAGCAGCTCCGAGGTCAGCATCGTATCCCAAAGCGACCATGATCAAGATAACCAAGGACGGTCCAAGGCCCTGAGCCAGCTTTCTAAAGAAGGAGTGCAAGGAGTAAACCGTGCCTTCTTCTTTCGTTCCGTTTTTCCACTCATTGTAGTCAATGGCGTCAGCCATAAGAGCCCAGCTTACGCAGGAGTAGAAGCCGAGGCCAAATCCGAAGAATACCTGAGCGATAACGTATCCAACCAAACCGAGAGCTCCGCTTCCGAGAGGCAAGAAGAGGAGAAGCGCGCCAAACGTGCTGACGATAGAGCCAACAACGCAGGTTTCCTTCTTTCCGAACTTGTCAACCAGCTTGCGGATGAACGGCATGAAGCAGAACATCGGGAGGTATCCGATTAACATGATGATACCGGAGATCTTAGAATTTCCAAAGTAGGACTGGAAGAGAACCGCCGTTGCCTGGCTGGAGCCCTGCATTCCGATGAACATTGCCATTGCCATAACGGTTGCTCCGATTGCCGGGGGGTTCTTCAAGAAGTTGAGCATTGCGCGACCAACGTTGAATTTTTCCTTCTTTTCGCTGATCTTGATTTCGGATTCTTCAACACGGATGGTGGTCTTCTTCAACATAAAGATGAAGCAGATAAGGCCGATCACGCCCATAACGGTTGCAGCGATGAAAACGTTCTTTCCAACGAGGTTGTTGCTTGCATCGTAGCAGATGATCGGAAGCAAAACCATGGGGAAAATGTTTCCAACCATACCGCCGATGGAGCGGAACATCGAGAGCTGAGCTCTCTCGGAGGGTTCACGCGTGATTGCGTTGAGCATCGAACCGTAAGGAACGTTTGCAACGGTGTAGAACGCGTCCCAAAGAACGTAACCCAAAACGAACATAACGGCCTTCATTGCTTCGCTCTTCCACTGAATGGGCAGGAAGAAGAATACGCCGGAGAAGAGAAGACCGAGTGCACCGATGAAGATGTAGGTCTTAAATTTACCGTGAACGTACTTTCTCTTGTCTGCATCAAAGAGCGATCCAAGAAGAATGTCGTTGATTGCGTCCCAAACCTGGACGACGATGAGAAGCGTTGCATAAAGTTCCTCGCCGAGAAGCATGAACTGCATCCAGAAAAGTCCCATAATGGAAGATTTCAATGCGAAGCTCATGTTACAGCCAAGGTCACCGGCAGCATACGCAATTTTATCCCTCATTCCAAAGGGACGGTGCTTTGCTTTGTTTTCCATGAATTCCTCCTAATCACGAAAGAGATTATCCTCTTTCATATTTGTATAATTAAAGTATAATGAACCGTTTTACTTTCGTCAAACAAAAAACACAAAAAGAACAAATATTTTCTTTTTTTTCTCAAAAAATAGTAAAAAACGAGAAAAAACAAAAAAGCTTAACAAAAAAATCACAATCCATCCTTGACGGAAGGATGTAAATCATATATAATATTGTCTAGAATGTGCTCTCATATGCGTATGAGAGAAAATAAGATCAATTGAGGGTAAAAATGAGAAAGACGATTCAGTGGAATGAGGGCTGGTCCTTCTTAAAAGGGGTCAGCGACGTTGCTGTGAACGAAGGTGCAGAGCTTGTCAATCTGCCGCACTCTTGGAACGCAACGGACGGAACGGATGGCGGAAATGACTATTTCCGTGGTGACTGTGTCTATAAGAAGGCACTTAACAAAGCTGACCTTCCCGAGGGAAGCGAAGTTTACCTTGAAATTCACGGCGCAAACTCGTCTGCAGACGTTTTCGTGAATGGAAAGGCCCTTTGCCATCATGACGGTGGATATTCCACCTGGAGAGTCAACCTCACCGAAGCGCTCGTTGAGGAAAACGAAGTTGCAATTCTTGTCAACAACGCTCCGAATGAGACGGTATATCCGCAGACGGCGGACTTTACGTTCTATGGTGGGCTTTACCGCAACGTGAATTTGATTTGCGTTCCCAAGACGCACTTTGACTTGGATTACTTCGGTGGCAAGGGATTGATGATCACCCCCGTTGTCGACGGAAAGAATGCAAACGTGAAAGTGGATGTTTTCGTCACCAACCTCGAAGAGGGTGACGAACTCGTTTACGCACTTTATGATCACGAAGAGAAAGAGCTTCAGAAGGTTTCCCAAAAAGAGTTGACCGCGGATTTCGTTTTGGAAGACATTCATCTCTGGAACGGAAGAAAGGATCCGTACCTTTACTGCTGCGAAGTGGAACTCGTTCGTGGTGGTGAAGTGATCGACTCTGTTTGCTCCCGTTTCGGCTGCAGAAGCTTTGTGATCGATCCCGAGCGCGGATTTATCTTGAATGGGGAAGAGTACCCCTTGCGCGGTGTTTCCCGCCATCAGGACAGACTCGGCTTCGGAAACGCACTCCTTCCTGAACATCACGAGGAAGACATTGACCTCATTATGGAAGTGGGCGCTACCACCATTCGTCTTGCGCACTATCAGCACGATCAGTACTTCTACGATCTTTGCGATGAAAAGGGCCTCGTCATCTGGGCGGAAATTCCGTATATCTCCAGACATATGCCTGGAGCAAGAGAGAACACCATCACACAGATGAAAGAATTGGTCGTTCAGAACTATAATCATCCGTCCATCGTTGTTTGGGGTCTTTCCAATGAGATTACCATTGGCGGTGCGGATGATCCCGATCTCATCGAAAATCATCACATCCTCAACGATCTTGTTCACGAAATGGATAAGACCCGTCTTACCACGATGGCGTGTGTTTCGATGTGCAGCATGGACGCGGAG
>JAZNLR010000123.1:0-6127 GCA_045579195.1 Clostridia bacterium | reverse complement strand
CGTATAGAACGTATGGCACTTGCTGCAGATATCAACCTTGATCGTGTCGCCCTTCTTCGTCGATCCGGACTTAAACGTTGCGCCGCAAGCGCAAGCCACGGTCACTTCCTTGTATTCAGGATGAATTCCAGGTTTCATCTTATCCACCTCCATTCGAATGTTGCCCAAACATTATATAATCAAAACAAAAAAATGTCAACAATTTTGAGGCATATTTCAAAAGAAACACGGCTCATCCTCCTGAAAGTTTGCTTTTTGCGGAAATTACTGATTCAAGAGGTTTGTTTTCTTCTGTTCAAACTCTTCTTGCGTGATCACTCCCGCATCCAATACCTATCGACATTCAACGACTGCGGACGGAATCCAACGTTACGCGTGCACAATTGGCAGAGCAATTAAACGTTTCGGTGCGTTTGATTTCTTACTGGGAAAACGGAAAGCGCGAATGTGATTTCAACACGCTGATCAAGCTCGCAGACTTTTTTCGGTCAGCGTGGATTTTCTGTTGGGAAGAACGGAATACTGATTTTTCTCGAAAACAACAATGTTTTTACAGAAAAGAAGCTCCTTCCTCATTCTAAGCGTTTGAGGTGGGAGTTTCTTTTTGTGCACATTGCCCTTGCCTTGTTTTTGTTTTTTGCATATAATGAACTAGTATCACCGATTTTTTCGGAAACAAAACGGAGCGTGTTGATATGAAAATTCTGCATACGGTGCGTCCTTACGAAACCGAGCTCATTGAGCGCGATGAAGCCCTTTCGGACGGAACGGCTTTTGCAAAAGTACGTTTGACGGTCGCAGGTCTTTGCGAACCGGAAGCACAGATCTTTTCGGGAGAACAGAAACTTTCTTCCCCCGTTGCCCTCGCAAGACACGGCGTTGGCGTAATTTCGGAGATTGAAGACAATCTGTTTGGCTTAAAGCGCGGCGATCGCGTGGTCATTCGACCGCAGCTTCCCTGCGAAAGCTGTTATTCCTGCAAGATGGGCGAGCCCAACCTCTGCCGCAATCTCAAGGTGATGGGGATCTCTTCCGACGGCTTCCTCTGTGACTTTAAGAACGTTCCCTTAGACAATTTGTATGCCCTGCCCGACAAGGTCGATGACAGACGCGCAGTCTTCACGGAAACGGTTGCCTTTGCACTTTCCATCCTCGATGAGATCAACACCAACAAAGGCGAGCACATCGCAATCGTTGGCGGTGGCGTTTTGGGAAACATCCTGGCGCAGCTCGCGATGTACTACCAGTGCATTCCCATCCTGATCGACAGCAGAAAAGAAGCGTTGGAGCTTGCAAAAAATCTCGGCGTGATGTACACTTTGCCCAACGACAATGACACACCGCAGATGGTCGCGCAGATCACGGGCGACAGAATGGCGGACAGCGTTATCTTTGCATCGGGCTCGAATCAGAGCATCAAAAACACCTTGCGCATCTGCACAAGCGGCGGTGACGTTGCAATTGCCGGGCTTTTCTCCGAGAATATGACAACCAACCTTGCAACCGCGCTCGACAACCAGCTCACCATTCACACGTTCAAAAGCAGCGGCTTAAATTATCCTGCGGCAATCAATATGTTGGCGAACAACGCAGTTGACGTTCTCCCCTTGATCGCGCGCGAACAATCCTTTGACGAGGCAACGCAGGTCCTCAAGGAGATGGCCTCGGAGTACCTCAACGGAAAGTCCATTTTCCTCAACCTCATCAACTGCTAAAAAAGCGAAATAAAAGCTCTTCAAAAGTCTTGATTTTTTTCAAGACTTTTTTTGTTTTTCGCTTGACACGAAACGTTTCGGATATATAATATAACTAAATTCAGTTTCCATTTCTGAATTCAATTTTTTCATAGTTGATCGAGGATTGAAAATGTCAAAGACCGCCACGAAAGACCTCACGAAAGGCTCTCCTCTTATTCAAATTTTACTGTTCTCCATTCCGTTTTTAATTGGAAATCTTTTCCAACAGTTTTATAACATTGCAGATATGGTCATCGTTGGAAGAACTTTGGACCCCCTGGCGTATGCTGCTGTCGGCTCAACAGGAAGCCTCTCTTGGTTTGCGAGTGGATCAATCAATGCATTGTCGATCGGTTTTTCGGTCATCACAGCACAGGCCTTTGGTGCCGGCGAAGAAGAGAACATCAAAAAGTCCTTTGCGATCTCCATCAAGCTGATGGCAATTCTCTCGGTGTTGCTCGCCACTGTCTGTGCGGTTTTTGCGCGACCGATCCTGGAACTCTTGAAGACTCCCGAAAACCTCATTGATCAGGCATATGACTATATCGTCTGGATTTTTGCAGGGCTTGTTGCGACCGCGCTTTACAACCTTCTTTCAAACATGATCCGTACGCTCGGCGATTCGAAATCACCGCTTTATTTTCTGATTATCGCCTGCGTCATCAACATCATTCTTGATTACGTCCTCATCAAATTCTGCGGCTTAGGGACAGCAGGCGCGGGAATCGCAACCGTCATAGCGCAATTGATTTCCGGGCTTCTTTGCATTGTTTACATTGTCAAAAAGCACCCCTTACTCCACATTTCAGCAAGACACTTCAAACCGGATCCAAGGATGGCAAAAAGCCTTCTCAAGGTTGCAATTCCAATGATGTTCGTCAACATGGTTCTTTCCTTCGGCGGAATCGCAATCCAGTTTGTCACGAACGGATTTGGCGACCTCTATGTCTCTGCGCGCGTCACGGGAGCAAAGATTGAGAACTTTGTCACAGCACCTCTGCTCTCCTTCGGTTCCGCAGTTTCAGTCTTTTCCGCTCAGAATTACGGCGCACGAAAATTTGACCGAATGATTGAAGGAGGTAAACAGACACTTTTGATGTCTTTCGCATGGATCGTCTTCGCAGCGCTCCTTCTTCTGCCCATCGGGAAACCGCTCATTCGGTTGATTGCAGGAAAGGTTGAACAAGCTGTTGTTGACAATGCCTATATTTTTATCCTTCTCGAAACAGCCACAACCTTCATTCTCGCCCCCTTGGTTGTGTTCAAAGCCGTTCTTCAGGGCGCAGGACGAACATCTTGGACTATGCTTTCAAGCTTCTCCGAACTCATTGGAAGAACAGGCGTTTCTCTGCTTGTTCTCTTCCTCACCACCTCAGCAATTCTGAGTGAAGCATCAGCTTTCATCCTCCTCTGCCTCACGGGCCCCGTCGCTTGGCTGTTTGGCTTGTTGACGATTCTCCCGGATTACATTTCAATGAGAAAGGGCTTCAATCGAAAAATAGCGGAACAAAAAGCACAACTTGCACAAAACGAAATCACCGAACCGGAGGACTGTTAATCCATATGAAAACCGAGAAAACTTTAGAAGAAATCAGAAGCCTCTTTGAAAAGGACCGCTTTGCGACCGAAAATGGTGCTGTCATTGAAGAAGTTGGCGAACGTACCGCAACTTGCAGCCTGCTTCTCACAGATTCACACCGCAATGCCATGGGCGGCGTTATGGGCGGCGTTCCATTTATGCTTGCGGACTTCACCTTTGCAGTTGCTGTCAACCATAAAACGATGAACTGCGTTTCCCTGCGCTCCGACATCTCCTTCCTTGCAACCGCAAAAGGTGGAAAACTGATTGCAAAGGCGAATTGCATCAAAGACGGAAAATCCACCGTTTGTTACCGCGTGGACGTCACCGATGACCTTGAAACTTTGGTGGCGACCGTGACGATCACGGGATACCGCCTTCAGTAAAACGTGTAAAGCAAACGAAAAAGGCCAACGAAAAACTCGTTGGCCTTTTTATTTTCCATTTTGATCAAAGCTTATCTCCGTTGATCAACTGAATCCGCTCTGCCGCGCCACCAGAAAGCGGATCATCGCACGCCTTTAACTCTTCCACGAGTTGCAGGCGAAGCATCTTCAAAACGTCGGCATATTCCGGGTTATGGACTTCATTTTTAAGCTCATGCGGGTCCTTCTTCAGGTCGTAAAGCTCGTCCACATCGGTCAAGTTCCAAATATATTTATATTCTGCGCAACGCACCATTCGCTGCAGGAAGAATCCGTCTTCCGTTCCGTTGTACGTCGAGAATGCAAATTTTCTGCCCTCATCCTTTCCTCCAAGCTGTGAGGAAAGGCTCTTTCCGTCCGTGATGGGATCGCCTTGTGCGCCCGCAAGCTCCAGGATGGTTGCGTGCAAGTCAAGGAGGTTGTGAACAAAGTCATGAGAAGCGTGCGGCTCAAAGTGGTTCTTCCACTTGACGATCATGGGTGTTCTCACGATGTCGTCATACATCACATAACACTTGTTGTACATTCTGTGCCCACCGCACATGTCGCCGTGATCGGTGGTGAAGATGATGACGGTGTCCTCCTCAAGGCCACTTTCCTTGACGTACGACAAGACCTCTCCAATCGCATGGTCCGTTTCCGCAATGCTGCCGTAGTACGCGGCGACAGACTTGCTCCATTCCTTCCAACCGAGCTTCTCAAAGCCCCAGA
Source organism: Clostridia bacterium (assembly GCA_045579195.1). GTDB lineage: Bacteria > Bacillota > Clostridia > Christensenellales > CAMQZB01 > JAZNLR01. The sequence goes on along the minus strand of JAZNLR010000123.1, from coordinate 1,676 downwards.
ACTTGAGCATCTGCTTTTGGATGTACGGCTTGTCTTCAAATGTGTCGTCAAAGCTCCCCCACTTCACCGCGTCTTCCTCGGTATACATTCCGGCAAACGGTTCGGTTGGGTAACAGGGCAAATGCGGCTCTTCAATGGAAAGGAAAACGAGGAACGGGTTTTCTTTCTCTCTCATCCGCTTCATCATTTCAATTGCGCGGCGACCGAAAAAGTGCGGGCTGTTGCTCTCAAACGGCATCTCGCTCTTTCCTCCAAGCATTCCAAACTCGCCGTTTTCACGCGAAAGCTGCCAATGCCCCTTGAAGTGATTTTCATTCCAATGTTGCCACATATCACGCTCGTGAACGACGTCATCAAAACCGAAATCCTCCGGCTCGTGTTTGGGGCTGACGTGCCATTTTCCGAGGTATCCGGTCTGATACCCCACGTCTTTGAGGGCGCGCGCAAAAGAGAATTCTTCTTTGGGCAAAACCTGCGTGGGAAATTTGATCTTCCCGTAATTCCAAAGCGAACCAAAACGTTCCGGGCGCTTTCCGGAGAGAAAAGCTTGACGAGCAGGGCAACAGGTCGGGATCACAGAAAAGGCGTTGTCAAACGTCACGCCTTCGCTTGCAAGTTCGTCCAAATTCGGTGTCGCAACGGGTGACACCCCGGAATACCCCGTGCAATCATACCGTTGTTGATCGGTCAAAATCACAAGAATGTTTGGTCTTTTCATCCTCTTTCCCCTAACGTTTTTCTTCATTATATCACAGCAACTTTTCTCCGTCAACAGCGCAATCGAAAAGTTTTGGAATCTTGTCGTAAAGATCGCCTGCCCCAAGAACGAGAATGAGATCACCTTCCCGGACCTTGCCGGAAAGCGCGATCTTCAGCTTGTCAAAATCCGAAACAAACTCCGCCTCTTGCAGTTTTGCAACGTGCGCCCAAAGCGTTTTTGCATCGGCGTGAGGGTCGAATTCTTCTCGCGCGGCATAGGTCGGAAAGAAAAACACGCAAAACGCACCCTCAAAGCAGCGGGAAAACTCCTCCATCAATGCACGCGTTCGCGAAAAAGTGTGCGGCTGGAAAACGGCGATCACGCGTCCGCTTGTGCATTCCTTTGCGGCGGCGATTGCACGTTCAATTTCACGCGGATGATGTGCGTAATCACAGACAACGCTTGCACCGCAAAACGCTCCAACGCGCTCAAACCTCCTTTTCACCCCATAAAACTCGGAAAGCGCACACGCACACGTTGCCAGCGGAACACAAAACAGGGTTGCCGTTGCGATTGCCGCAAGGGCGTTTTCAACGTTGTGCTTCCCGGGAAGAGGCAGGGAGATCTTCTCGCATCCCTCTTTGGTGTGAACGAAAAATTCCGTTTTTCCGCCTTGCGCGAGAACGTCGGTTCCAAAGACGTCACACGCTTTTGAAAAGCCAAACGTCACACAATGCTTCCCCTTTGCTGCGACAAGCGCACGAGCATCCTCGCCGTTAACGACGCAAACGTCTTTTGCGGAGCTTAAAAACTTGGAAAAGACCGCTTGCACTTCCGCAACGTCACGGTAGCAATCCGCATGGTCGAAATCCACGTTCAAAAGAACGGCAATGGATGGAGTGAGCGACAAAAGTGCGCGCTGAAACTCGCACGCCTCGGTCAAGAAAACGTCTTTCCCAAGCTCCTCGCTCAGCGC
>JAZNLR010000122.1:0-1761 GCA_045579195.1 Clostridia bacterium | reverse complement strand
GGTTGCGGCGGCGGAAGCCAGGGAAGACCTGTCAACGAAAACGGGCAGGAAATCGTTACGTTTGTTGCCGTTGAAGACACGGACCTTGGAAGCCTTTTGAAAGAGCTCAAAGAAGAGGGAGGCGACGAGACGGTTGAAGATAACCGTTGGACGAGACTTTATGAAAAAGAGCTGAACATCGATATTCAGTTTAACTGGATTGCAAACGGCTGGGATCAGAAGCGCGAAAGACTTGGTCTTGCTTTGGCAGATCCGAAGTCCTTGCCGGATGTTATCTCGTTTGATGACCTTGGAATGGCATTGGATGCTTATAAGGGTGGCGTCACGATGGATCTGAAAGAGGCATTTGATCTTTATGCTTCCGATCTTGTGAAGGAGTTCTTCAACACCATCGACGGCCAGGCTTTGATGGCTCAGGCAACGGTTGACGGTGAATTGGTTGCTCTTCCCGGAATTGCAAGTTCTACCGTGCAGTGTCCCATTCTCTATGTCCGTAAGGATTGGAGAGAATCTCTCAACATCGACCCTGTTGATTCCAAAGAAGATATCCTCAATTTGATTAAGGAATTTGCTGAGAACATTGAGGGCGCATATGGATTCGGAATGAATGGCAACATGAGTCAGTACGTTGGAAAGCTTGATGGATTCACCTCGATGTACGGCAGTCTTGCACAGGCATGGTATGAAGAAGATGGCAAGATCATTTACGGTGGCATTCAGGACGGAACGTACGACGCGCTGATGGAGTTGAGAAATATGTTCCTCAAGCAGGGACGTTATAACGACAAGAACGCAAATTACTTGCATCCTGAGTGGATCACCAAGAACGAGAACACGCTGAATGACGACATCAAGAATGGCAAGGTCGGCGTTGTTATCGCTCCTGTTTGGCTCCCGTGGAACGCAGTTCAGGAGAGCATGAAGCTTGATCCGAATGCTCAGTGGGAATGCTACACCGTGTTTGACGACAACGGAATTGCAACCGTCAATGCCGACGTTTACGCAAGAAGCTATATCGGCGTCAACAAGAAGATGGGCGATGCAAAGCTTTTCTTCGATATGGTTAATCTTTATTTTGAAAAGATGTGGGGCGAGACCAAGGAACCGTTTATTTATGGTGCTGACTTCACGCACGATAACTTCTGGCATCTTTCTCCGATCCAGTTCCTGAATCCGTTGGGAGACGTTAAATCTTATGATAATTACATGGCTGTTCTTGACGGCGGTGATGTTTCAGAGATTCCCCCTGAGTCGCAGGAATATGTACGCAGCTTGAAAGAAAAGGTGACGACGGGCGCAGAAATGACCGCAAACGAAAAAGTTTCGTGGTTTATGTATGGATATGACGGAACGGCAAGTGTTTTGAAGGCGTACCGCGACAACAATAAGCTTGTCACCTCTTGGAAGTACGTTTTGACGACCAGAACGACGTTCGGCTCCATTCAGAACACGACGTATGTTTCCATCATCACGGACCCCGAAGTTGACACGAAGGCGCTGTGGGATCATTTCGTTACGACGTGGACGCAGAAGGGCGGACAGAAACTTCTTGATGAATATAACGACTGGTATTCCGGAGTTGACAAGTAAGGAGAGATCACAATGAAAAAGTTTGTGCGAGCATTCAAAAAAGAATATATCTTTCATTTGTTTATGCTGCCGGCTGTCGTATTGTTGTTGATTTTCCATTATATTCCTCTTTTCCAGGGTATTATCATGACCTTTCAGGATTTCAATCCTGCAAAAGGGCTTGGGTTTAAT
>JAZNLR010000121.1:0-10642 GCA_045579195.1 Clostridia bacterium | reverse complement strand
GTCGGAGACGTCAAGCAGAGCATTTACGCCTTCCGCCGTTGCACGCCCACCATCTTCCTTGAGAAGATGTTGCGCTTCCTCAATGGAGAGGGCGAAGTCATTGCCCTTCAGGACAATTTCCGTTCCGAACAAAACGTTCTCGATACGGTGAATTTGGTGTTCTCCCGCCTGATGCGGGAGGGAACGGCGTCCGATTACGATAAAATTTCAATGCTGACCGCGGGAAAGACCTTTCCGGTGCAGTATCCTGCGGAAGTTTTGCTCTACTCCAAGGTTGCTGCGAAAAAGCGCGCCGGCGACGTCGTTTACCGCGTAAGCGAAGTGGAGAGCGATGGTGGAAGAACGAACGCGGAGACCGAGGCAGATCTCATAGCTAGGGAGATCTTGCGCTGTATGAAAACGGTGGAAGTCCCCGAAGAGGACGGCTTGCGTCCGCTTCGCTTTTCGGATATTGTTTTGCTCTCCCGTTCGGTGCGAAACGATGCAGAGGTCATCTTGCGCCGCCTTGCGGAGTGGGGAATCCCCGTTTCGTCGGGTGGAAACATCAACCTTCTTGACTACGCTGAGGTGCGCGTTCTGCATTCGCTCATCTCGATTTTGGATAATTTCAATCAAGACGTTCCGCTCATTGCGGTCTTGCGAAGTTCTCTGTTCGGATTTACGGACGACGACCTTGCGGCGATCCGTGGGGAGAACAAGGGGGCGTTTTATGAATGCTTGAAGCTTGCGCGCCAAGAGGACGGTGTGCTTGCTGAAAAGGTGAACGAATTTTTTGCTGCGTACGAAAAGTACCGCTTGGACGCACACCTCTTTGGAACGAAGCACGCGCTTCTCTTGGCCATTCGGGAGCGCGAATTTGAGGTCGCAGTTCGCCTGTTGCACGCAGGCGAGAGAAAGTTGGATCGTGTTTCCGCATTTTTAGAGTGTCTTTCCAACGATCTTCCGGGGGAGACCTTGCGAAAATTTGACGCGCTCAACAACGAGCTCGTGGCGGACGAAACCGCAAGTGGAGACTGTGTTCGACTGATGAGCGTTCACAAGAGCAAAGGCCTTGAATTCCCTGTCGTCTTCGTCATCTTGACGGGAAAGAAGTTCAACGTTGAACAGACGAACAGTTTCATCTTAAGTGAAGAACTCGGGTTGTCCCTTCGTGCATTTGATCGCGAGAAGAACGAAAAGAGAGACACGTCATTGTTTTTGCTGTCCCGTGCGGCGAAAAACCGTGAGGAACGGGAGGAAGAACTCCGCATTTTGTATGTCGCGATGACGCGAGCAAAATTGAAGCTCATCGTCACGGGCGGAATGTCAGAAAAGGATTTTCTTGCGGTAGACGAGCTCATTACGGACGGAGAGGGTGCAAGAGGAGCAAAGGATTTTGCAACCATGGTGGTCAGGACCTTGCGTGACGAGGCACAGCGCGGAATTTACGACGTGACGGAAGACGGCTTTGTCGATCTCGGTTGCGTTAAGATGGAGATGACCATGCCCGGCCTTCCGCATCGGGAAACGGTTGTTTTTGAAGCGGAACAAAACGGAGAGATCACGGCTGCCGTACGTGAAAACCTGCGCTTCCGCTATCCCAACGAGCGCGCGGTCTTTGTTCCAACCAAGGCGAGCGTGACCGAACTCAATGCCCGCGCCGAGGAAACCGGCCCTCCCGTTCCCGTGCTCTTTGTTGAGCGCGATGAGGAGGCAAAAGCGGATGCGATCAAGCTCGGAACGGCTTATCATGCCGTTTTGCAACACGCAGACCTTCTCAATCTTTGCGAAGAAGAGGTGAGAAGAACGATTGAAGACCTCGTCAAGCGCGAGATCGTTGAGGAGGAGATTGCAAGCCGCATTGACTGTGAGCGCGTCCTTCGCATCGGGGCGCTTCCCGTTTTTTCAAATCTTTCGGGAAAGAAGTTCTATCGAGAAAAACCCTTTATCCTTGCTGTTCCCGACAGGGCAAGCGGAGAAAAGACGCTTGTGCAAGGTATCATTGACCTCTTTATTGTCGATAATGACGGTGTCACCATCGTTGATTATAAGCACACTTCCGAGCGTTCGGAGGACGTTCTCATTGCTCGGTATGGCACGCAGATCCGCCTTTATGCGCGCGCGGTCAACGAAGTTTTGAAACTGCCTGTGAAACGATGCGTTCTCGTCAATCTCAAGACGGGGCGAGAAATTTTGATTCCGGAAAAGGAGTGAAGAATATGGAAAAGCTGCTGCATGTCGAAGCTTTGAACGAATTGAGAAAGACCCTTGAGAAGCTGTTTTCGGGGATGAGCTCTGAGGCGAACTTCCTGATTTCGATCGGGATTATTGCGCTTGCTTTTATCGGATGCCTGCTGATTATGGATTTTGACTTTATGACGCGCTTTACAAAAAACGTCAAAAAGGTCACGAAGTACTTAAACAATGTTCACTTCTCAAACAGCGAGCAGGTGATCGAATTTACAGAGCAGATGAAAGTTCTGCCCAAAAGCGTCTGGAGAGAGTGGCAGGGGTACGTTGAATATAACTTCGGCCGCCCGTCTGAATATATCTCCGAAAACTTCCTGAATAACCGCATCGTCACGGCAAAGCCCCTTTCGTTGCTCCAGAACATTGCAACCGTCTTTGCGGTCATCTTCCGCGCGATTTTTGAGATTTTCCAAGGGGGAGAACTGTCACAGATGCTCTTTGCGCCCCTCATCGTCGCACTGTTTGGAATCATTTTGCTCTTCCTTGTGGAACTTTTATATTATTATCGCAAGAAGAATGCATTCAAGAGCTTTGACAACTTCCTTTCCATCCTCGATGAGAAGCTGAAACGAGAGGAGCTCTCTTCTGCAAAAGCGCTTGCGCTCGTCAAGGAAGCACCGCAAGAGCAGGTGAAGGAAGTCCGTGAAGTGATGGATGAGATCGAAGGGATCCGAAAGAGAGGCGATCTTGCGGAAGTCGAGCGCCTTGCTGCTCTTTTGGAAAAAGTTCCTTCCGAGCACAGAAGACACATCAACGATGAACTTGCGCGGCTTTTGAGTGAGCTTGCAATAGAGCCGCAAGAAAGCGAAAAAGAGGAATAAAAAACTTTTTTTTACGAATGAAGAAGATTCTGTCCGTCATTGCGTATCTTGGGATGATTTTGTTGGTGTGCTTCTTGCTGATGCGCCCTGCAAACGTTCTAACACCGCCCGTTTCCCATGAAACGGGCTTTTCGCGACCGATTTTGGAACAGTTCTTTGAAACGGAAACACCTGTGCGCTTCGTTCGCATCCGCTTGGAAGCAAGGTCGGGGAAAGAACCTCTTCCCGTCAACGTCTTCGTTGATGGACGCTGCGTTGCAAAAGAATGTGCACAGAAAGTTGTCTTCGCAGAAATGGGGAGCGTCATTTCTGTCGAAAGGGAAGGATATGATCTTACGCCGTCTGAAACGGTGGTGACAAAGCACACGGAGCTGGAGATTGTCGGTCGCTTTTCTGTGCGAGGGAAGGTGACGGATGCAAACGGAATCGGTTTGTTTGGAGCAACGGTTTCGTGTGATGATCGCGAAGTGAAAACGGCCTTTGACGGCTCGTTTACGCTTGGCGGCGTCGAGAAAGGTGCAACCGTCACGACGGAGCTTGACGGGTTCACCTTTTTCCCGTTGTTGGCAGATTTTGAAAAAGACCTCATCTTTGTCGCCGAACGCAAAGGATACGGCGCAACGTTCCGCTTGACATTTGCTGACGGGACACCCGTCACAGATGCAAAGGTTGCGTTGATTGGAGAGGAAACGCTTTTGCTTGACGGAAGTTCGGACGGCGTTTATTCCGTTGAACAGCTTGTCGGGGAATATTGCGTCAGCATCGAGCGAGAAGGGTATGATTTTTACCGCTTTGACGCGGCAACCCTTCGGGATGAGAAGTTCCCAATTTCCATCATTGGCGAAACGGATGTTTCAGTTCGTGCGTTCCATGTCGGAGGGCGCGAGCTTCGATTCTTTGACGGAGATGGAGATCCGCTTTCGGGTGTCGAAGCGTACGTTGTGGGCAAGGGAAGAATGAAAGCGCACAAAAATGCGCTGTTCTTGGATTTTGCGGTTGCGGACAACGTGTACTTTTTCTGTGAAGGGTTCGCCATTCCATCGCAACAGGTCTTGGGCGGAGAAGAACCCCTTTGCATCACCGCATCGGAAGGCGTTTTGACAAGGGCAAAGGTTGCAGGTGAAGGAATTTTGGTTCTCACAGGCGGACGGTCTTATCTCGGAAAGAGCGAAAACGGTGAAACGCTGTTTTGGTTGCCTTCGGGTGCGGAAGGGCTTCTTTATAGCTTGGATAATGCTTTTGAGCCCGTGTTTATACGTGCAGGGGAGACCGTGGAACTTTCTTAAAAGATGAAAAGAAAAAAGGCGAAGGGAGCTTCGCCTTTTTTTATGGGAAGAGGACGAAAAACTTTTTTTGCGGAAAAGTGGAAACGAATTGCAAAACGACTTTCGTTTTGTGCTCAAATGTGGTATGATAAAAGAAAAATCCGTGCAAAAAGGGGCAGACTGTGATCCGAATTGCAAGATATTTAAAATATTTCAAGAAGGAAGTCATCGTTGGACCGATCTGTAAACTCATCGAAGCGATCTTTGAGGTGATCGTTCCGCTCGTGATGGCGCAGATCATCGACGTCGGTATCGCGAACGGCGACAGGGAGTACGTCATCAAAATGGGCATTTTGATGATCTCTCTCAGCATGTTCGGGCTGGCGTTTTCGCTGACCTGTCAGTTCTTTGCCTCTCGCGCATCGCAGGGCTTTGGAACGATCGTCCGCAACGATATGTTCCGACACATCAACACGCTTTCTTTTGCGGAAATTGACCGAATCGGCACTGCCTCGTTGATCACGCGCATTACAAACGACGTCAATCAGCTGCAGCTCGCAGTTGCAATGCTCATCCGCCTTGTCGTGAGAACGCCCTTCCTTGTCATCGGATCGTCTGTTCTCGCATTCATTATGGATTGGCAGCTCGGCCTTATTCTGCTTATGGCAACCGTCATCGTGGGCATCATTCTCTGGCTTGTGATGTTCCGCTCTATGCCACATTTTAAGACCATTCAAAAGAAGCTGGACCACGCATCGTTGGTGACGAGAGAGTCCCTTTCGGGCGTTCGCGTTATTCGTGCGTTCTCAAAGCAGAAGAACGAAGAAGAGCGTTTTGATGACGTTAACGGGGAATTGACCCGTGCGTCCGTTCGCATTGGGCGTATCTCCGCGCTCTTGAATCCCTTGACTTTCCTCGTGATGAACCTTGCGATCGTTGCCGTTCTCTGGTTCGGCGGATTTAAGGTCGCCATCGGCGGAATGACGCAGGGCAAGATCATCATTTTCGTCAGCTATATGACGCAGATCCTGCTTGCGATGATCGTGACAGCAAACGTCGTCGTCATCTTCACGAAAGCGGCTGCGTGCGCAAACCGCGTCAACGAGGTGTTTGACCTAAAGCCTTCTGTGGTGGAAGGCACGCGCACCGAGGGGAAAGAAGACGCACCGAAAGTGGAATTTCGCAACGTCTCGTTCTCGTACGCAGGGAGCGAGGAAAAGGCGCTCGAACCATTCTCCTTTGTCGCAAAGAAGGGCGAAACCGTGGGAATTATCGGCGGAACAGGTTCGGGCAAATCAACGCTCGTCAACCTCATTCCGCGCTTTTATGACGTGACGGAAGGTGAGATCTTGGTGGACGGTGTAAACGTCCGTGAGTACTGTTTTGACGCCCTCCGCGAGCCCATCGGCATCGTTCCTCAGAAGGCGGTTCTCTTTGCGGGAACGATCGAGAGCAACTTAAAATGGGGCAAGAAAGACGCCACGGAAGAGGAAATGTGGCGTGCGCTTGAAATCTCCCAGAGTGCAGAGTTCGTCAGAAAGCTGCCGCAGGGGCTCAAGACCCCCGTTCAGCAGGGCGGAAGAAACTTCTCCGGAGGGCAGAAACAGCGCCTCACAATTGCGCGTGCGTTGGTCTCCGAGCCGAAGATCCTCATTTTGGATGACAGCGCAAGCGCGCTCGACTTTGCAACCGATGCCGCCCTTCGCAAGGCGCTTCGGGAAAGCACGGACGGAATTACAACGTTTATCGTTTCCCAGCGCGCATCCTCGGTGATGCACGCAGACAAGATCGTCGTTTTAGACGACGGGCAGGTGATGGGGATCGGAACGCACGACGAGCTTCTTTCCTCTTGCGAAGTATACCGTGAGATCTGCTCGACACAGTTCTCCGTTGAGGAGGGAACGAGATGAAGAAGCAGAAGACAAAAGGAATTTTGCGCCGCATCTTGCGGTACGTTCGCCCTTACGGCGGAGCGCTTGTGTTTGCGCTTTTCTCCGCGGTGGTCAGCGTCGGCCTTTCCTTGGTCGCCCCTATTCTCATCGGTCAGGCAGTTGACTTGATGGTGGGCGTTGATAACGTGGATTTTGACGGCATCGCGCGCATTCTGACAAAGCTTGCCTGCGCGATTGCGGGAAGCTCATTCTTTTCCTGGACGATGACGCATTCCACCAATCGCGTTGCCTATTGCACGGTTCGTGATATCCGAAAAGAGGTCTTTGAAAAGTTCCAGACCGTTCCCTTGAAGGTGATCGATCGCTATCCGCACGGTGACCTCATCAACCGCATGATTGACGATGTTGAGCAGGTCTCCAACGGACTTTTGCAAGGATTCACACAGCTCTTCTCGGGCTTTGTTACCATCTTTGGAACGATTGGATTTATGTTGAGCGTGAACGTGACCATTGCGATGGTCGTCATTTTGCTCACGCCGCTCTCCCTCTTCGTTGCGTCCTTCATCGCGAAGGGCACACACAAGATGTTTGTGGAAACAGCGAAGAAGAAGGGTGAAATCGGCGCATACGTCGAAGAGATGATTGGGAACCGCAAGGTGGTCAGTGCATTTAACTTTGAAGACCGCGCGCAAGAGACCTTCGAGGGGATTGATGCCGAGCTTTACTCCTGCGGTGTGAAAGCGCAGTTCTATTCTGCGATGACCAACCCCTGCACGCGTTTTGTCAATGCGATGGTATACGCCGCGGCAGGCATCTCCGGCGCGATGTTCGCGCTTTCAGGCGGCATCACGGTCGGTCAGCTTTCCAGCTTTTTGAGCTACGCAAACCAATATACGAAGCCCTTCAACGAGATCACGGGAGTTATCGCAGAGCTTGCAACGGCGTTTGCTTCCGCAAAACGCATTTTCGCCTTCCTCGATGAGGAAAATGAAGCTTCGGATGCGCATTTGCCTGAGCTTACGACGAGCGAAGGGAAGGTGGATCTCGAAGACGTTTCGTTTTCGTACCGACCGGAAGATAAGCTCATTGAAGACTTTAATCTGCACGTTGAGAAAGGGCAGCGTGTTGCCATTGTTGGGCCGACAGGTTGCGGCAAGACGACGCTCATCAACCTCTTGATGCGGTTTTACGATGTGAATGAGGGAAGGATCTCGGTGGACGGCGTTCCCGTTGAGGAGGTCAAGCGTGCGTCTCTCCGCTCCCATTACGGAATGGTCTTGCAAGATACTTGGTTGTTCCACGCGACCGTTCGCGAGAATATTGCGTACGGCAGGCCGGATGCAACGGATGAGGAGATCATCGCCGCCGCCAAGGCCGCGCACGCACATTCGTTCATCAAGCGCTTGGAACACGGATATGACACGGTGCTCTCCGAAAACGGAGATAACATTTCGCAGGGTCAGAAACAGCTTTTGTGTATCGCGCGCATTATGCTCACGTTGCCGCCGATGCTCATTCTCGATGAGGCAACGAGCTCCATCGACACGCGAACGGAAATGCGCATTCAGCGTGCGTTTGCCAAGATGATGGAAGGAAGAACGAGCTTCATCGTTGCGCACCGCCTCTCCACAATTCGGGAATCAGACATCATCCTCGTGATGAGAAACGGCAATGTCGTTGAACAGGGAGATCACGAGGGTTTGCTTGCCCGGAACGGATTTTACGCACAACTCTATAACAGTCAGTTTGAACATTGAGAAAGCAAAACGCCTACGGATCCGTGGGCGTTTTTCGTTTGTAAACAATGTGTAGAAATGGTTAAATCCACATTGAAAACCCAATCGAGAATTGACAAGGGATGCGCTTTGTTGTATACTTAAAATTAGGAAATTGTTGCGACTGTTTCGGTTGCTTTGTTGGGGAAGAGGAATGAAAGAGCTTGTCGTAAAAAGGGAAGAGAGCGGAAAGCGCGTGGATCGCTTTTTGTTGGACCGCATCAAACGGCTTTCTGCATCCTCGCTCTCCAAATTGTTTCGTAAAAGCGGAGTTCGCCTTTGCGGGGTGCACAGCACAGCACGCGCCCGCGTCAAGGAGGGGGATGTTCTGAGTGTATACTTGCCGGACGCGTTTTTCGAAGAGGATGCAAAAACGGATTTTCTCTTCGTGCGCGGAGAGGTCAAGGTTGCGTTTGAAGATGAAAACGTCCTGATCGCGGAAAAGCCGGCAGGGCTTCTCTGTTTGGATGAGACGGCATCCGTCTGCGACACGATGCAGGCGCGCATTCAAAAAAAACTCTTTGACGAAGGTGCGTTTTCCCTGGAGGATACCTTTTATCCACAGGTGGTGCACCGTCTCGATCGCAACACGGAAGGGCTGGTTATCGCTGCAAAAAACGAGCGCGCACACGAGGAACTTTTGAGCGCCTTTCGAGAACATCGCATTCACAAGAAATATCTTGCCGTGGTCAAGGGAATTCCGAAGGAAAAGGAACAGACGCTGTTTGCCTTTCTTGAAAAGGATGCAAAGAGAGCAACCGTTCGCATCTTTGCAAAGGCTGGGCGCGGAAAGCCCATTGAAACGCGCTATCGCGTGCTGTCGGAGCGAAAGACTTGCGCTCTTTGCGAAATCGAAATTCCAACGGGGAGAACCCATCAGATCCGCGCACATATGGCGTTCATTGGGCATCCGCTCGTGGGAGACGGGAAGTACGGCACGGCAGGGACACGCGAAAAACAGGCGCTTTTGGCCGCCGCCCTTTCCTTTTCATTTCCGAATGGAAGTTTGCTTGCCGCTTTGGATGGATTGACCGTCACGGCAGAGGATAAAATGTCGTCCGCTTTTGCAAGCGGAACGTTTGATTAGAATTTGGAGAAAACCGATGAAAAAAGATCCGTTGATTTTATCGTTTGACTTCGGAACGCAGAGCGTCCGCGCGATGCTCGTCGACAAGAAGGGAAACTTGATTGGCAAATCGCAAGTGACTTTACAGCCATACCGCGCGGTGAAACCCGACTGGGCAGAGCAGGATGCGGAGGTCTATGAAGAGGCATTTTGCAAGGCTGCGCGTGAATTGAAAGCGCAGACGGAGGACCGCTGGGCAGATATCCTCGCGATGACCGTCACCACCATTCGCGATACTTGCGTTTGTCTTGATGAGAACGGAAAAGTTCTTCGCCCCATCATCCTTTGGATGGACCAGAGAAAGGCAAAATGCGAAAGAAAGCTCCCGCTTTTCTCCCGCCTTGCATTCTGGATCGTGGGAATGTCCAGCGCCATTGATGCGCACCGCAAGATCACGAAGGCAAACTGGATTGCAGAAAATGAGCCGGAGATTTGGGCAAAGACTGCAAAGTATGTTCAGTTTTCTTGTTTTGTCAACCATTTCATCACGGGCGAGATTCGCGATTCGGTTGCATCCTGCATCGCACACGTTCCGATGGACTATAAGCGTCGTAAGTGGAAGACGGTGCACGACATCCAGTTTCCCATTTACAACGTCACGCACGCACAGCTTCCCGAATTGATTGATCCCGGGGAGATTGTGGGATACGTTCTCCCCGAGATTGCAAAGCGCACGGGAATCCCCGAGGGGTTGCCGCTCATTGCAACGGGCGCGGATAAGGGCTGTGAGGCGCTCGGAACGGGGAGCATTTATCCGCATATGGCATCTCTCTCGTTCGGAAGTGCGGCATCCATTGACTTGAACAGCAAGAAGTACCACGAGCCGCAGCAGTTTTTGCCGGCATATCCTTCGGTCATCGAAGGTCAGTTCAACCTTGAAGTTCAGGTGTATCGCGGATATTGGATGGTCACTTGGTTTAAGAATCAGTTTGCGAACCGAGAGCAGATGGAGGCAAAACGCCTTGGTGTTTCCACAGAAAGCCTGCTCGAGAAGTACCTTGATGAGGTTCCAGCAGGAAGCAGAGGGCTGATCTTGCAGCCTTACTGGACGCCCGGGCTTAAGATCCCCGAGGGAAAGGGCTCCATCATCGGCTTTTCGGACGCGCACGACAAGAAGCATCTTTACCGCGCGATCATTGAGGGCATTGCGTTTGGACTCTATGACGGGCTCGTGGAGATGGAGATGCGAACGGGCATTCGCGTCAAAGAACTGACCGTTTCGGGCGGCGGCTCGCAGAGCGATGCCGTCTGTCAGATCAATGCGGACGTCTTTGGACTTCCTGTCAAGCGAATCCAGACGTATGAAACGTCAGGCTTGGGTTCGGCGATGGCAGGCTTCGTTGCGCTCGGAGAGTTTTCCTCGTTTGACGAGGCAATCAAGGAGATGGTGCACTATACGAAGGTCTTTTATCCAAATCCCGAAAAGCACAAGGTCTACGAGCGGATGTACCGCAAGGTGTACGTCAAGATGTACGGCAAGCTTAAGCGGTTTTATAAGACCCTTTCAAAATATTCGGAAGAATGAAAAAAGAAA
>JAZNLR010000120.1:0-6339 GCA_045579195.1 Clostridia bacterium | reverse complement strand
AAGTTGGATATGACGAAAACGGAAAGATCTACGTTGCCGACGAAATCACCCCCGACATCTGGCGCGTCCGTGACGAGAACGGAAATATTCCCAATCAGATCGACTGCGCAAAGATGATCCTCGCAAAACTTCAGAAATAAGAAACGAACAGATAAAAAGACCCGACACAAAGGTTTGTGTCGGGTCTTCTTTTTTCTTTAGAAGCACTTCCCGTCCTTACAGTCTTCCGGGCCGCCGATGCGATAACAGAGTTCGTTTTCGCACTGGTTGTTCATGTGGAAGGTATGAATGTTCCGAATCGTTGTTTCCGCAATGTTTTCAAGCGCCTCTTCGGTCAAAAACGCCTGATGAGATGTGACAATCACGTTGGGCATTGAGATAAGTCTTGCAAGCGTATCATCTTCCATGATGTGCCCGGAATTGTCTTCAAAGAAAAGGTCTGATTCCTCCTCGTAAACGTCGAGGCAGGCAGCCCCAACCTGACGTGCCTTAATGGCAGAAAGAAGTGCTTCCGCGTCCACGAGAGCACCGCGCGAAGTATTGAGGATAACGACCCCCTTCTTGCACAGCTTAAGCGCCGCTTCGTCAATCACGTGATAGGTGTCGTCCGTGAGAGGACAGTGAAGCGAAATGACGTCACTCTTTGCAAAGAGCTCGGCAAGCTCGACGTACCGCACGTTCTCCCCATCTTCCACGGTGGGATTCGGGAACTTGTCGTACGCCAAAACCTTCATTCCGAAACCTCGGCATATATCGATAAAAACGCGACCGATTCGACCCGTTCCGATGACACCAACCGTCTTCCCGTAAAGGTCGAAGCCTGTCAATCCGGAAAGACTGAAGTTAAAGTCACGCGAGCGGATGTACGCCTTGTGAATGCGGCGAATGGACGTGAGCAAGAGTGCGATCGTGTGCTCTGCCACCGCATAGGGGGAGTACGCAGGGACGCGCAACACGTGAATTCTCCCGTATGCATGCTTGACGTCAACATTGTTGAAGCCCGCGCAACGAAGCGCCAGGATGCCAACGCCCATCTCCTGCAGGCGATCGATCACGGCAGCATTCGCGGTATCGTTGACGAAGATGCAAACAGCATCACTCCCCTTTGCGAGCGCAACGGTGTCCTCCGTCAGTTTTGTTTCAAAAAATTTAATCTTCATTCCGTACGCTTCCGCATACTTCGAAAACGACGATTTATCATAAGGTTTCGCATCAAAAAACGCAATTTTCATTTTGTCACCTTTTTATTGTTTTCCTCCACAACGATTGCAGAAATTTGAATCCGCATCGATCTTTGCGCCGCAGTGCTTGCAAAACATACTCTCTTCCAGCCCTTCCTTAACGGCACGCGTCACTTTCGTGATTGCATCGCTTGCAATGTCTGCGCCCGTGCTTGCCATTTCAGTCAAATCCTCTTTGTTTTCCTCTTGAATATACCGATTTGTCTTCGTCATCAGCTTTGTAATTTCGGGTCGAAACCCACTGAAAAGGCAGGAAACACCCACGAAAAACCCGACACACGTCATCACGCCGCCCAGCATAAACGTTTCCCCGTTCGAGCCAAACCCGACTGCGACGAGGATGATGCCGACAATCGCGGCGGCAATTCCAAGCGCCCCGATCGTTTTCAACGTTGTCAAATGTTTCGGTTTTTTGTTGTTTTCCATTTTCCGCTCCCCTCCGAACCGAGCTTTCACTCTATTTTATCCAAATTATAATGCATTCACCACATTCTGTCAAGAAAACTCAACTCGCAAATTCTCAAAAAAAAGTCCCCGCCTGCTCGGCAAGGGGACGTGCTTTACTCCTTTATTTGCAGCTTTGGCCTAGGAAGATCCCAGCGAAGGTGTGCTGCAAGGAAACGAAGCAAGATAATGAGTCCCATCCCGAGAAAAGATGCCAAAACAGGATCAACAGGGCGCAAAAGCGCAGCAAGAACAGCACCCAGAATGGAAGCGCTCGCATAGATATTCTTGACGAAGATCTTCGGGATGTTGTGAGAAAAGACGTCGCGCAAGATGCCGCCGCCAACACCCGTGATCACGCCAAGGAAGACCACCGTGAACAAATTGGGGTTTTCAATCGCCTGGAAGCACGCATTCACGCCGATCATCGTGAAAACAGCAAGACCGACCGAGTCAGCAACAAGAAACAGCCTGTCATACGTCTTGTGCTCATCCTGCAAGAAGTACTTCTGCAAAAACGGCAAGTACGTAAACGCCGGAACGACAAGACCGATGATCGCGTTGACGGGATTTGTAAACGCAACGGGCGGCGTCACACCCAGGATGAGGTCACGAATGATCCCTCCCCCGATCGCCGTCGTCATTCCAAGCACGCATGCGCCGAAGATATCCATTTCGCGCTTCATCGCAGTGAGCGCGCCCGAGAGCGCAAACGCGACCGTTCCGATAATTTCCAAAACAAAAAAGACAGAGTCCATGGCTTCCTCCCATTGACTTTGTCTTTTGACCTGAAAGATTCTTTTCTCGACGAAAATTGCTTCTTCGGTAGCGCAAGTTCGCGCATTTTCCAAAGTGCTGTCCGGAAACGGTCCTCTTTACCTGAAAGTGTTACTTCTTCGGTGACAAAAACGTTCTCTCCCGCTTCTTTCAACCAGCGATTTTTCTTAAGATATTCTGTCAAAGGATCGTTCTTCCGTTGACCCGTTTATTATACAACAAAAGAGACAACGATTCAACCGTTTTGAAAGAAAAATGATCCCGATTCGGATTTTCTCTTTGCAAAACACAATTTTTCTTTTCTCAAGCAACCCTTTGAAAGTTGCCATATCAAAGAAAGCGTGATATACTGTTGCTAATCATAAAAGAGGTTGCATATGAAAAAGAAGTTTGAAAAGTTGTCATGGATCACGTTAACCGTCGGGATCTTCTTTCTTATCCTCGCATTCTTTTCCTTTCACTTTTTGACCGATGCCGGCATTTCCACCTCTTGGCATAGCGAGGCGCAAAAGCCATTCGTCACAGAGCTTTTGGGCGATTTTGCGATCCTCAACCTTGCCGCAGCCTTTATCAGCTTCCTTGTTTCACGCATCTTCTTCCAAGAAGAAAGAAAATAAAAGATCACAAAAGGGACGTCAAAAGACGTCCCTTTTTTACGTTTTAAATTTTCGCCATAAAGCTTTTGCCAGCCAGCGTTCTTCATCCCCTGTTCAAGCGATCCAAACGGCAATTTCTCACGTACACCAAAAGGTTGATTCCAACCATAATAAAGTTGAGAACATAGAAAAACAGCACGTACCACTTGTGTCCGATCTCCGCCATATATCCCTCGTTGACAAGCTTTGAGATAATGCCTGCGATATAGCCAAAGAAGATCAGCAACAAAAATGCAATGCTCGTTCCCTTTGCAGTTCTCGCCTTATAGGCTTTCACCACATTGAGCGGCCACGAAACACCAAAGCTGACAATCATGATCACTTCCAAAATTTCCGCCATATTACATCCTCCATTCACTTTTCCCAGTCAGTATATCACAATTTCAACGCGATGTAAAGAAAAGCGCAAAGGGCTCAGCATTTTTGTTTTTACACACAAAAAGTATGATTGCGTTTGCACTTTCAAATTAAAAATCCAACATTACAACTGAAAGTTGCATCACCTTTTCGCCCATAGAAATATGCTTGTCTTTTACTGTGGCTTTTAATTCCTTGCCCGCACTTAAGAGATTGTACGGAATTATTTCTTGCTCCTCATACAACTCACCGATACGCAGTTCTTTAAAATAAACACCAACACTTGTGCTCCTATAAGCCATCTTGTCCGCCTTAAGGCACAAAGCATCCTTTTCTTTTATTTGAACAAATACAACATCAGAACATAATTCATTGATATCACTAACGTAATAGTCAAGCAATGGAATTTCTCTTTTTAATGGTTTTATAATATCACCAAGCGACTTTTTATCCATTTGGGCAATCAAACTTCCATTTGCTTTTATTAACTCATTCATATTAATTCAATAACTCCTTTTGGAAATGAAACTCACTTAACTTTTCTAACAATTCATTTAAGTACGCTTGATATTCTTCAATATCCAATTCTATTTCTTCTTTTTTTCTTTCAATGGCAAAAGAATCATTCAGTATAAACTTAAACCTATATGGATCATTCGAAACGATCGCATCAATTTCTTTTTCGACTTTACAAATTTTTTCTCGAATACCCTCAATATCAACAACCACCTTCTCTCCGTGATTTTTTAAATATTCAGCGACTAGAATTTCTGTTTCTTCTAACGCCTGTAAATCGTTTCGTTTGTATGCCAATTTAACCCTTTCCCAGAGTTCCATAAGCTCGGGATCATTGGCATATCCACTGTGCAAATCCGGGTGAACGCTCATTGCAATTTGTTTATACTTTTTCTTTATAAGTATAAGCTCATATTCTGAAATTGCTTGTCCCTTTTCCCTAGAAATTTCACGAATGGTTTGCAATTCATCATAATACTCTCCCAATTCTCTATTGACTTCTTCCTCTATCTGCGGGAGAAAAATCACGCCTCCGCAGCGGTTCTTTTTTTGCTTGACAAAGAGCAATGATTTTTTTGGTTTTAATGCACTCAATTTGTAGAGAAAACCTTTTTTCAAGCAATTCACCAAACGTCCTTATGTATTCGAAGAAAGCGTTCATTTCTTGTTTTTTTAATCTGTCTCTTTTCAAGATTAAGCTCTTAAAAACATCCAAATCTGTTTCTTGACAAGCAACGTCAATTTCTTTTTCATTAAAAAACATTTATACTACCTCCACATAATCAACGCGGTATAACCATTTATCGAATTTTTCACCATCAATACTAGCTTTATTAAAAAATTCTTTTATGTTTTTGTAATATTTATCATGAAACTTCACCATGCAATAGCCATTAAGATTGAGCGATTCGATATTATATTCTTTTCCTTGCGCAAAAAACTTTGCTTTTGCAGGTTGTTTTAGGCAATACAGCAAATCATAAATATCCATATTGTCTTTATCAAACGGGATCACCGAATAAATTATATCCAAAATATCGGACATTTTGGTGACTTCTAAAAACATAGAATTCCTTAAATCATCAATCTCTTTTGCCTGATAAGCATATTTTAAGCACTTTTCGCACTCGTTTTGTTCTTTATAAATTTTAGCAAGTTCGACAAAAGCAAAATCTATAAACAGTAAATTATTTTTTCCACCAGCGCCCACAAAATCGTCAACAATGCTTTCAACCATTTTTACGTATTTTTTATAGTTCTTTTTTACGTATAAACCGTCTTTAAACATTAATGCTCTATGATACCGAGAGGATAAATTGCCACGCTTTTCACCATGGTAAAAATATCGATATGCTTTTCGATAATCAACACTTACCCCACAACGCCCTTTTAGATAATTTTCACCTATAAAATCCAAATAAATAGGATTTACCGTATTTTTGAACTTTTCTATTGTATCTTTACCTATCCCCATTTTACATAGTTCTTCTAAATACACATCTGCATAATATATATCTTCTCCACACCACCCCTCTTCACAAAGGTATTTAAGTGCATCAAAATATATTGGAAAATCTTCTTTTTGCAATTCATCAACAAACCACATTCTTGCTAAATCACAGTTCTTTTCTCTTTTATCTTCCTTTTCATCGGTCACAACGCGTGGCATCTTACTCCAATCTCCATCCAAAGTGGAATCGTAAAGTTTTTTCCATTTGCTTAAATCCGGGAATTTTTTCTGCACGCAAATTTCATCAAACAGCTCAAGCAATTCTCTTTTTCTGACGTAACGTTCATACATTTTATTGCTGTTTTTAGAGTCTATTCGTATGTTTACTTCATAAAAATTCAAGTGTTTGTAAGAATTACATTTGATTGTTTGAAAAAATACTACTGTCTCTTTTTCAAAAATTGATTGACCTTTTTTAAAATTAGGAATCTCATCAAAAAAGTCAACAATGACAAAATCGTTAAGATAGTTCGTCATATTAATAAGTTTGTCTTTTATCATATTGACCTTTTCCCAATCAATTTCTTCGCCACACAACAGCTTAAAATGCGAACCCTTTTCTACAATAACACTCCCTATCCAATTCATACTCACACCTCCTTACACTTAAATTATAAATATAATTTATGACAATAGCTGTCATATTTAAAAAATATTTTAAAAAAAGAGCAAATAAATCCAAGGATTCAGATTTATTTGCTCTTTTTTAAGTCGGTCAACCGCTAAAAACGGTGTGTGTCCACCGTTTTCTTCACGCTCTCGTTTAAATTCCCCTTGCACGCTGTTCTTTACACACAAAAAGGACACCATTTCGGTGTCCTTTTTGTGTGTGTTGTAC
>JAZNLR010000119.1:0-2544 GCA_045579195.1 Clostridia bacterium | reverse complement strand
CAAGGTGAAAGAGCTTCTTTTGAAGAACAATGCATCTGTGAACTGGTTGCCGCCTTCCATCGGAACGGGCCGCATGGGCAACTTCCTTGAGAACGTCATTGACTGGGGTCTTTCCCGCGAGCGCTATTGGGGAACTCCGCTGCCCATTTGGGTCTGCGCTGATTGCGGCGAGATTCACGTCATTGGAAGCCGTGAAGAGCTCAAACAGCGTTGCGGAAGTGACGTTCCCGAGCTTCACAGACCGTATATTGATCGCATGACCTTCAAGTGTGACAAGTGTGGCGGAACGATGAAGCGCACGCCCGAAGTGATTGACTGTTGGTTCGATTCCGGTTCGATGCCGTTTGCGCAGTTCCATTATCCGTTTGAAAACAAAGATTTGTTCGAGAAGAACTTCCCGGCAGATTTCATCAGTGAAGCGGTCGATCAGACCCGCGGCTGGTTCTATACGCTCCTTGCAATCTCTACGTTGTTGTTTGAAAAAGCGCCGTTCAAGAACTGTATCGTTCTCGGACACGTCAATGACAAGAACGGTATCAAGATGAGTAAGCACAAGGGCAACGTCGTTGACCCCTGGTCCGTTCTTGATAAGCAGGGTGCAGATGCGGTCCGTTGGTATTTCTATACGTCGAGCGCACCGTATATCCCGTCTCGCTTCTATGAAGAGGCGGTCAGCGAAGGACAGCGCAAGTTCATGGGAACGCTGTGGAACACGTACGCATTCTTCGTTCTCTATGCGAACATTGATAAGTTCGATCCGAAGGAGTATCCGCTTGAGAGCTGCAAGCTCACCACGATGGATCGTTGGATCCTTTCGAAGCTGAACACTTTGATCGCATCCGTTTCGTCTAAGTTGGATGAATATAACATCACGGATAGCGCACGCGAGATCCAGGATTTCGTTGACGAGCTTTCCAATTGGTACGTTCGCCGTGGTCGTGAACGTTATTGGGGAGAGGGCATCGGCGAAGATAAGGCCGCTGCATATGCAACCCTTTATCACGTTCTCGTGACCCTTTCGAAGGTCATCGCGCCGTACGTTCCGTTCCTTGCAGAGACCATCTATCAAAACCTTGTTTGCTCGGTAGATGCAAACGCGCCTGAAAGCGTTCATCTTTGCACTTTCCCCGAGGCAGACGCAAGCAAGATCGACGAGCTTCTGGAACGCGGCATGGCAGACGTGCTTGACGTCGTCGTGCTCGGCCGTGCAGCACGTTCTTCCGCAAACATCAAAAACCGTCAGCCTCTGTCTACGCTGTACGTTTCCAGCGAGCGTGACATCAAGTTGACGCCTGAACTGCTTGAGATCGTTGCAGACGAGCTCAACGTGAAGGAATATAAGACCGCTGACGATGCAAAGGCATTTATCAGTTATGAGCTCAAGCCTCAGCTTAAGACCCTTGGCCCGAAGTACGGCAAGTTGCTTGGCGGCATCCGCAAGTTCTTTGCTGAGTGTGACGCGGCAGAGGTGGTCGAAACCGTTTCTCGCGGTGAGCTTTACAACACCGAGATCGACGGCACCCCCGTTTCGTTTGCAAAAGACGATCTTTTGATCAACATCGTCAACCGTTCGGGATTCGAGGCGGCTTCCGATAAGGGAATCACCGTTATCCTTGACACGACGCTTTCCGAAGAGTTGATCGCAGAGGGCTTTGTTCGCGAAATCGTGAGCAAGATCCAGACGATGAGAAAGGAAGCGGGATTTGAAGTGACCGATCGCATTATCGTGAGCTATGCTGCAAGCGAAAAGGCAGGCGCGATCATCGCGGAAAATGCAACCGCAATTGCGGGTGACGTTCTCGCCGTTGGCGTTGAACAGGCTGAGCCGAATGGATACGTGAAGGATTGGGACATCAACGGTGATAAGGTCACCTTGGGTGTTCGCAAGCAGAACTAAAGATTTCCCTATATATAATAAGGATAAAAAGAAGTGAAAATTGCAGACGGTTGGAAGGACTTTTCGGTCATAGCCACATCCGACGGTGAAAAGCTGGAACGCTGGAAAGACGTTTACCTTTTGCGCCCCGATCCTCAAGTTATTTGGAAAGGGGAGAAGAAGCTTGCATCGTTTCCCAAGCTGAACGCGCATTACTTGCGCGAGCGCACGGGTGGCGGAAAGTGGGAGTTTTATAAACCCACCCCGAAGGAGTGGCAGGTTTCGTACCGCGACTTAAAGTTCCTCATTAAGCCCATGGGCTTCAAACATACGGGGCTCTTCCCCGAACAGGCTGTAAACTGGGATGTGATGCGTTCCCTTATCGAGCGCGCAAATCGCCCCATCTCGGTGCTGAACCTCTTTGCGTATACGGGCGGCGCGACGGTGGCTTGCCTTGCGGCGGGTGCGTCGGTCTGTCATGTGGATGCGGCAAAGGGAATGGTGGAGCGCGCAGGGGAAAATGTTCGCCTGTCCGGGCTTGAAAAGAAGCCTGTTCGGTATATCGTGGATGACTGCGTGAAGTTCATTCAGCGTGAGATTCGAAGAGGACGCAAGTATGACGCGATCATTATGAAGTCGGAGGCCAAGCGGTCTTAGGAAGACAAACA
>JAZNLR010000118.1:0-4140 GCA_045579195.1 Clostridia bacterium | reverse complement strand
GATCTCGCCCCTGCGGATAAAAAGATCTATGCCTTGCGTGACGTAACTGCAACCGTAGATAACGTTTCCTTGATTGCATCTAGCATTATGAGCAAAAAACTTGCCGCCGGCGCGGATTGCATTGTTCTTGACGTGAAAATGGGAAGCGGTGCTTTTATGAAGGATGAAGAAGGTGCAAGAGCCCTTGCAAAGTGTATGGTTGAAATCGGTGAGGGTGTTGGTCGAAAAACTGTTGCTCTCTTGACAAATATGGATGTTCCACTTGGCGAGCTTGTCGGAAACTCTTTTGAGGTCATTGAGGCGGTCGAAACGCTGAAGGGGAATGGTCCTTCTGACCTTTTGGAAGTTTCGGTTGCGCTTGCTGAAAATATGCTTTTCCTTGCCGGGAAAGGAGATCTTGCTTCTTGCAGAGCACAAGTTTTGGAGGCGATCTCTTCCGGGCGTGCGTTTGAAAAGTTGGTTGAAATGGTGGAAGCGCAAGGTGGAGATTCTTCCGTGCTTTACGATACGACAAAGTTCCGTGCGCCGCGTTATTCCCGTGAAGTTCTTGCAAAAGAGGATGGGAATATCATCCGAATTGAGACGGAAAAGGTTGGCATGAGTGCGCTCGTTTTGGGTGCAGGTCGTGCAAAGAAAGAAGATGAGATCAATCACGCTGTGGGCATTAAAGTTTTGAAAAAACTGGGCTCCGTTCGCAAAGGTGAAGTTCTCGGCGTTCTATACGCAGATGATGAAGCACGTTTTGATGAGGCTGAACGTCTCTTTTTTGAGGCATATATCTTTGGTGACGAGAATAAGGAAAAAGTTCCGATTTTGATCGACCGAATTTCTGTTGAGTGATGTTGTTATTTTTTTTCGATTATTTGCTGTACATTTGACAAACTGTTTTCGTTCGTGCTATGATTTGAGGGTGCAAAGTCGCACTTTATATATGCAGGCGTATCGAAGTGGTCATAACGAGGCGGTCTTGAAAACCGTTTGACGGAGACGTCACGGGGGTTCGAATCCCTCCGCCTGCGCCAGGATGAGCGAATCAAATTTAAGAACAACAAGATTTGATTCGCTTTTATTATTTGATTTGGGAGAAGAGGATGAAACTAAAATTTTCAGTTGATGGAAGAACACAGCCTGACCCGTTCATCTTTCAGGACGGAGAGAAATTCTATCTTTATGTCACTGCACTAGACGGTGTCGAAGCGTACTCCACGGATGATGTTTTTGGAACTTGGCAGTTTGAAGGTATTGTTACAGCCTTTCAGAATGCGCGCGAATTTTGGGCACCTTCGGTGATCAAAATCGGCGAAGAGTTTTATCTTTATGTTTCTTGTGCAACGTCCGCAGGGTATCAATTTATGCACGTTGCAAAGGCAAATTCTCCGCTTGGTCCGTTTAAGGATGAAAAGCTTCTTTACGATCGCTTTTCCATCGATTCTCACGTCGTTCAAACGAGTGCCGGTCTCTTCCTTTGGTTTGCGCAGGACAGTTATATTGGGGAGCGCATCGGAACGCGCGTTTTTGTCGATCGCCTTCTCGATCCTTACACCCCGGAAGGAAATCCCATCGAAAAAATTGTTCCCACGTTCGATGAGGAAATTTACACACCGTCATATCGCCCCGATAACAAATGGCATACAATCGAAGGTCCGTTCTGGTTCCAAGATGGCGACTGGCAGTACTTAATGTACAGCGGGGGATGCTATCAGGATGATACGTATCATGTGGGATATGCCGTTGCTAAGACAGATGAACCTGATCTTAGAAAGGT
Source organism: Clostridia bacterium (assembly GCA_045579195.1). Classification (GTDB taxonomy): domain Bacteria; phylum Bacillota; class Clostridia; order Christensenellales; family CAMQZB01; genus JAZNLR01. The sequence continues at coordinate 2,375 of JAZNLR010000118.1, read as the reverse complement.
TGAATTTGTCAAACACACGACAATTGACGGACGTTTTGATCCCGTTATAATTAAAAACGACTTTGAAGAAGGAACGGGTCATCACAGCGTCATTCAATTGCATGGAACGTTTTATGCGATCTATCACGGACGGAATTATGAAGTTTCAGACGTTGAGGAGCGCAGAACAGCGCGCATCTGTAAAATGACCGTGCAAGATGGAAAAATTACAGCCGAACAATTTGAGAATCATATTTAAACTTGAAAGAGAGACGTCAAAATGGCGTCTCTTTTTTTAAATTCAATAAAGTTGCATATGCAATCATTTGACAATCGATGGAAAAGGGAATATAATCAATTCGTTGCATCTGCAACAATCGGAGGATCTATGGAACATTTGATGCGTTTTGTTTCCCTTACGGGGAGGTATGCACGGGTATACCGCGAATATGAATTCAAGCAACTCGGGCTGAATGCATTCGAACATTTTTACATTTTGAATATCTGCAGAAATCCCGGCCTTTCTCAAGACCAGATTGCGCGCCGCCTATATCTCAATAAGTCGACGGTGACGCGTCAACTTGCATCCTTGGAAGAGAAAGGGTTTGTCTTGCGCGTGGTTGACGAGAATGACAAACGCGTTATGCGCGTTTATCCGACCGAAAAAGCAATCGAGATTCGTCCGAAGATCTTCGAGTTGATTCGAAAATGGAACGATTATGTTTTGAATGATTTTTCTGAGGAAGAGAAAACTTTGCTCTTTCCGATGTTGGCAAGAATTATGGAGCGTGCCGGGCAGTACGCTGAGGCTTTGGTGGAGGAAGAAGAGAATTGAAAACATTGTTGCGATATTTAAAACCCCTTCGTGGAAAAATTTCTCTCGGCATGTCCATCAAGGTTTTGGGAACGCTGTTTGAACTAATCATTCCGTGGATCTTGCAGTACATCATTGACATTGTCGTTCCGACGAAGGAGATGAATCGAATTTTCTTCTGGGGGGCGATGATGCTTGTTTGTGCAGGTATTTCCCTTGTTTTGAACATCATCGGGAATCGAGTTGCGGCGCGCGTCACGCAGAAGATGACAGAAGCCCTCCGTCACGATCTGTTTCAGCGCTCAATGCACCTTTCAAGCGCGCAGGTGGATGCAATTTCGATTCCTTCCATTGAATCGCGCTTGACTTCGGATACGTACTACATCAACAATATGGTCAACATGATGCAGAGAATGGGTGTTCGCGCGCCCATCTTGCTCTTGGGTGGAATTGCCATCACGCTGACGCTGGATCCTGTTCTTGCGCTTGTTTTGATTCTATGTTTGCCGCCGATGACGATGGTGGTTTACGGGATTTCAAAAAAGGGTTTCCCACTTTACACAAAGTTGCAAGAGAGCAATGATGCAATGGTTCGCACCGTTCGTGAGGATATCAACGGAATTCGCGTGATCAAAGCGCTTTCCAAGGAGGAGTTTGAAAAAGAGCGTTTTGCATTTGTCAACGATGAGGTTGTTGCCCGGGAAAAGAAGGCGTCTACAACGATGGCGATCAGTCATCCTTTGATGAGTTTCTTTCTCAATCTCGGACTTACAGTCGTCATTTATGTTGGTGCTGTCCGCGTCAATGCTGGCATTATTCTACCGGGAAAGATTCTCACGTTCACAACGTACTTTACGACAATCTTGAACGCCGTGATTATGGTGACTCGAATTTTCGTTATGGTCTCGCGTGGAAGTGCTTCTGCAAAGCGAATAGAAGACGTTTTGAATTTGCCTGTTGACATGGAGGTTTCCGCCGATGAAGGGCATCAGGAAAAACCCTTTATTTCGTTTGAAAACGTTGAATTTTCTTATCTAAAGAAAGAAAATAATGTTTCTAAAATCAATTTTCAATTGGATCGAGGCCAAACGCTTGGAGTTATCGGCGGAACGGGAAGCGGAAAGAGCACGGTCGCGGCGCTTTTGATGCGCCTCTATGACGTCGATTCAGGTGCGATTTTCTTGGATGGAAAACTCATTCAAAGTTATCCGCCCGAAGAGCTATATTCAAAGTTCGGAGTTGTTTTTCAACGTGACTTTTTGATGGCTGACACCATCCGCAATAACATCACGCTTGGAAGACAGATTTCCGATGAGGATATTTGGAAAGCTTGTGAATGCGCACAGGCAAAGGAATTTATCGAGGCTTTGCCAGACAAGCTTGACCATATGTTGACCGCAAAGGGAACAAATTTGAGCGGAGGACAGAAACAGCGCGTTTTGATTGCAAGAGCTCTTGCGGGAAATCCTGAAATCTTGATTTTGGATGATTCGTCAAGTGCGCTTGACTATAAAACGGATTCGCTGATGCGCAAAGCGCTGTTTGAAAACTTTGCAAAGACGACACTTGTCGTCATTGCACA
>JAZNLR010000117.1:0-4912 GCA_045579195.1 Clostridia bacterium | reverse complement strand
CTCTTTGAGAAGACAAGGAGTCTTGCTGCCGTGATCCTGACCAAAAACGGAACAAATCTTGAGCTTCCGAAAAACATCGTCACAGTGACGGATCTTGTGATGCTTTCTAAAGTTTTGGAGGATTATTGATAGAAAGCCCTTCAAATTCTTGCAAATTGGATAAAAATTTTGTAAAATACTGTCAGATGATTCATATTTTACTTTATGAAAATAGGAGGAACAATGATTCAAGTTGTTGAAGTTAAGAGCAAACGTGAAATGCGTAAATTCGTAGATTTTCCGCTTCGCTTATATAAAAATTGCCCGCAACAAGTTCCCGCACTCTATGGTGACGAGCTTGCTTTGTTTGATAAAAAGAACCCGTATTACTACGATTCGGAAGCAAGATTCTTCCTTGCTTATAAGGATGGAAAAGTTGTTGGTCGAATTGCCGGCATCATCAGTCATGCCTATAACGAGAAGATGGGCACGAAGTACATTCGTTTTTCCCGTTTCGATACCATTGACGATCCCGAGGTTACCAAGGCGCTGTTTGCCGCTGTCGAGGCGTACGGCAAGGAAAAGGGGATGACTCAAATTCACGGACCTCTCGGATTTAATGATTTCGATAAAGAGGGAATGATGATCGAGGGCTTTGAGCACGAGACAACGTTTGCAAACGTCTATAACTATAGCTATTACCCCGTGCACTTGGAAGCGCTTGGCTTTAAGAAGGAAGCGGATTGGCTTGAGTTCAAGATCTATATGCCCAAAGACGGCCGTCATCCGCGCATCGAGCGCATCGGCGCTGCAGTTATGAAACGCTATAAGCTGCGTGACGTTGCAAAGGATTATTCTCTTTCTAAGATCGTCGACAAGTATGGAAAGAAGATCTTTGAGCACCTCGTTGAATGTTATGGACATTTGCATGGGTACGTTCCCATTTCCGATCCCGTTCGCGATGCAACGATCAAGATGTTCAAGACGGCAATCAATCCGGACTTTATGAGCGTTATCGTCAATGAGAAGGATGAGATCATCGGATTCGGTCTTGCATTCCCGTCCATTGCGGATGCACTTCGTCTCTGCAACGGAAAGCTCTTCCCATTTGGTTTCATTCCTGTGCTTTACAGAATGAAGCATCCGAAGTTTTTGGAACTTGCTTTGATTGCCGTGCGCAATGAGTACCGTGGAATGGGCATCAATGCCGCAATCATCTCGCGCATTTTGGAAAGCGCAAGAAAGCATAAGATTGAGTACTGCGAGTCCAACCTCGAACTTGAGTCAAACACGAAAGTTCAGGGGCTTTGGGACGAACTTTTCCATAAGGAGCAGCACAAGCGCCGTCGCTGTTTTGTGAAAGACCTTTGATTTTGAAAAGGAGCGTGATTTTTCGCGCTCTTTTTTGTTTTTGGAAATGTTTGCCACCTGTCGTTCGGTTGCATTTTTTTTGAAATGTGCTATAATTGCTGTGGAAGACGTTATAAAATTTGAAAGCAGAAATGAGGGACGTCGTGAAGAAGATCATTGTTCTCATCTTAATCGTTTGTTTTGTCGGGTTGTGCGCTGGGTGCGATCTGTCTTTTTTGGCGGATTACATCAACGAGATGACCGGCAATACGCTCGATCCCATTTTGCCTTCAACCCCGCCCACGCCGGGAACGGAGCAAAAAGTCGTCATTGAACAGAGCGATCTTTTTCGCCCGAGCGAACGAACGGGGGAGGCCTCGCTCGACCGCTATCTTGAAAGTGATAAGGCGTCTTCGCTTTCGACTTCTCTCTGTGAGACGGCAGAGGATCTTTATGCGACTCTTCTTCGAAACCGCCGACCGCAACTGCTTGCAGGAAGTGAAGCGGAAGAGCTTTATCTTTTGATTTTGAACGTTCTTGATAAGATTTCGTTTGACGACATGACCGACACCGAGCGCGTCATTGCGTACTATCAGTGGCTTATCTTTAACGTCCAGTATGACATCGTTCTCTATCAGGATTTCCTGTCGGGCAAGAGCGTGACATCGGATGACCCTGCATTTGATTTGCGCGGTGTCTTCTTCAATCGCCGCGCTGTGTGTGATGGATTTTCCAAGGCATTCCTCGTGATGTGTAAGATCGACGGCATCACAGACGTTTATCGTGTGATCGGCCGTCAGAATTCCGACCTCTTGCAGGCAACGGACGTGCTTCACGCTTGGAATAAGGTCGCGGTCGATGCAAATGAAGATGGGGAAGTGGAGTTTTATAACGTTGACTGCACGAGCGGAAATGTCATTCTTCAGAGAAAGGATGAAGACACCGTGACGTACGTTGAATATCTTTCGAACAACTTCGTGCTCCGTTCGGACGAGGTCTTCCGTTCGCTCGGTATCGTGGAAGACGTTTCGCTTGACACGTTCGCCGTTGACTATCCTGCCGCCGTAACGGATTATGATTTTTTCTCAAAACAGCGCGTTTCCAATGAGTCCGGAAGCTTTGATTTCTGCATCCGTTCCCACAACAGTTCCCTTGGTTTTACGGAGCTTCAGCAGTTTCTCGCGTGGTACGTTTTCCCATCGAAGATCTGCGGAGTGGAGATCTCCTTGCAGTATCCGCCGCTCGATCCGCCCGCCGTGGAAGCAGAGAATCGGTTTGCAAACGATTTGAGCTCTATCTTCTTATTGCACGGAAAAAACTTTGGTGTGAGCAACATTTGGTTCATTCCCGTTTCGGACACTACGCTTCTTTTGACCATTTCATATGAATAACAAATTTGCTTTTTTTCATAAAATGGTTTGACATCGCATCAGTTATATTATAAAATAGTTTTGTATTTCAAGGGAAGAAGTAACCCTTTGAATTTAATCACGGAGGAATATTATGAATACGTTTGAAAAGATCCAGAAGCTTCTCGCAGAGCAGTTGAACATTGATGAGGCAATGATTAAGCCCGAATCTGACATTATTGCTGACCTTGGTGCTGACTCCCTCGATGTTTTCGAGATGTTGATGACCTTGGAAGAAGAGTTTGAAATCACCGTTCCCGACGAGCAGGCAAAGGACATGAAGACGGTTGGTGATATCACCAAGTTTATTGAGTCTGAGATTCAGTAATCCAAACAAAGTACCGAACGAATATGCGAAAACTGGTCATAGGAATTGACTTTGGCTCGCTTTCCGCAAGGGCTGTTTTGGTCGATCCAAAGGATGGACAAGTTCTCTCGACCGCTGTGATGGAGTATCCTCACGGGGTTATGTCAGAGGCTCTTCCGGATGGGACGAAACTGCCGCCCTTGTTTGCATTGCAGCACCCCAAGGACTATACGGACGCATTATCTTTCGTCGTACGACAAGCGGTTAAAGAAGCAAACGTAGAGCCCGATGAAGTCATCGGGCTCTGTGTCGATTTTACGACATGTACGATGCTCCCCATTGATGAAAAAGGGGTTCCGCTTTGTTATCGCGAAGAATTTGTTTCCGAACCGCATGCATATGCAAAGCTTTGGAAACACCACTCAGCTTATGAATATGCAAATGCAATCGTAAAGGAGTGTCAGCGCCAAAACGTGAGCCTTGCGTACGTCTGCGGAAACGTTTCATCAGAATGGTTGCTTCCAAAGATCATGGAAACGGCGGACTGCGCACCGGATGTCTTTGATAAGACGTTCCGCTTTACTGAGGCAAGCGATTGGCTCTCCCTCGTTTTAACGGGGAAAGAGACGCGTTGTCGTTCTTTTTTGGGCTTTAAGGCCCTTTGGACGGACGAAGGTGGGTACTTGCCAAACTCCGTCTTAAAAGCGCTAAATCCGCGCTTAGATGGCCTTGCAACAACGAAGCTTTCGAACAATGTTGTGGATTTGACCTGCTCAGTCGGAAATCTCTCAAAAGAGGGGGCAGAGCTTGTCGGGCTGACTGAAAACTGCTGTGTTTGTGCACCGATGATCGATTCTCACGCATCCTTTGCGGCGCTTGGAATCATTGGGCCGAATGAGCTTTTGGTGGCTCTCGGAACTTCTACCGTGCATGCGTTGCACGTTTCCGAGAAGGTGGAGATCAACGGCATTTTAGGATACTGCAAAGACGGTTGCGTTCCGGGATTGTATACATACGATGCAGGCCAGGCAAGCTGTGGTGATCAGTTTGCGTGGTACGTTGACAACTGCCTTCCGAAGTCCGTTTACGATGCGGCAGAAAAAGAGGGGAAGAACGTTCATGCGTATCTCTCCGAAAAGGCCGCGCAATATGCTGTCGGTGAGAGTGGACTTCTCGCCATTGACTGGTTCAACGGAAACCGCTGTCCCTATAACGATGCTGGCCTTTCTGGGATGCTTCTTGGCCTCAATTTGCAGACCACACCTGAGGCAATCTATCGTGCGCTTATCGAGGGAACGGCTTACGGAACGCGTTGGGTCGTTGAAGACTTTGAATCGCAGGGAATTGCGGTCAATTCCATTCTTGCGCTTGGTGGAATCGCAGAAAAGAATGCTTTCTTGATGCAGATTTATGCTGACGTTTTAAACCGCGAAATCCTTGTTCCTAAGGTTTCGAATTCATCGGCATACGGCTCGGCAATCAATGCGACGGTTGCGGCAGGAATCTACCCAGACCTGCAGGCTGCTTGTGCCGTGCTTGCAAGGCGCGACGGAAAGGTTTATCGACCACAGCAGGAAAACGTTGCGGCGTACGACAAGCTATTTGCGGAGTACGTTACGCTTGCAAAGTACTTTGCGGAAGGGCAGAACGACGTGATGAAACGTTTGATTCAAATGCAAAAGAACTAAAAACAAAAAACGCTCTTGTCAAAAAGAGCGTTTTCTTTTTTTTTGTTCGGTTATGATGCAGTCGCTTCCTGTTTTACGGGGAGCGGCTCTTTATTTGCAAATCGCTTTGAGAGTTTGCAGCAGAGCCACATCGTCAAAACGTCCGCCGCCGCATAGCCTACGGCGATAATGGGGTAATA
>JAZNLR010000116.1:0-1919 GCA_045579195.1 Clostridia bacterium | reverse complement strand
CGATCCGACTTCGTTTGGGCATCCGTTTTGATTTCTGCGTTTATCGACAACATTCCGTACGTTGCGACGATGCTTCCCGTTGTCACCGGTCTTTCAGCGGCACTTGGAATTGACCCGACCGTGCTTTATTTTGGATTACTTTCCGGTGCGACGTTGGGTGGCAACTGCACGCCGATCGGTGCTTCTGCAAATATTACGGGAATCGGCATCTTGAGAAAGGAAGGGTACGAAGTTAAGAACAGTGACTTCTTCCGCATCGGAATCCCATTCACACTCGCAGCGATCATTCCTGCATACCTTTACATCTGGTTTGTTTTCGGAATTTGAAATTAGAAATCTCATTCAAACGCTCACGGTTTTCCGTGGGCGTTTTTTTTGTTCGCTTTTTCGACATGGAAGGAAACTTTGCGCGTGCGTACTTTGCTATAATGGGCTTCGTTGAGGGGGGTGATGAGTGGGATGGATGTCTATGTTGAGTTCGTGATCTTGGATAATTTCGTCATTGACTTTTTGATTTTGCTTGCTGTTTGCAAAACGCTCAGGATTTCTCCCAATTGGTTGAGATTGACGTTTGCAAGCCTCTTAGGGGTTCTTGTTGCCGTCGTTTATCCACTTTTGCCTCTTGGAAAAGGAGGAATCTTATTGAAGCTTTTGTTTGGCTTCTTTATCGTGCTTCTGTCGGGTTCGTTTCGAAAAGGGAAATGCGTTCAATCTTATCTCTTTTTTCTGCTTTACACTTTTTTGATGGGTGGAGCGTGTATTGGAATCCTCTATTTATTAGATGCAAAGTTCACGAATGCCTCTGCATTGTTTTACATATCTGAAATTCCGGTGGGCCTTCTCTTGTTACTTTGCGTGATTCTGTTCTTGTTGATAAAAAAATTGACCGCATCTTATCGAAAGATGCACGATGTTTTTCCACTTCTTCGAAAGCTAAAAATCGAGCTGTTTGGTCGAAGTATTGAGCTTGAGGGCTTTTTAGACAGCGGTAACCGCCTTTACGATGAAAAGAGCGGTTTCCCGATCTTAATTCTACCACTTTCATCGCTCTTTTTGCTCCTTGATAATGAACAGATTTCCGAGCTTCTCTTTCATGGAACGGTGCTCGGGAAGCGACCGCGAGAGAAATCCTTTTCAACGGTTGCCGGAAGCGGGAAAATGTTTCTTTTTACACCTGAAAAAGTGGAGATATATCAAAAGAATTGTTTGAATAAAATAGAGGGAGTGATGCTTGGCGTGATGCAGACGGAGTTTCAAGATGCCGTTCCGTATGACGCGATTTTGCACCCGGCAATGTTGGAAAGGAGTTTATGATGAAGAGATTTTTTGCGTGGTTGAAACGATTGTTTTCGCGGCTTTTTCAAAAGAGAGAAGATTCGCTCTTTTTTATATGCGGAAATGAAGTTCTTCCGCACCCGCTTGAGGCGGAAGAGGAACGAGAGACTGTGATTCTTGCATCTCAAGGGGATTCCGCCGCCATAGAAAAACTGATCAAGCACAACCTTCGTTTGGTTGTTTACATAGCGAACAAATTTGAAAACACAGCACTTGATGTTGAAGATTTGATTTCTGTCGGTTCGATAGGCTTGATTAAGGCCGTAAAATCCTTTGATCCTGATAAAAAGATTAAGCTTGCAACTTATGCGTCACGGTGTATTGAAAACGAAATTTTGATGTATTTAAGGCGAATGGTGCGCGTGAAAGCAGAAGTTTCGTTTGATGAGCCGTTGAATGTAGATTGGGAGGGAAACGAGCTTCTTCTTTCCGACATTTTGGGAACGGATTGTGACGTCGTTTCAAGAGACATCGAAAACAACGTTGAAAAGGAGCTCCTTTGGATTGCCTTGCGGAAATTGGATGCAAGAGAGCGAGAGATTATGGAGATGCGTTTTGGTCTTTTGGGAAGTGTTGAAAAAACG
>JAZNLR010000115.1:0-7960 GCA_045579195.1 Clostridia bacterium | reverse complement strand
CGGTCATGAGCGGGAAATCGCCCATAAAGACCTCTTGGTCAACAACTTCTCCTGTGTCCTTGTAGATCAAGCGAACCTTCACCTTCAAGGGCAATGCAAACGTAGCGTCGCGGTCGCGGCACTCCTTCTCGCTGTACTTCGGGGTTCCGGAAATGGAATGCTCCAAGAAATGCAGCTCGAAGTGGTTGGACTTGTCGGCTATCGGAGAAAAGTCTTCAAAGACCTCCTTGATGCCTCTCTTGAGGAAGGTGTCATAAGAATCTCTCTGCACCTCGATCAAGTAAGGAATGTCAAGCACGTCCTTGATTTGAGAGAAAGAATATCTCTCGTGGTTACCACACTTCACCTTGTGAATTTTTCGTGTCATAAACACACTCCTAAATAATATTCGAACAGTCCATGCTTACGACTGTCAACGCCAAAAGAAAAAAGAAATTTCAAAAAATCGATTGACTATTTTGAAATTTATAGTATAATGTCAGTAATCCTTCCCAATCGAACCGCGAAAAACGGGGGTTTTTGGGGAAATTTTTTTGACTTATACCGCAAAAACGGGCACTTTAACCCATAATAAAGCATTCTATAATGCTATCACAAAGATTGTCAATTGTCAAGCGAAAATTAGTTTGTGTTTTCGCTTTTTTTAAATTTTGAAACAAACGGAGGTTTTTGCGCATGCGCCTTGACAAATTCTTAAAAGTTTCCCACATCATCAAACGCCGAACGGTGGCAAATTCCGCGTGTGACGGCGGACGTGTGAGCGTCAACGGAAAGCCCGCAAAGCCCTCGCATACACTCAAGATCGGCGACGAAGTGACGGTCTCTTTCGGAAACAGCAAGCTCCGCTTCATCGTCAAAGCGCTTTCAGAGCACGTCCGCAAAGACGAGGCGAAGGATCTTTACGAAATTATCGCAGACGAAGGTGGGCTCGCAGAATGATGAAAACGGTTGCGGTCATCGTTGCGGCAGGAAGCTCCTCCCGCTTTGGTGCAAACAAACTTCTCGAGCCGATTGACGGCGTTCCCGTCGTCGTCCGCACAGCAAACGCCTTCCTTTCCCATCCTGAAGTGGACGAGGTCGTCATCGTTCGTAAAGAGGAAGACGCGGCAACCTTTTCGCTGCTGTTTGCAGGCGAAAACGTGACCTTTGCAGACGGTGGAACAACGCGCACCGAATCGGTTCATAACGGTCTTCTTGCCGCAAAAGAACTCAGTTCTTCCCCGAAAACGGCCGTTCTCGTGCACGACGGGGCGCGCCCGTTCGTTTCGGGAACGCTCATCTCAAGTTGTATTGACGCAACGCTGAAACATAATTCCGGCGTTGCCGCACTTCCCGTCACCGACACCTTGCGAAAGGGGGACGGAGAAACCCTTTTCTCCCCCGTTGCGCGCGACGGGCTTTACGCGATCCAGACGCCGCAAGCATTTTGGCTTTGCGACCTTTTGGAGGCATACGAAAACGCCACCGCCCCCGCAACGGACGACAGTCAGCTCTGGTCGGAACGCTTTGGCAACGCACATCTCGTTCTCGGAGAAGCAAGCAATCGCAAGATCACGTTTTGGGAAGATCTTCCCAAAGAGACACTGTTTGCAGGAACGGGCTTTGACGTCCATCGCCTTACCGAAGGGCGGGATCTCATTCTCTGCGGCGTGAAGATCCCCTTTGAGAAAGGGCTTTTGGGGCACAGCGATGCTGACGTTGCAACACACGCCGTTATGGACGCACTTCTCTCTGCCGCCTCTCTCCCCGACATCGGGCATCTCTTCCCGGACACAGATGTGCGCTTTGAGGGTGCAGACTCCATCCTGCTGTTGAAAGAGGTTGTCAACCTCTTGCTCAAGCACGGCTTTGTTCCGCACAATGTCTCACTCGCGATCATCGCGGAACGCCCCAAGCTTGCATCTTTCCTCCCCGAAATGAAAGAACACCTCTCTGCCGCGCTCAGCATCCCGACGTCTTCCGTGGGCATCTCCGCAACGACGACCGAAGGTCTTGGCATCGTCGGCGAAGGAAAGGGCATCGCAGCACAGGCAAACGTTCTAATCCGCAAAATCAACTGACAGACAAAAAAAGAGCCTCCCAACAGCGGGGGCTCTTTCCCGCTTACGCACGCAAAACGGCCGAATTTCAAAAACTTTAGACAACGCGACAGGCTTTGCGTACAATGAAGGCAAACACAAGGAGGTATCATATGAAATGCACAACCGTCATCGACCCAACGAAGGACGAAGAAGTGGTCATCCGCCTGCACGAAATGCGCGAGCTTGCAAACCGCATTCAAGAGCTCGTCCAAAGCGAGAGCTTTGACCTCGTTGGATATGACAAGAACGGCATCGAACCCCTCGCCGCGGAAGAGGTCTTTTGCTTCACCGTGGAAGAAGGCTCTGTTGTTGCCCTTACCGCGCGCGGCCGCTTTCGCATCAAGCACCGCCTTTACACCCTGGAAGAACAGCTCGGTCCGATGTTCGTCAAGATCAACCAATCCTGCATCGTCAACGTCAAGCAGATCAAGCGCTTTGACGCCTCGGTTGCGGGCGCGCTCTGTGTGACGCTCCATTGCGGATTCCGCGATTACGTCTCACGAAGACAACTTAAAACTGTGAAAGAAAGGATGGGATTTACGTTATGAATCGTTATTTGAAAGAATTTTTAAAGCGCGGGCTGATGTTCGGAGGATTCGGCCCCATTATCGTCGCGATCGTCTTGTTTATCGTCTCCAAAACGAGCGACGCCTTTTCTTTGGGTACTGCAGATCTGCTCGTTGCCGTCTGCTCGTCGTACGCCTTGGCCTTCGTGCACGCGGGCGCGAGCGTGTTCAACCAAATTGAAAGCTGGCCGCTTGCAAAATCTATGCTGATCCACTTCGCGACTCTGTTCGCAAGCTATGTCACGGTCTACCTCGTCAACGCATGGATCCCCTTTAACTGGATCGTCATCGCGGTCTTTTCGGGGATCTTTGTCGTGACGTACTTCCTCATTTGGATCATCGTCTACCTCTCCTTAAAGAGCGTCAGTAAGCGTTTCAACAAGCAGCTGAAGTTCTGATGAGAATCAAAAAAAGAAAAGCTGTCTCTCCCGACGGAGAGGCAGCTTTTTCAATTTATGCGACGCGCTTGTTCTTCTTTTTCGTGTTCGCGCTCCCGTTCAAACGCAATGAGCGCGTCTTTCAACGTTGTTCTTGCGGGAACGAAGAGGCGCTTCCCGATTTCGACGAAGACTTCAACGAGCTCGTTTTCATCCATCACGTCCAGAACCTCGCTTACCGTCAATTCCTGTGGCGCACCCGAGAAACAAACCTTGTGTGCAAACGGGTCAAACCAACAGCCGGCCTGTTTCTGTTCCGCGATAACGCGAAGGAGAATGGGACTTCTCGTCTTGACGCAATTTCGGAACTTGTTTTGGTAACGGAGCATCAGCGTCTCATCTCCGCCGCTCAGCAAAAGAACGCTCTTGCGAACGGAGATCCCCTTGACGCAGTTGTCCAGGATCACGCGGAGGAATTTTGCAACTTCCTCCTCTTCAAACGGACGGAAGCGCGTCTTTTCCACCTGTCGCACCTCCGCAATGACGGATGAAGGCAACTCCTCCGAGCGCTTTAACTGGCTGTAATAATGGTTGCGAACGCTATCCCTCTTGCGACCGAAGCGCTTGGAGATGTCCGAAAAGACCTCCCGCATCGAACCGCCTTTTTCCTGCGCAGCGCACGCCTCAAAAAACAGGGTGCGCGTTTCCTCCTCGCTCCATCCGCGAGCTTTTTTCTGCATAGTTCTCCTCCTTGCAAACGTTCTTTTTTTCGTCAGATGACACAAGAATGATTGCCGAATTCACCGTGTAATAAACCCGCACTTCACAAAATAAAATAACAATATGGAAACAAAGATCAGTTTTGAAACCGAAAATGCCATCATTTACCTCGGGGATCGCCATCTTCGCGTCTTTCCCCACGAAGTTCTCACCATCAAGGGAGAAGGGTTACTGTCTGTTGAAATTCTTTCTGCATGTGAGGGAACGATCTCCTGCGCGTTGAAGCTCGGAGCAAATTGCGAGATCCCACCTTCCTTTTTCACGCGGAAACGCGGGGGCGTTCTTCAGCTTTTTCCGCGCACAGTCACTTTGCCGAGAACCCCGGAAGTTCTCTCCCAACGCGAGTTCTTTCTCAACGGAAAAGCCCACCTTTTCACCCTCGTGCAGGACGGAACGTTGCGCGCCGTTTTGGAAACGCAGGACCGTTACCTTCCCATTGTCGTCAAACAGTCGCCTGACGTGAGCGTTGCTCGCATCGGAACAGAAGAAGTTTTTCTTTTCAACGGCGAGCCCTCCTTTGCAATCGGCTTTCGCGATGATTACTTCATTGCCCTCACCGCAACGGGAACGCTCTCTTCCGACGGCGAAAAACTCACTGCAACGCGCAGCTTTTGCGACGTCGAAGGGCACGTTGTCTTCCGAGATTACCGCTTGCAAAACGGCGCATTCACTCTCACTTCGGAACGAATCGAAAAGAAGCGACTTGCGCCCGATTCCCTGAAAGCATTTGCCTTTTTTGAAAGCGTTCTCTGTCGGGATACCGACGGGATTCGCGCGTTTTGCACACCCGACACCGACCTTGATGCGCTCTTTGAATTCCTTGGTCCGTTTTGCGAGGTTCTCTGCCCTTTGGAAGACGATCCGCAAGGGTACGTTCCCCTTCTTTTTCACGAAAGCGAAACGGTTGAACGTGTGAAATTCTTTCAGCCTGTCTTCAAAAACGGACGTGTCGATAATATCTTAGAATTCACTGAGCTTTGAGTTGAAACTTTTGAAAAGGGCTTGCTTTTGAATTTGTGCTGTGATAAAATGTTCCCAATGAATCCTTTTGGAGGTTTTTATGGAAAATAATCTTCTTTTCCCAAAAGATTTTCTGTTCGGAACGGCAACTGCAGCCTATCAGATCGAAGGCGCTTGGAATGAGGACGGCAAAGGTGAAAACATCTGGGATCGCTATGCTCACAGCGGCATTTCAGGCATTCATAACGGCGTTTCAGGCGACGTTGTGACCGACCATTATCACCGCCTCGAAGAGGATCTTGATCTCCTCAAGGAGTTAAACTGCGAATCTTATCGCTTTTCCATCAGCTGGGCGCGTGTTCTCCCCGACGGAATCGGTCGCGTCAATCAGAAGGGCATTGACTTTTATAACCGCCTGATCGACGGACTTCTCGCGCGCAACATCCAGCCGATGGCCACCCTTTATCATTGGGATTTCCCTGCAAAACTGCAGAACTTGGGCGGCTGGGCAAACCCTGCGTGCGTTTCCTGGTTCGTGGAGTACGCAACGCTTTGCTTCAAAGAGTTTGGCGACCGCGTTTCTTTCTGGTGCACGTTCAACGAGCCCAACGCATTCCTCTTCTCTGCGTACGCATTGCCGTATAACCCCCCGTTCTTGCGCGACGCACAGCTTGGCCTTGACGCCTCGCATTACGCTTTGATGGCGCACGGCGCGGCAGTTCGGGCGTTCCGCGAGATGAACCTCCCCGGCAAGATCGGCATCGCGCTCGACCTCTCCCCCGTCAACCCCGCAAGCGACTCGAAAGAGGACACCCTTGCTGCACAAATTGCGATGGACACCTCGCAGTACTATTACTATCACGCGGTCGTGAACGGCAAGTACCCTCAAGTCGCATTGGATGCCTTTGCTCGTCTCGGATTTCAGCCTCCCGTCAACGAAGGGGATATGGCTCTCATTTCTGAGCCCCTTGACTTCATCGGATTAAATTATTATTTCACGCGCTGCGTACGGTTCAAAAAAGGCGCGGGCAGATTTGACGTTGAGGATGTGGATCTCCCCGAAATCCCCCACACCGAATTTGGTTGGTTTATCGACCCGAAGGGGCTTGAGACCATCCTTCAAATGGTCCATAAGGACACCGACGGCAAGATCCCTCTTTACATCACCGAAAACGGAACAAGCAAGAAATCGGAAACCCCAAAAGACGGCATCGTCAACGACCCCGAGCGCATTGATTACCTGAAAAAACACCTCGCCGTCGTGAAAGATGCGATCGAGCAGGGAATCAACCTGCGCGGATATCTCTGCTGGTCGGCATTCGACAACCTTGAATGGCACGCGGGATATTCCCAGAGATTTGGCTTGATTCACGTGGACTTCGACACCTTAAAGCGCACGGTGAAGGAAAGCGGAAAATGGTTTGCATCCATCATCGCACAGAAAAATGCACAGAAATAAACGTTTTTGAAACATATAAAAGCAGCCTGAAAACAGGCTGCTTTTTTGTCACAAAAAGACAGTTCTCCCCTTGACATCCAAAATCGCCCGTGATAGAATGTGCATATACGACGTTACATTGCTTGAGGCAAACAACAAAATCCAAGGAGAATTATTATGACCTGCGAACAGCATTTGAAAAACCTGAAAGTTCCCATGGGAAAGATCGACGTCATCTTCGACACCGACACGTTCAACGAGATCGACGATCAGTTCGCCCTTTCTTACCTTCTCTTGTCCGAAGACAAGGCAAACACCGTCGGCATCTGCGCCGCACCTTTTTTCAACAAGAACAGCTCTTCCCCGGCGGAAGGAATGGAAAAGAGCTATCTTGAGATCCTGAAGATCCTCAAGCTGCTCAACCGCTCCGAGCTCGAAAGCAAGGTCTATCGCGGCTCACCTGCGTTCCTTTCCGATGAAAAGACGCCCATCGTCTCCGACGCGGCAAAGTTCATCGCAAGCACCGCCGAGAAGTACTCCCCCGAAAATCCCCTTTACGTCGTTGCAGTCGGCGCGATCACCAACGTTGCGTCCGCAATCTTGCTCGCACCCGAAGCAATGCGCGAAAACACGGTCATCGTCTGGCTGGGCGGACACGGCTTTGAAATGCCGGACACGAAGGAATTCAACCTCTTCCAGGACGTTGCCGCTGCAAGAATCGTCTTTGACAGCAAAGCGCCCCTCGTCTTGCTCCCCTGCCGCGGCGTCGTCTCCGCGCTGACCACGACCAAGCCCGAGCTTTATCATTGGATCCACGGCGTCAATCCGCTCGGAACGTACCTTGCGGAAAACACCGCAAGAGAAGCAGAATCGTACGCAAGCGGAACCGCTTGGAGCAGATGCATTTGGGACGTTTCCGCCGTTGCTTGGCTTCTCAACGAGAACGATCGCTTCCTCTCCTCTTATGAAGTTCCCACCCCGTTTGTGGAATACAGCGGACATTACTCCTTCGACAAGCGCCGTCATCCCATGACGTATGTCTTCCAGGTCAACCGCGATGCGATCTTCACCGACCTCTTCAACAAGATCCGCAACGCAAAACTCTAACCTTATTATAATAGAAAGAAAAAGCCGTTTGGATTTCCCAAACGGCTTTCTTTTTTACACAATTCCCATGAAAAACAGCAGAAGCGAAAAACATACGAAAAGGAACGCAAAAGCAGCACTTGCAATGACACCATAAAGCGCGCCTTTGATGCACGATTTTGCTGTGAAAGGATGTTTTTCTCGCCAAGCAAAAAACAAAATCAACCCAACCAACGGAAGAAAGAACCCCAAAAGTCCCCACCAAAAACTCGGTCGATCCATCAAAATCATCTTTTTGTCTTCCTTCGACGTCTTTTTCGGCGCACGCGGATTGTTTCCGCATCTTGGGCAACTTTTCACGTTGTCCTCCAACAACGCCCCACAGCTTCGACAAAACATGATCAAACCCCTTTTTTCTTCAGTATACAAGCATTCGTTCTTGCTGTCAACCGCTTAAAAACAGCAAAAAGAGGACGAATTTCGTTTTCGTCCTCTTTGCTTGCTTTCGGGCAAAAAAAATGAACACCTTTTGGGTGCTCGCTTTCTTTAGATTGAACTTGAATAAAGGAAAAGCGAGTTCGAATACCCTGCTCTTTGTCATTACCGTCTTTTAGTTTCAAGACCGTTTTCACGTTCTTGCTCGACTAAGGAAATTACTCCCTTAAAGGAGGT
>JAZNLR010000114.1:0-12943 GCA_045579195.1 Clostridia bacterium | reverse complement strand
TGAAACCGGGAAAAGAAAAGGCTAACGAGCGCTCGTTAGCCTTTTCTTTTCCCGGTTTCACCTTATTTTTTCATCTCCATATACGGAAGAACTTCAAATCCACACTTTTCATAGACGTGAACTGCCCTCTCGTTTTCCTCTTCGACCTCCAGCCGGAAGATACAATTTTTATGTTTTTCCTGAATTTCCTGCAAAAATCTGCTCCCGATTCCAAGCCCTCGGAACTCGCTCTTCACGTAAAGATCCTCGATCCAGATGCAAGGTTTTCCAAACTCCGTTGAAAAACTCTTTGCAACCATTGCATAGCCTTGCAATTCTTCTCCGCCTTCAAAGACGTACCCTTCCAAAAACGGGCACTCTCCAACGCAGTTCTCGACATCCGCCTCAAAAATTTCGGGCGACCCATCGCTTAAAACGGCAGGCGATGCATAGAACACGCGCATCATCTCAATGACCTGACTTTTATCCCGTTTTTCCATCCGTCTGATGTTCGTTCCCATTTCTTCATCCTTTTTATTTCTATTGATCTTTGATATTATATCAAAACAACGGTATCCCAACAAGCAAATTTGTACACAAACAAAAAACTCGGACTTCAAAAGCCGAGTTTTAAAAGAATTACATTTCTAAAGGTTCTTACTTTTTCCGATAGCTTCTGCACGCCGCAACGTACGCCTCGATGCTCTCCCATGGAACGTCAGGCTCTAAAAGATGTGTCGGCGCAACGAAAAGCCCGCCTTTGTCCCCCGCAATATCCAAGTTTCGATGCACAGCCGCCTCAATCTCTTTTGCCGTGCCAAACGGCATCGTGCTCTGCGTCCCGATCGTTCCGTGGAAAGAGATTCTGTCACCGAACTTTGCATGGATCTCTTCAAAGTCCATACATTCAGGCTGAACGGGATTCAAAATGTCGATTCCAAGATCAATGAGCCGCGGAATGATTGGCTCAATGAATCCGCACGAATGATAGAGAACAAGAATTTCGGGATGAATGCTTCTTGCAAGATCCACAATCTTTTTCGTACGCGGATAAATCCACTTATCATAAAGTTCTTCACTCATCAGCAACGTTCTCTGCATGCCGATGTCGTCCGCAATCATCAAAACATCCACTTTTGCCTTTGCGCAGATTGCAACGCGTTCCATGGTCATTTGCGTCACCTTGTCGAGCATTGCCTCAGCCATTTCCTCGTCGGCAAGCATATCCATCATCAAGTTTTCCATTCCACGCAAGTTCCACGCCCATTCCCAAACAGCAGAGTGCAACTGAACGGTTGCAGCATATCCTGCGGTCTTAATTTTGGAAACATCTTCAAAAAAACCGCGGTTATCTTCTTCGCGAAACTCCGGAATCGGATAATCCAAAATCGTTCTTACATCTTCCGCTTCTCGAAGGGGAAAAATCGCACGATTTAAATGTCCGGAACGTTTTGTTCTTTCGTGCAAAATACCGTAAGTATCGATCCAAAGAAAACTTTCATCAAATTCGGGGCCATCTGGATGATGCAAAATTCCCCATTGATCCATCTTCATCTTCTGAATCGCCGGCGAATAGTACTTCAAAAATCGTGTCTTGTCCGTATTTGTCTCCTGCAGGTTTCGCGGATACCGCCAAGCAAAGTCAAACGCCTCTTCGGGGGTCTTTTCCTTTCCGTACCGCGCGTAAAACTCCTGCATCAGCGGTTCGGTCAGACGAAACTCACACGGCACCCATTCATATCCTTCCCTTCGAAGAAGGGATAGCAAGTTTTCCCTTGGTGTCATTTTTCGGCTCCTATCTGTTTACACTCTTCTTCAAATTCAGCGAGCGTGTATCCCCCGACGCGGAACTTCGCAAGTAAATCCTCCCTGCGATCTTCGGGGACGTACCGCTCAATCAGCGTGAGCTCAGGTTTTCCATCCCGTCCCGTGTCATCAAACGGAACAATGTCGCATGTTTTTTGGTACCATTCAAGCATCGCAAGCTGAAGCTTCAGCCTCTCACCCTCAAATTGCGGATCATCAATGCGGTTCTCCTGCTCAAGAGGATCGTTTGCAAGATCGTAAAACTCGTCCGTTTCATAAAGTCGCTTGACGTACTTAAACCGTTTGGAGCGGATCATCGTTGCCTTCGTGTGACAAATATCGTCAGTCTGCGCGTGAAGACGAGGACGATAACAGACGGCAATGTGTTCCAAAAGCTCCATTGCCTGCCGTTCCTCTCTCGTTCTTCCGCCCTCGCAGAAGACAAATTCTCGTCCTTCATAAGACGGATCGGAAAGTGCTGCTTTCAAACTTTTCCCGAAATGCGGATGCGCAGACGAAACACCTGCAAAGTCAAGAACCGTTGCATAAAAATCCACAAGTTCTGTCAATCCTTCCCGAACGCCTGCAACGATGGGAACGCCCCTATGCGGCTTGACGATGAGCGGAACGCGAACGAGAGAATCCTGCATCGTGTTCTGATTCTTTTCGGGAATGCCGAAATCTCCGACGTAATCCCCGTGATCACTCAAGAAATAGATATCGGTGTCATCATAATCGCCCGTTTCCTTAAGCGTTGCGACCACCTGACCGAACAGATCATCCACTTTGAGAACCATCGCGTAGTACGTTCTCTGCATCGTCTTCCAATCCTCTTCGGTGAGGGAAAGATCCATATTGTCCCGCAGCTTTTTCATCATCGACGGCAGCTTTGACCAGTCCTCAGGCGTAGGGACGCGCGGAGAGATCAAAGAAGGGTCAACCGCGTTGAAGTACTTTTCCTCTACGCGATAAGGCGGATGCGGATTGTGAAGCCCGACAAACGCGCAGAACGGCGTTTCCCCGTCGCGGTTCCGAATAAAATCATTCAGTGCGCGGATGCTGTCCGCATCCTTGTCCACCTCCCCTTTCACCGGGCCGATGAGGAAGGATTCGGGCGTCCACGTCACAGGTTTTTCTGTGAGCGCAGAGGGCGCAGGCGTCGGATTTTTCCCGATATACGTCGTGGTGGCGTTCTCGTAAAACGCCTCCGGGCTTGCGCTTCGGATAAAGTCGTTTCGATCGTTCATCCAGACGTGATATCCCGCGTTTTTCAGCTGTTTCAAAAGGGAGTCAAACTCGCCGTCAATGACGTGCCCTTGCGTTCTGTGACCGTAAACGTGGGGGTAAAGCCCTGAAAAGAAGGAACAGCGGCTGGGGACGCAGACGGGATTCTGACAAAACGCATTCTCAAACGAAACTGCATCGGTTTGAACCATCGCGTCCAAGTTGGGCGTGACGCCTGCGCGATTGCCGAGATGCCCCATCGTGTCAGCGCGCATCTCATCGGGATTAAAGATCAAAATATTTTTTGCCATAGTTTTTCTCACTTCTTATACTCGCGGCACGCACTTGCATATGCCTCGATGTTCTCCCAGGGAACTTCGGGTTCCAAAAGGTGTGTGGGCGCAACAAAGAGCCCCCCTTTCGGTCCGGCAATGTCAAGATTTCTCTTGACCGCTTTTTTCACGTCTTCCGCGCTTCCGAACGGCATCGTGCTCTGCGTTCCGATCGTTCCGTGGAAGGAGAGCTTATCTCCAAACTTTTCAAAGATCTCAGCAAAGTCCATGCACTCGGGCTGAACGGGATTCAAAACGTCCACGCCCGCCTCAATAAGGTACGGAATGAACGGTTTGATATACCCACATGAATGATAGAAGACGATGACGTCAGGCTTGATTGCCTTTGCCGCCGCAATCAGCTTTTTCTGCCGTGGCCAGATCCATTTTAAGTACATCTCCTCGCTCATCATAATGCTGCTCTGCATTCCGATGTCATCTCCGATGAAGAGAATGTCCGTTCCCGCATTTGCGTAAAGCTTGGCGCGCTGCAAGGACATCTCGAAGGACTTTTCAAACATTGCCTCCGCAAGCTCCTCATCCGCCGCCATATCCATCATTAAGTTTTCCATCCCGCGGATATACCAAGAGATTTCCCAAAGGGTCATCCCCATCTTCGCGCAAGATGCAAATCCGGCATCGTGAATGCGCTTGATCTTTTCGGGCAAATCACGGTTGTTCTCCTCGCTGTACTTCGGCATCGGATAAGCAAGGATCTCCTCTGCGTCCTCCGCATCGGCAAGCGGATGGTGCATCTTTGACATATGCATGGAAGATGCGGTGCTCTCGTGCCCAACGCCCCATTGGTCGATCACGATCTTTTCTGCCTTTGCCCCGTGGTACGGGAAAAAGCGTGCCGTTCCTTCGCCGCCCTCACAGTCCTGATCGGCGCGCGGCGGCGCAATGATCCTCCACGGCATTCCAAAGTGCGTTTGGTAGTCCTTCCCCGAAGCGCCGTGATGCTTTCGATATTCCTCAACCAAACTCGGGCAAAGGGAAAATTCAGCAGGAATCCACTCATAGCCCTGTTTGCGAAGAAGTGAAAGCAAGTTCTCTCTTTGTGTCATATTTTTCCTCCCCTGAAAAATGTGCGAGCGCCCCAATATTTCAGCCCGCGGTCTCTTTCCTTTCCAAAAAGTGCGCCAGAACTAAATTTACAGCGCATTCTGAATCAAGGTTCTTTGCAACCTTGATGCGCTCACTTGGGATCTTTTCTTGATGATACCGATAAAACACGTTGAGATTGAGGGAAAACCCGTCAAACTCTCCGGGTTCTGTTAAGATCCGAACGGCAATCTCCTCCGTTTCCAAAATCTCGGGATATGCCACCGAATATACCACCAACGGATCGTGCAGAATGGGCGGCCGCTTGAACTTTTCCGTGTACTCAGAAACAAGCCACGCAAGATAGCGGTTTTTTTCGTTTCCGTCCAACGCAAGCATCGCATTCCACTGCGTTTTTGTAAGCGCAGTCTTTTGCGTTACGTCGTGTCCTACGCAAAGGCAAGGAATTCCGCTCTCCAACACGGTTTTTGCGGAGTGTGAATCGCAGAAGAAGTTCCATTCGTTAAAATGCTCGTAAAACGCGCCACCCATGATAGAAATTCCGCCCACCGTCTTCATCACGTCAGGCGCTTTTTCAATCGCCGCGGCAACGTTCATCAGCGGTCCGACCGCAACGATACGAAGCTCCTTGCCGTACTCTTTTGCGCACGAAATGAGAAAGTCCACCGCCGCTTCTCCACCGTCAACGCTCTCGTCATTATCAGGCTCAAAAACGCCCTCAAGGTCCGAGCTGTATCCACACGGGATATGACCTTGTGAACGATCGGGCGAATGCGCCCCCTTTCTCAACCCGGCATAAACAGGCACGTCAATGCCCCAAAGTGACACCAACTTCTTTGCGATTCGCGCACGCTTTTGCGTATCGCGAAAACAGGTCGTCACGCCCAAAAGCTCAATTTCGGGCATCTTCATTGCGAGCACCAAAGACAAAGCGTCGTCAATGTCATCCCCCATATCGGTGTCAAGAACAATTTTTTTCGTTTCCATGCCCGATCTCCTCTTTCAAAAGAATCAGAAAAATGTTCCCTCTTTGTTTTTCATTATTTTACCACAAATCGCACCGCTTTTCAATATGATTTTTTTGTTTTTTAATGCGGCTGTTGAAAGATTTTGCTATGCTCCTTTTTTGAAAAGCTTTTCCTCCACTTCTCCTAAGAAAGCATCCGAGTGAAAACTGTAAGAAAATTGCGACAGCAAAAATACGTCTTCTTCCATTTCCTTGACAGCGGTTTTTTCGCATTTTACAATAGACTCAAAATTCAATGACGGAGCAAAACAAATGAAACAAGAGATATTGGAAAAGGTCAATGAACTTCTTGAAGAGCTTGGAACGGAAGAATATGAAGTTTTAAAAAATTATAATGGATACAAAGTCTTCTCCCCCGTTTACAAAAAAATGACTATCACGGGCTTTCCTCTTTTCATTTTGGTGAAAAACGATGAAGTTCGCTTTTGCACAACAATGGAAGGCTTTGAAATTTTGGAAGCCAACAAGAGCGGTGAAGAGATGTCAGACGAAGAGTTTAACAGCTTTTTGGAAACGCTTGCAAGGATCATTGAAGTGAAGGCAACAACAGTTGAAGAAGCGGTTGAATTCGTTCGCGCAGCTAAAGTTTACGAAAAGAACTCAGACTAAAAATTGTGAAAAGAACATATCCCATTATCCTTAAGCAAGAAAAAAAAGATGGTCCGCCGAACAGATCCTTGATTTGTTCAAATATTTAAGCGAGTAAAAAAAACAGCTGAAATTGAAACAAGCGATTTTTGAAAATCGCTTGAAACCGTCCTCCGTTTGTGTTATCATTTCCTTAAATAAAAACAACGCTCTTTCGACAGTTTTTTTTGATCTTAAAGAGGTTGAATATCATCTTTGGAGGAAAATGATATGAAAATGTTGATCCACGAACAAGACATCAAAGGTATTGTCAACCGCATTCACTTGAGTGAACCGGTCATCCACGCAGACAACGAGGCGGCGGGGCGTTCCGGCCATTTGGGGCACGCCTTGACAGAACTTGCCCCCGGCAAGGTGCTTGCGTTCAGCGCGAACACCTCCGCAAAGTTTGCAAAGGGTCACGCGGCCTTCGGCTGGATGGAGTACCGCATTTCTGAGGACTACGGCGAGACGTTTGGAAAGCCCCAAAAGCTTCCGTTCTCTTGGAACACGCTGTTGGACGGAATCAACACGGTTGGCGTGGAAAAAGCGATCACCTTGAACGACGGCAGTGTTGCCGCTTTCTGTCTCATTGGAACCACAAAAAGCCTGCTTGCTTGCGAACCTTGGGAAGAACCAGTTGTCGTCATCTCGCGCGATGGTTGCAAAACGTGGGAAGATCCCATCCCCGTTTCCGAATTCAAGGGGCGCATTTATGACGTTTTGTACCAAGACGGAATTGTATACGTTTTGGAGCTTTGCAACCCTGCGGATGTTACGTTTATCTCGAACAAGCCGGAACACGTTTACCGCCTGTTCCGAAGCGTAGACAACTGCAAGACCTTTGAAGAAGTAAGCGTTTTGCCGTTTGGCCTGGGCCATGGGTACGGCAACCTGATCTTCACCCCGAACGGAGACTTGATCGCATTTGCTTATCAGAACGACGATGAGTACCACATGAGTTATGCAATCAGCTCAAACTTGGGAAAAACCTGGAAAGAAACCGGCGTTTCCTTCCTTGCAAACCGCATCCGCAACCCTCAGGTCGGGGTCTTGGACGGACAGTACATCCTGCACGGAAGAGCAGGCGAAAACGAACGCGGCAATGCAGGGCAGTTCGTCTTCTACACCTCAGCCGATGCAATTCACTGGGATGAGGGAACTGTCCTCGTGAAGGGCCGCCGCGCTTGTTTCTACTCCTGCAATCTGACCATTCGCCTCCCCGACGGCCGCGAACGCATGATCGTGAAGTACTCCGAGAATTACGCAGACCCCACGGAAGATTGGTCCGGCCGCGTCAACTCCATGATGCTTTTCGTTGAAACCTGCAAAGAATAGTTTTTTAACAAAGAAAAGCCCCTGCGTCAAGCAAGGGCTTTTTTGTTTGTCTATTCCTTATTGATATGCGTAGAGTTGGTTGTCAAAAATCATTTTCGCTGCCCGAAGGACAGTGTTGTAATCATACTCAAATTCTTCCAAATAATTTTCCCCCTCTATGTCGAAACCATAAAGAGTTCGCTTATCCTCTGGAATATTTTTATCTCCTTTTGGTTCAATTCTTACGACTCTATCCGGAAAGAGAACATCTCCAATCGAAAGTTCCTCTTTTTTTTAAATAACTCTCATTTGTTTTCTCCTTCGCTTGAAAATTGAAATGAATAAATTTCCGCATCACAAAGCTCTATACGCATTTTAACTGT
This sequence comes from Clostridia bacterium, assembly GCA_045579195.1. Taxonomy (GTDB): domain Bacteria; phylum Bacillota; class Clostridia; order Christensenellales; family CAMQZB01; genus JAZNLR01. The sequence continues at coordinate 5,183 of JAZNLR010000114.1, read as the reverse complement.
TTTCCCTTTTATTTCTGAAAGTGGGCATCTGAAATCCACAATACGATCAACAGAATCTCCAAACAAATCTCCGCTGTTATAGCCATCAATCGCATTTCCACTTTCATCTTCGAAAGATATTCTCAAATATCCCGCGGACGATGTAGAAAAATTAATGCGCAATATCTCTCCGTCAAAAATAAACGGTTTTGTTACAAGAACTCCTCCGCCAAAATCAGAAGTCTGACTTACAAATCCATCCATACGAATGGTGTATCTGAAAACCTGAACAGGACCATCTGACCAGTCATTTGCCGACGCATAGAAAGAAAGTTCTCTATCTTCGCCATCAACGTTCGTTTTAGTTGCTAGCATACCATACGACAGATATCCGTCACCATATACCCAACGCATACTGCTTTCAGGTCCCGGACTTACGAAAGCTTCATTCCACCGTTTAAAGCTCTTGCCGTCACGAGAGCTCATAAAAAGTCCGTCTGTAAGCGCAAGCCCAAATCTTTTGTTTAAAGTCATTCGCCATTTGCGGTGCTCAGTTCCGCAAAGCCTATCATAATTAGGGGTCCATTCCTTTCTCTCGGTATATCGTGTTGGGAAACCCACATATATGTGAGGTGCGCGAAAATACGGCTGAATACCGTTTGTGTACATATGGAAATCATATGGCGAGTCCGTATATTCTATCAATTCAGGATCTGTCCACTCTTTAAAGTCTTTTGATTCCATACGTCGTACATCACGTATGAGATCGCCGTCTTTTCCAATATGAAAATCTCTTGCATAACAAACATACTTCGCAATGTTTTCATCCCAAAAAACAGAATTATAAGAATCGAATGCACCTTTGTCTGTTATAATCCAACCATTATCAAAGTGAATACCATCTTCACTGGTCATACACCACAATTCCATTTTTTTATCGCCGCATTTGGTGTAAACGCCCTTATACCTTTGGTTATGTGGACATTGCGGGTTTTTATCAATGAAAACGTGAAATGCATCCATAGAGTAAGCAATCACTATAACGTTGTTGTCGGTACTTCCATCTATATTGCATATCCCAAGGTTGGGTTTGATCCAATTAATTCCATCTTTGCTCTCTGCGTAGCAGATATGGAAAAACGGTGGCATATGTGCTGTTTTTTCCTTATTGTACATAGGAAAACAGATATAATACATTCTAAATATGTTACCATCCTGCAAAACCGTATAATAAACCCATCCGTTAGCTTCCCACGGTGCATCATTAGTCATAATAAGTTCGCGCCTTATGGGCTTGTGTAATATTTTTTTTGAAGTTGTTTTTGCGGTGTCCACAAGAAAATCATCAACAAAAAGTTCTCTGCGGTTCCCAATATTTATTATTTTGTTCAATTTTGTCCCTCCAATTTTAAAAAACATTCCGTTTTAATTGTACAATACAAAATTTAAAATGCAAATAACATTTTTTGCGGAAATTATTGCAATTCTTGCAATAATATGGTGTAATTAAAACGTGGTATCATTAAAATGATATAGAATTTTTTTGAAAACTCAGAATTGAAGTAACAACGTAGGACGTATTATGATATATAATCTCTGCTTCAATCAAATAATCACTCGGAATTTCTGCAGAAACAACTTCTATCAGACAAGAGCGATCTTGTGTAAAAATATCCGGTTGCGCTTCTTGAGGCTCATCTCCAATTGAAAGTTCCTCTTTTTTTATGTTAAAAAGCACGGGTGCTTTGCGTATAAAAAAAAGAAACCCCCTTGAAGCATTTTTTTGATGTGCTTTGAGGGGGCTTTTTTCGTTATATGGAAAATTCAACCAAAACACTCCAATATTGTGATTTAATATTGCACAGGTGTTCGGATAATTGTCCTTTGGCGGAGCGGGTGGGATTCGAACCCACGAGCGAGTTACCCCGCTACCTGATTTCGAGTCAGGGCCGTTATGACCTCTTCGATACCGCTCCATAAATTTAGCGTTTTTAGTTTACCGCATTTTCTATAAAAATGCAACTTCTTTTGCAATCTTTTCAAAAAATATTAAAAAACCCCTAAAAAACAGTTGCATTTTTATGCATAAAGATGTATAATCCATTCACAATCGCTTGAGAGAGCGCTAAAAACGACTAAATTTTATTGGCTAAAGGAGATAAATAGCTATGAAAAAGATTTTTGTTATGATTGTTGCTTTGATTCTTTCCCTGTTCACGTTCACGGGATGCACGCCGAAGAAACAGCTCATCTGTTATACGAACTCCGGCTTCCCCCCGTTTGAGTACACCCAGGGAACGAAAGTTGTCGGCGTAGATATGGAAATCGCGCAGGCAATCGCTGACAAGCTTGGATACGAATTGGTCATCAAGGACGTTCAGTTTGAATCCATCGTCGCAGGTATCGCAGAAGACAACGCAATTGGCGCTGCCGGCATCACGGTTGATGCAGAGCGTGCAGAGAAGGTTGACTTCTCCACGACGTACTTCACGGCAAAACAGTGGGTTATCTACACGAAGGGTTCCCTCACCGTTGACGACAACGGCGCTGTTGACCCCGCACAGATGAAGGGTAAGAAGCTCGGCGTTCAGACCGGAACTTCGGGAAGCTTCCTCGCTGAAGACGGCGTTGCTGAAGGCGGCATCTTCGAAGGCGGCTCCGTTGAGTACTACAACGACGCATTGGTTGCAACCTTGGCAATCGGAAGCGGCTGTGACTTCGTCATCATCGACAGCGTTGTCGCTCAGCAGATCGTTGCAAAGAGCTCGAACACGAACCTCGCTTGCGCTGAGATCGCAGGTGCAGAGCCCGAGAGCTACGCAATTGCTGTCAAGAAAGGCAATGCTGACCTTCTGAAGGTTGTCAACGAAGTTGTCGACAAGATGATTAAGGACGGCACGATCGACGCCCTCGTCAATAAGCACTCCCAGGGTCAGGCTTAATCCTCCCCTCCTAAAATAATCGAATTTCGCAATGCGGGAACGAGTCTGAATTTTCAGTCTCGTTCTCTTTTGCATCAAAGGACACGCTATGTTTTTCTTAACTCAGACAGAGCCATCCAAATTTGTTCAGTTTTTTCTGGACATTTGGCAGGCATTTTACAAATCTTTCCTCAAAGATCAGCGTTATCTGATCTATCTTGAGGGCTTTGGAAACACCATCTTGATCGCCATTGGTGCAGGTCTTCTTGGTTTGATTCTCGGCTTCCTCGTCACGACCATCCGTCTTGCGCCGAAGAATCACGTCGTGATCCGGATCCTTGACAAGATCTGCTCGCTTTACGTCACGGTGATTCGCGGAACGCCTGTCGTCTTGCAATTGCTCATTATGTACTTCGTGGTCCTTCGCTCCATCAATTCCATTGGCGGCGGAATCCCCGTTGCGATCCTAACGTTTGGCTTAAACTCAGGCGCATACATGACGGAGATCATCCGTGGCGGCATCCTCGCGATCGACAAAGGGCAGATGGAAGCAGGTCGCTCGCTCGGGTTCAATTGGATCCAGAGCATGTGGTATATCGTTCTTCCGCAAGGCTTAAAGAATGCGCTCCCCACGATGTTCAACGAGTTTATTATGCTCGTCAAAGAAACCTCGGTCGCAGGATACGTTGCCATCATCGACTTGACAAAGGCATCCCAGATCGTCACTTCACAGGCATTTGAGGTCTTTACCCCCTTATGCATCATTGCCGTGATCTACCTTATCGTGGTCCTCGGCTTACAGAAACTGCAAAAATCCATGGAAAGGAGGTTGCGTCGCGGTGATTAAAACAAAAGATCTTGCCATTTCGTTTGGCGAACTGAAAGTCTTAAAAGGAATCACAACGGAGATCTATCCCGGGGAAAAGGTCGCCATCATCGGTCCCTCCGGCTCCGGAAAATCCACATTCTTGCGTTGTTTGAACCTTCTTGAAACCCCGGATTCGGGTGAAATCTGGTTTGACGGAAAGCTCATCACCGACCCCGCAACGGACATCAACCTCGTCCGTCAGCAGATGGGAATGGTCTTTCAGCACTTCAACCTCTTCCCCCACCTGACCGTCCTTGAGAACATCACGCTCGCGCCCGTCAAGCTTAAGCTCGCAACTGAAGAAGAGGCAACAGCCCGAGCAATGGCGCTCCTGGAACGCATCGGCCTTGTAGACAAGGCAAACGAGCATCCAAACCGCCTCTCCGGCGGACAAAAACAGCGTATCGCGATCGTCCGCTCTCTGGCAATGAACCCGAAAGTCATCCTCTTTGACGAGCCCACCAGCGCACTCGATCCCGAAATGGTCGGCGAGGTTTTGGATCTGATGAAGTCCCTCGCGAAAGACGGAATGACGATGGCGGTCGTCACGCACGAGATCGGCTTTGCACGCGAAGTTGCAACCCGCGTTCTCTTTATGGATGAAGGTGTCATTCTCGAAGAGGGAACGCCGACTGAAATCTTCGACAATCCGAAGAACCCGCGCACCATCGATTTCTTGAGCAAAGTCCTCTAAAAGGAGAAACCTTATGAATATGCAATCTCTGATCCAAGAGAAAAAGGAAGCCCTCGGCATCCATGAATATGCATTCCTCAAGAGCACGGACGTTATCTTCAGCGAAGAGGTCCGCAAGCTCTGCGAAGCAAACGCCTGCGGACAGTATGCAAAGACCTGGGCCTGCCCTCCCGGCGTTGGAACGGTGGAAGCCTGCAAGGAAAAATGCTTGCAATTTGAAAACGTGTTCTTCTTCTCCACGCTGCATTCGATTGAAGACTCCTTTGACTTTGAAGGAATGGCAGATGCAAAGAAAAAGCACACCGTCCTCTCGGACGCGATCGACAACCTCTTTGCAGAATTCTTCCCCAACCGCCTCACGCTTGCGGGAGAGAGCTGCGATAAGTGCAAGACGTGTGCATATCCCGAGCCTTGCCGCTTCCCCGAACAGCTCAAGCCCTCCATCGAGGCGTACGGCGTGTTTGTCTTCCATCAGGCAAAACAATGCGGCATGCATTACATCAATGGTGTCAACACCGTCACGTACTTTTCGATGATCTTCTTTTGATTGTTGAAAATCTCATATAAAAAGACCCGTCCATTTGCGTGTTATCCTTAACGGAGAACACGCAGCGATATAAATCCCTTGCGAGATTTGTGATATTCCCTTCGGGAGCGATATTTGCCTGCGACAAGCGATATGCCCTGTGGGGCGTGAAGGGATTTATATCATATCGCATTG
>JAZNLR010000113.1:0-5446 GCA_045579195.1 Clostridia bacterium | reverse complement strand
CCGACTTGCAGCGATATAGCTCATACATCCAAGAGCCTGCCCCTTCACGATTCCAATCTGAGGAACCTCACCCGAAAGACGAACGCTCTTAGCCATAATCTGAGCATATCCTTCCAACGCTTCGATGCCTTCTCCAAGACGTGCACCTGCAGTGTCCATAATCGCAAGAACTGCAGTCTTTGTCTTGAGCGCTGCATCCAACGTGCGAACAATCTTGTCTGCATGCGCCTTACCAAGACCGCCCTTCAGCACGTCGTAATTCTGAGCGTACAAATAGACGGGAATGCCATCGATCGTTCCGTATCCGGTGATGACGCCCTCGCCTTTAACATTCGCAGAATCAAACGTGGTATTATCCGAAAACGCAAACGTTCCGGTCTCAACAAAACTGCTCTCATCGAGAATCGAGGAAATAAATTCACGGATTCCCTTGGACGTTGCATTAAGATCGTTTTTCGTCTGCTTTAAAAGCTCAACTCTGTCCATTTTAACCTCCAAAATTTGTTGATACTACTTTATATCCCAGCATATTATAGACAATTTTTTCTGAAAAGGCAAGTAAGATACGCGGGCAAATGTTAAATAATAAACAAGAAAAAGAAAAATCCTCAAAAAATTGAGGATTCTAAAATTAAACGTTCTTCAAATATTCAATTTCCGCCGCCGTAAGCTTGCGATATTCACCACGATTCAACCCGCTCAAACGAAGATCTCCAATTTTTGTTCTCTTCAAAAAGACAACGTTCTTTCCGAGCGCTTCCATCATCCTACGAATCTCACGATTTTTACCTTCAGAGATAACGATTTCAACTCTAGTGATTTTTCCGTCGGTGTCCGTCACGTGAATTCTTCCTGCCTTTGCAATCTCACCTTCTCCGATTTCAATTCCGCTCTTTAATTTATCCGACTCCGCAAGCGAAAGCGTTCCCTCAATGCGCACAACGTACGTCTTGGGGACTTCATTTGCCGGATGTGTCAAGCGGAACGCAAGATCTCCATCATTGGTTAAAAGAAGAAGGCCTTCAGAATCGTAATCGAGGCGTCCGACTGGGTAAATGCGTGCCGACTCATTCTTGATCAAATCGACGACAGTCTTTCTTCCGCGATCATCGGAAACAGCTGAGATAACCCCCTTCGGCTTATTCATAATATAGTAAACGTAGTTCTCAGCAAGCTTCACCTGCGCTCCGTTCACTTTAACAACGTCACTGTTTTCTTTGACATTATCCCAAAGGTTTGCGACTCTTCCATTGATCGTCACGCTTCCTGCCTCAATCAATTTATCGCATTGTCTTCTGCTTGCAACGCCACACGTTGCCAAGAACTTATTAATTCGCATCTTTCGTCTCTCTTCATTTTATTCCCCAGTGATCGGCAATTCCATTTAGAACATCAAAGAACTCCCGATAACTGACCTCCTCCATAGTAAAGATTTTTTCTTCAAAAATCAACTGTTTGTTTAAGAAAACTTGAATTTTTCCAACTTCTTCCCCTGATTTCATTGGCGCGGTCAAACAATCACGCGTTTTTATCTCAAACGAAATATGCTTTTGTTCTTCCTCTCTCAACGGATAACAAATTGGATTTTTAAGACCGACATTCGCGCTTTTACCGAGGCCTTCAACAGGCAAAGAGCGAAGCGTTCCCTTCTCGCAGAGGTTTATCATTTTAAATTGAGAAAAACCTCGTTCTAAAAGAGAAGCCGAATCCTCCCACATTGAGGGACAGTTGAGCGTCACACAAATGAGCTGCATTCCATCCCGTTCCGCCGCAGAAACAAGACATCTTCCCGCCGCTTTTGTGTACCCCGTTTTCACCCCGTTTGCACCTTCAAATCTTGAAAGCAACTTATTTTTATTAAGGATAATTCGGTTATATTCCCGATGATTCCATGGAATCTCAACACGTTTTGTTGCACAAATCTCTTTAAAAACTGGATTCCCCATTGCATATGCAGTGATGAGGGCAAGATCGCGACACGTTGTATAATGTTCGGGATCATGCAAACCGTGCGGATTTTTAAAATTACTGTTCATTGCCCCTGCAGCTCGCGCGACCTCGTTCATCTTCTTGATGAACTCCTCCTTCCCGCTTAAAACAGTCATCGAAAGCGCGACAGCAGCATCGTTTCCAGATTGCAACATCAAACCGTACAGAAGATCTCGAACGGACAGTTGCTCCCCCGTCTCAAGATAGATGCTTGACCCTTCCACGCCTTGCGCCTCTCTTGGAACCGTAACGATGCGATCCAAATCATCACAACATTCAATTGCTGTGATCGCCGTCAATATTTTTGTTGTTGACGCCATTGGGAGGCGAAGGTTTTCGTTCTCACAAAAGAGCATTCGCCTCGTGCTCTGCTCCATCACGGCATACCCTTTGGCAACAACGGCATCCGCGCTTTTAACCACCGGAAAAATGGTAGCAAAAAAGATGAACGCAAACAGGACTTTCAATACTTGATTTTTCAATTTTTTCCCGCTTCCTTATTCGCCTTAATTCGGTTGAGAAGTTCACTTGCAGAATCAAAAAGTCGGTCAAGCGGTCCTTCTCCAAGAGTTACTGTTTTCACCTCATCTTCTTTTGCAATCAAAAAGCCGGAGGGATCAATTTGCACATACGCTCCGCTTCCTCCTGCAAATGGGTGTTCCTCTCGCGCATCCACGCTTTTAAGTTCACCATACTCTCCGCCGCCTACCAAAAAGCCAATTGTGACCTTAGAAAACGGAATGATCATACTTCCATCCAGGCCTGTCAATGGCCGCCCTATGACAGTGTCAACATCAACAATCTGTTTGATATTTCCCATCGCTGCGCTCATAACACGCTCAATCTGATTTTCCGATCCAACTTGCATGCTCATTTTTCTTCTCCTTTTTTGGATAATCCTTCTGCAAATGCGATATAGATAATTTCCGCAATTCGTAGTGAAAATATTCCGCTCATCAATATCTTAGCGCTCTCGTTCCCAACGTGAATCTTATGCGATGCAGAAAGTCTGACTCCCTCATACTTCGTTCGCAATATCGGAAATAACATTGCGCAACCGCATTCAAACGCACTGCAACCCTTGATGGATGAGGCAAGGTCGTCTGTTCCGGACAACAAGCGCATCGCAAGTAGATGAACTCTTCCAAGCCGATACAATCGATCAAAGAGCTTTGTTTCATTCTGCTCACTCTTTAAAACCCCTTTTTTGAAACGGAATCTTCCAATTTGCAAACAAAGAGACGTTTTCTCAATCCGAATCATTCCGTTTGCTTGCAATCCAAAGAGGGTCAATGTGAATAATCCGAGTTTTTCACGAATGCGAATGATGACGTCCGCACGAATGCGCACACGCGCAAAAAGCACCAAGAGCACAACTGCCGCCACAAGACAACAGATCCCTACTTTTTTCCAGTCCATAAAAGTACTCTTTGCACTTTTTTAGAATCTATGCAAATGAAATTGACACGTCAAATCTTAAAAAAGAGGCACGCTTGTTTTAAGCGTGCCTTAATTTTTATACAAATTGAGAGCGATACATCCCCGCATAGACCCCACCGAGCTTTAAGAGCTCCTCGTGGTTACCCTGTTCAACAACGTCTCCTTTTTGAATGACGAGAATCGTGTCTGCATTTTGGATGGTTGAAAGTCTGTGCGCAATGACAAAACATGTCTTATCCTTCATTAATGTGCGCATTGCCTCCTGAATTCGAAGCTCCGTTCTCGTGTCAACGTTGGAGGTTGCTTCATCCAAAATCAGCATCTTCGCATCAAGGAGCATTGCTCGTGCAATTGTCATCAACTGTTTCTGCCCTTGCGAAATGTTCATTCCGTCTTCATTGAGAACGGTGTTATATTCATCAGGTAAACTCATAATATAGCGATGAATTTTCGCAGCCTTGGCAGCCGCAACAACTTCTTCCATCGTTGCATCCTTCTTACCATACGCAATATTGTCAAAAACTGTTCCGTGGAACAGCCATGTGTCTTGCAAGACCATTGCATATGACTTTCGAACGCTGCTTCTCGTGCAATCGCGGATATCGTTCTCATCCAGCGTAATGCGACCTTCCTGCGGATCATAAAAACGCATCAAGAGGTTGATCAACGTTGTTTTTCCAGCACCCGTCGGCCCGACGATTGCAACTAAGCTTCCACTTTTCGCAGTCAGGTTCAAGTTGTGGATAATCTGTTTTTCGGGCAAATATCCAAAATTCACATCCTCCATCGCGACGTTTCCGATGGGGTCTACAATTTCAATTGCCCCCTCAACGTCAGCAAGTTCAGGCTCTTCGTCAATCAACGTAAAAACGCGCTCTGCCGCCGCCAACGCAGACTGAATCTCACTTGCGATGTTTGCAATCTCGTTGATTGGCCCAGAGAAGCGACCGGAGTACATCACAAACGCCTGTAAGTTTCCGAGCGAAAGATTTCCCTTCAAGAAGAGAATGGCACCAAACATACTCGTCAACGCAAGCGAGAGCTTTCCAATGAAGTTTACAGACGGTCCAATGACGCCGCCGTAATACTCCGCGCGGAAACAAGCATCAACTGCCTCTCTGTTTTCTTCATCAAAACGCGCTTGCATAACGTCTTCGCAGTGATAGACCTTAATGGTCTTTTGTCCGGTCACAACTTCTTCGACATATCCATTCAGTTCTCCAAGCTTTTTAGAGCGTTTTCTGAAGAGCGGACGAATGTGCTTCATCATATAACGCGTAAAAAGAAGTGAGATCGGGATTGTCACAACGAAAACGAGAACAAGGATGGGTGATTTTACAATCATCATCACAAATGAACCAACGACCGTGATGACACTCGTTAAAATTGCAAGGATGTCGTTCGACAAAGATGCTGAAACCGTGTCAATATCATAGGAGATGCGGCTAATGATATCTCCAATCTGTTGCTTGTCAAAAAAGGAAACCGGCAACTCCATCAGCTTTTCAAAAACGTCTTGCCTAAGTCTTCTTGAAATACTTTGACTTAGATTGATCATCACGCGCGACAGGATGTAAGACAAGCACGCAGAGACGAGATAGAAGACAGCCATCAAACCGCAGAAGAAGATAACGCGCGGAAAATCAGCCTCCCCCGCCTTCAACCCGATTGCATCGATTGCAAGGCCGGAGATGTGCGGTCCGAACAGCGAGAGTCCGTTGCTTCCGATCATCAGGAAAAACGCAAGGATAATAAGCCCGATATGTTCGCTGAAGTACTTCCAGAGGCGCAACAGCGTTCTCCTTCGATCTTTTGGACGATCGTTTGCCCCACTTGGCATTTTACCTCTCGGTGGCATCGAAATCACCTCCCATCTGCGAAATACTGATCTCTTGATATAGCGGACACGATTTCATCAATTCTTCGTGTTTTCCACTTCCGATGATCTTCCCCTCGTCCAAAACGAGGGCGTAGTAAGGTCGAATACCGAAATCCCCACTTCCGAAGTCTTCATCAT
>JAZNLR010000112.1:0-5564 GCA_045579195.1 Clostridia bacterium | reverse complement strand
AACAGCGTCCATATCAGCCTTAGCCTGATCAACAGCAGCCTTGATGTCGTCTTCGCTGAGCATATCCTTGATCGCAGCCTTTGCTTCGTTTACGATGTCGCTGATGGAGCTCCAACGAGCGGAGGTGTAATCAGCCTTGTTGTAAGTTGCGGCAGCGTCGTCAATTGCCTTATATGCGTCGTTCTTTGCAGTTACGAGAGCGCGAACGTTGTCGAAGTCCATTCTCTTGGATGCATCGTATCCATTGAGGTCGATTTCGAAGTGAGGAACGTTCTGGGTCGTTCCGGGCTTATATCCGGAGCCCTGAAGCTCAACGATACACTTGTCGCCGGCCTTCAGATGAACGCCAACATAGAGGAAGTCACGCTTGTCAGTCTCGGTGACCTTTCCTTCAGCAACCTTAACGATGGTGCCTTCGGGATCTACGACGTACTGAGCGATGGTCATGTTCGTTGCCCATTCATCACCGGAACCGGGGTTTCTCCAGTTGAGGTGGTAAACGTCAAGGAACATATCCTCTTCAGCGGTCAAGATGATAACGGTGGACGCGTCACCGTTTGCTCTCCACTGCCATCCCTGGAAACCGTGGGAATAAGTTCCGCCGTTTCCGACATCAACGATGTAGTCATAATTCGTAGATGAGGTGGGTTCTCCCTTGGTGTGAACCGTCTGCAACTCGGAATTGTTGAAATCAACGGTGTCGAGCGTGCCGTATCCGCCGTAAATCTTCACCGGCAAGGTGTAAGTTCCGTCGGGAAGAATCTCGATATCGTCCATATACTCATACCAATGAGAACCGGAGTTCTTCTTGTCTTCCGTGCCGTGGACATAAGCGTAATCATTGATAACGTCCACCGTGTTCGTCTCCTCACCGTCCGACTGCCAGAGCGCGGCAACAATGTGATTGTAACGAAGCATCATCTTGCCATCGGTCTCTGCGGTTGCAAACGTTCCGAAGCAACCGAGCATCAAGCACAGAGCAAGAACCAAAACCAAAAGTTTTTTCATCATTTTTCTCCTTGTTTTCAGCGAGTTTCTCGCTTTTAATATATGGTTATTATATACTCATTTTTCCACTCCGTCAATGGATTTTTATAAATTTTTGCAAAAAAAGTGCCGCGTGTTTTCCACGCGGCACAAAATTTAGCCTTTCAAACAATATCAGTTCTCTCTTTTCTTGGTGAAGACAACGATCGCAGCAGCAAGTCCGCCGAGGACGATTCCTGCTTCAGCCTGCTTCGTCGTTCCGCAGCCACCGACCTTGATGTCAGCAATTGCCGTCTGCGCGACGACGATTGCGGTCTTCATCGCTGCGACGGTCTTTGCAGCATCGATCTTTGCGTATGCCTCATCGATCACAGCCTGCACCTTTGCCCAATTTTTCTTCGTGTAATGCTCGGCGTTATACATTGCTGCAAGCTCTGCCTTCTTCTCATCGCGGCGAGCCTTCAATTCCGCCTCTTGTTCAGCAATGGTGGGAACGGAATCAATGCCTTCCTTTGCTTCAGCAACCGCAGCTTTGATGTCCTCTTCGGTGAGCATATCCTTGATGGCGCTCTTTGCTTCCGCAACGAAGTCACCGATGGAGCTCCAATTTGCAAGAGTATAATCGGTCTTGTTGAGGGACGCAACGAAGTCATCGAGCTCCGCGCCTGCCTCTTCCTTTGCGGTCTTCAACGAACGGATCTTTTCGAAGTCCGTTCTCTTGGAAGCATCGTATCCATCGACGTCGATTCTGAAGTTCGGGACGCTCTGCGTGGTTGCAGGCTTATGGGTGATGCCATCCAACGTCACGATGCACTTGTCGCCGGCTTTCAGATGAACGCCGTCAAAGTACGCCTTGGTGTCATTGGTTTCCTTGACCTTGCCATTGCGAATCTTGAGAATCGTTCCCTCGGAATCCGCAACGTACTGCGTGACTTCCGCGTTGGTCGCCCATTCGTCACCGGCGCCCGGATTCTTGAAGTTCAAGTGGTAAACGTCGAGGAACATATCCACTTCTGCCGTGATGACGATCGCCGTGCTGAACTCAACGCTCGCACGCCACTGCTGCGGCTGCATTCCGTACATATAGCCAACGCCGGTGGGGTCATCCGTCATGCGCAGCTGAACAGCAGATGCATGGTAAAGCTTGTTAAACGTGGAATTGTTGAAATTCTCGGTGTCAAGATCGACATATCCCATCCAGATCTTGACGGGCACGGTGTACGTTCCGTCTGCAAGCGGCGCGGGGATCTCGTCCGCGCTGTGCGCCTGTTCATACATTGAAGTTTCATTGATGAACTTCTCATCGTAGTTATCAGTCAACGTGAAGGTGTTTGTCTCTTCCCCATCCGACTGATAGATTGCATAGAAAATGTGCTGGAAGCGGAGCTGATCCGTCTCCGTTGCCGTCTCTGCCGTTGCAACAGCTCCAAAGCCGAACACCATGCAAAGAACTAAAAACAATGCCAGTAACTTTTTCATTTTTCAGTCCCCCCTAATCTTAATTGGCCTATCGCCATTCTTTATAAATTAAGTATAACAAAAACTACCGCAAAGTCAAGGTTTTCTTCAAAAAATGAAAGATTATCCTATATCTAAAATTTTTTGCTAATTCTTGTTTTACACAAAAATCCATTTTTTCGCAATGAAGCAAGAATTGCGAAAAAATAAAAAGCCACCGTCAATCGGTGGCTTTTTATCACTTCATTTCTCTCTTTCTCAGCGCAGAGTCGATCGGCCCTGCAATGCAATAATAAATCGGAATGGTGATAAACGCGATCCAGGTCGGATGCCAAATGCCCCACTGCATTCCGACAAAGCAGTATGCCGCGGCAACAAAAACGGGGTAAGCAAACGCGGAGAACCTCTTCTTATAGATGGCGTCAAGGAGGGTGTAATAAACGGGAATGGTAAGGTAAAGCGTCCAGCCGACTGCCCAACCGTCCCAGAGGAAGCCCCAGAGGAGGTACGCCACCGTGACCACGATGGGATATGGGATGGCATAGAAAAAGCGTGCACTTGGAGACTTCTTTTTCTTCGTTTCAAGCTGAATGTCTTCCAATTTTTCCAACTCGATTTCTTCCAGATCTTCATCGAGCTCCACCTCGACCTCATCGCTAATGCCGTCTTCCAACTCCTCTCCCCCGATGATGATGCGGATTCCTTCCTTTTTAGAAGTCTGCTCATCCGCCGCCTGCACGGGTTCTTCGTTGAGCACTTCTTCGTTGCCAACGAGCGCGTCAATGGACACGCCGTACAGCTTGGAAATCGCGATCATATTTTCAAGGTCGGGAAGCGCCTCTCCCCGTTCCCACTTGGAGATCGCCTGGCGCGACACGAGAAGTTTTGCGGCCAGTTCCTCCTGGGAAAGCCCGCGCTCCCGTCTTAATTTCTGCAAGGTTTCAGCAATGTTGTTCATCTTTTTCTCCTTTAAGTTTTTTCTTCATCTTACCACGAAACGGAGAATTTTTCAAGAATATATTCCTTTCCAAGCCGCAACTTACGGTTGCATCACGACAAAATAGCCGCGCTTGACAAGCAAAGCGTAACTTCCATTTTTGTTTTTAATCTTGCAAGAATTCGTCGGTCAACTCCTTGCCCAATAAGTAGAATTTTCGATCGGGATACCAAAGCATCCGTTTCCCATTCCACTCGGTGATGCTGGGGTAAGTCCCCACTTCCGCCGTCTTTTTCGGACCAACCGCAACGTCGTCCGTATCCAACAGTTTTTTTGGTTTTCCAAACGAAATGGGCTGCTGCTCCCCTTCGCAGAACGTTCCAACGCAAACGTACGTCGGATTGCGGACGTAATTTGCATAATTACAGTCCCACACCTTTTCAAACTGATTGAATCTGCCCTTGATGCCGTTGTTGTTATGGAATAAGATGAGAAATCTTCCGTCTTTTAAGGCATAAATCGGGCACGGTGACAGCGGATGCAAAAACGGTTTCCCGTCCTCCATAAACAGCACGGCAGGTTTTCTCCACGTTTTTCCTCCGTCCTTTGAAACGGTGTAATAAATGAATCCCGTCATCGTCCGCATTACGGCAAACCAATCGCCGTTCGGGAGGAGAACCATGGACGGCTCTTGCGCCACGCTCATTCCGTCAAACAGTGGATTCGGAACGGTGATTCCCTCGTCGTCTTCGGGAAGCCACGTCGTCTTCACTTCGCTTGGACGGGGATTCTCATCCAAGTTTTCAAAGCGAATGAAGAAGCACCGCGAGTCACGGTTTACCCATGCAAGTTTTTCTTTCCGTTTGTTGTGCGCTTGACTCGTGCATTGCGTGCAAAAAGCAACAGGTTTTCCGTCGCCGTCCTTTACGACGTTTTGCCAGACGATCCAATTCTTCTCGTATGCAAGATCAGGATGATCAAACTTGGAGCGCGGCATCGCAACTTCGCCGATCTCCGACCAAGTGTTTCCGCAATCGTCCGAGAAGCAACAGCCCATCGCTCCGCTTCCTTGGCGGTCGGTCGGCTCGCATTTCCTCTCCCACGTAAAGAAAAGGTAGATGCGACCGCTTGCATTGACAATCGGGAAGCCCCAGCTTGCTTGCTCGCCCTCGCGGTTCTCATCCGTTCCGACGATCCGCTTCGGCGTTGACCAATTTTCGCCGTCCGTAGAGCGGGAAAGCATCAAATGGTTGTCGCCTCGCCCTTCGCACGAGCTTTGCGTCCACGTCGCAAGAAGCTCTTTCTTGTCGGGAGATTCAAAGACGAGAAAATGTTCGTTATCGTTGTCGTACCGATCGATTTCATTTGGGCAAAAGACCAAGACGTCCGGGCGTGTACGGTAAAATTCATTCTTGCGATCACCGAACGGGATGCCTTCGGTCGCCATCCCAAACGGATATCCTTTTTCCATCAAATCTTCCTTGGAAGGAAGCGTTTCCCATTTTGTAAGCTTCATGTTTCCTCCTCAAAACTTCACGCTGTCAAACCACCGCGACAAAATTTCCTGCGTTTCATCTGCGGTTTTCCCGAGAAGCGGGCGCATTTCAAACGTGACCGTTCTTTTTTCGCCCGCTTGAAAATGCCCCACCTTGCAAAGCTCTTTTAAGAACGTTACGCCATCATCCATATTATATGCACCGTTCGGATACCCCCAGCATGGATGCTTGTCGCCGTACAGCGGATCAGTCGGATCGCTCACAACACAGCTTCCAAGGTGAATATGCTCTAAGAACTGCGCCATCTTCCTCGGTGCACTCTGAAGCGTTTCGTGCATAAGCGGAATATGGCTCATGTCAAGCAAAATGCCAACGCGCGAAAAGCCACCGTCACGAATCATTTGCACGCAACGACACGTATTCTCCGCCGTCCCCAACAAATAACGCTTGTGGATGTCCCAATCGACGGGCTCAATGGTGAGCATTGCGTCCTTTGGCAAGGTCGGCGCCCACTCCAAAATGAGGTCGGAAAAGCGCTTTAAGGCATCATCCCGGTCATTTGGAACGTCCGGACCGCTTGCTATAACAACTTTTTTTGCGTTCACCTCATGAATAACCTCGCTCTCACGCTTTAGAATTTCCAAAGCGTACTTGCGATCTGCAGGCTCTGCCGACGCCGGAAAGAT
>JAZNLR010000111.1:0-11546 GCA_045579195.1 Clostridia bacterium | reverse complement strand
ATTCAGAGCGATCCCCCCTGTGATAAAGCTGTTTTGATGGGCTCGGCAAAGATGGATGGCGCGCAAGTCGCTGCAGGTCGTTTGCTTGCCGGCATCGTCTGCTTCTTCGGTGGAAAGAACCGCATCGCCAAGCTGATCGAGGCAATGTCCTTCGGCTCTTACAACAAGAGCGTGGAGGGAAGCTGGCTGTCTGTTTCGGAGGAGAACGTCAAAGCTTACCGTGAGGATCCGTTCTGTGGCCTTCCGTTTACATACGGCTTCTATCGCTCCTTCTTTGGCGGCCTTGGCACTCTATACACGAAAAAGGGGCTTGCAAGCATTCGAAAGGACTTGCCCATTTTGGTTGTTTCGGGCGCGGAGGATGCCGTTGGTGAGATGTCTGCCTCGGTCAAACGCTTGCACGAAACTTACGTTCAGCAGGGCATTGAAACTGCAGAACTCAAAATCTATGAGGGGATGCGCCACGAAATTTTGAATGAAGATGGAAAACAAGAGGTGTATGAAGATATTTTGGCGTTCTTCAACAAGTGAGAACACCGAACGAAAGGTGGGCGAAGTGCTTCGCCCACCTTTCTTTTTGCGGGAAATTTGCGTCGTTTGACATTGTGCGAGTGATTTGGTAAAATGACAAGAAAAACAGACAGAAAACAAAGGTAGAAAGAAGGAATCGAAAAAATGAAGAAGCATCTTGTTCGAGTGATCGCAATTATTCTCTTTTTGGTGCTGGTGTACGGCGTGGGGGTGTATATGAGATACCCCAACAAGACGACGCCCGTCGGCATCGCGTTGGAGAGTGAGCGCGCGGAGGAAGACGTTCTCTCCAAAGAGGAGGCAAAGGAAGACTTTTTGCATCTTTGTTTGCGCGTTGAGAAGATCCACCCCTCGTTTTTGATCAATGATTCCAAGTCCTTTGAAGAAGTGAAAGAGGAGCTTTTGAAAAAGTTCGACCGCGAGATGACCGTGGGTGAACTCAAAGTGCTCACAGAGCGTCTGCTTGCGTCCTTGGAGGATTGCAACACGGGCATTGGGATGATCGAGGAGGAGAAGGCGGACTTTTCGTTTGCAGTCACGGATGACGAGATGCGGCTTACGGTTTCGACCGCGCTGGATGCAAGCGCGATTCCTCTTGTGAAGGATGCGGTGAAAAACGGTGCAAAAAAGCTGATCGTTGACGTTCGCGGTGCGAGCGGAGAAGATTTGTCGCCATACTTCTCAGTTTTGCAGGAGATTGGCGCTGTTTCCGGGCGCTTCGGGCAGTATGTGCGGTACTCCAAAGAGGCGAAACAGCAGATTGGGTACTGGAAAAAGAATGGTACAGTTCTGGTCGAGCCGAACAACGATACAACATCGAAAGGGTTGGAGCTTGAAGTCATCACCGACGAGGAAACGAAGAACGCGGCAAACCGCTTTGCGGTTGTGGTGTCTGACGGAAAGATTGGAACGGTGCTTGGAACGCCGAAGCAATCCCCATCGCACTATGCAGGCGGGGTGTACGTTCAGCTTCCGTCTTCAAAGATCATTGTTCACGTTTCCCATCTTCGGATGTTGCGCCCTGACCGCACGTTGGAAGGCGAGAGTTCGATTCGCTGAATCTCACGAAATTTTCGCGCGCGCGCGTGTGCGAAACACTTGTAAAACAGAATAAAAAGCGGTATAATTGTTTCATGCTGAAAAATTACCTGCTCAAAAAAATGTGGTTTTCCGTCATTTACTTCGTGACGGCGATCTTCACGGAAATCGTCCTGTTCGCATCGCTCGGTGAAGGCGTTTTTCCGCAATACTTTGTGATGGAACTTGCTTTGATGGCCTTGCTGGCAGGGTTGATTTTTGCATTGCCGGGGAGGGTTGCGCCGATGTGCGTTTCTCTGTTCCTCATTGCAGTTCATGCTCTTTTGTGTTGCGTGAATTTTCACATCTTTTGCGTTTACGGGGATCTGTTTACGTTTGACCTTCACGTGCTTCTTTCTGAAGCGGGCGAGTCGATGGACACGAGCTTCATTCACTTTGACGTGCTGTTTGGCTATATTGCGATCGTCCTTGCGGCGGTTGCGGCAGAGATTTTGATTTTCTTCCGCAAGCAAGACGGCGGAATGAAGTGGAGCAACAAGCGCGCGATTGCGCTTTCGCTCTGTATTGCGTTTTGCGTTTGTCTTCTTTCGGGAACGGCTTTTTCCGTGCAGAAGGGATTGCTTCCGACGGGAGAGGGTGAAACTTATGACATTCTTCACGACGACAAGTTTCTCTATGAGAGCGGCGTTTTGGAAATGGAAGCGTTGCGAAGCTTTGGCGTCAACTCTTTTTATTTGGAAGATATCAAGGAAAACCTCTTCGGTAAACGGGATTCCAAGGAAGAACGAGAAGCCGCAAAGGAATTCCTTGCGGGGAGCGTTGCAAAGAAGAATGCTTTCACCGGAACGATGGAAGGATATAACGTTATCACCGTGATGTTGGAATCCTTCGAGTGGTACGTTATCAACGAAGAATTCACCCCCAACCTTTGGAAGCTTGCAAAGGAAGGGCTTGCATTTGAAAACAACGTGAGTAAGAACAAGACGAATCACTCCGAGGGAGTGGGGATCTTGGGATCTTACCCTTCAATGACCGCGTTGCCACGTTCTTTCGGAGAGAAGAAACTTCCTTTTTCCCTTCCGAATATGCTGAAAGAGGAGGGTGTTGTCTCCCGCTTCTTCCACGACAACGAAGGCGCATTTTATTCCCGTGAATATACGCACCCTGCGTTCGGTTTTGACGAGCTCGTCTTCCCGGAAGACGTCGGATTAAAGCTTTCCGATCGCTTTGGCGAATGGCCCAAGGATTCGGAGTTTGTCGACCTCGTTCTTGACAAGATGGCGCCGTCTGACGAGCGGTTTTATTCCTTCTTTACGACTGTTTCCACGCACGGCCCGTTTGACGGAACGAACGTGAATATGCACGAAAACTATGAAAAGCTCGGAGCGTTTGACCCCGGCTTCGACGAGCTGACGAATGAGGCAATCCGCTGGTACCAGGCGGCGGCAATGGACACCGACCTTGCGATCGGAAAGATTTTGGATCACCTGAAAAACACGCGCGGTTATGACGGCCGAATGCTCATCGACAGCACGCTCATCGTGCTTTATGCAGACCACAATGCGTACTATTACGACATGAATTTCACGACGCGCGGGCTTGACCCGGACTCCATCGAGGATAAGCTCTGCACGTCGATGTACCGTGTGCCGTTCATTGTGTACGGCAAGGCGTTGGAAGGAAAGGATGTTCCTGCCGCAATTACCGAGCAGGCAACGTGTTCTTATAACATCGTTCCCACCGTTTTGGATCTGCTTGGCGTTGCGTTTTCACCCAACTGTTACCTCGGGTTTTCCCTCTTTGATGAGGAGAACCTCGGGAAAACCGTTCTTCTTTCCAACACGGACGGATTCTTGAACGACAAGATTCTAACGCGCGACGGCAAAACGCCGTACAGCATGGCGGAAGGAACGACAAAGGCGGAACAGGATGCGTTTTTTGAAGCTTGTTCCGTTGCAATGACGAAACAAAAAAACTTGGACATTGTTTACCGAAACAATCTTTACGCTTGATTCGGGAACGGGGATAAAAGATGAAGAGATACATAACGAAAAAACTTTCATATATCGGAATTTTCGTCGTCTACGCTATCTTTTGTGAGATGATTCTTTTGTTGCAACTCGGAGAGGAGGCCGTTTCGCGTTACTTCCTGATGGAGATTGCAGCGATTTTCCTGATTGCAGGGCTGATTTTTCTTTTGCCCAAGAAGGTGGATGCGGCGTTTGTCCTGGTGCTTTTGTTGGTGCAGACTGTTTTGTGCTGCGCTTGCACGACGCTCTTTGCCGTCTATTGTGACATCTTCACGTTTGACGTTCACGTTTTGGTGACCGAGGCTCAAAAGTCTATTGAGGGAAGCTTTATCAAGCCTTTGCTTCTCTTGCCTTACGTTTTGCTCTATGCCGCGCTCGTTTATCTTGTCATTCGCATCGAGAAGGGCAAAGGCGCTGCGGAGAGAAAGGTTACTTCCTTTTTCCGCACAATGAACAGATCGGAAGGGGTGCGCTTGGTCATCGTTTCCGTTCTTGCGTTTGTCATCGTCTTTGGCGGATCGCTCGGCATTTACACGGGGCAGGTTGAGCGCCTGAATGAAAAAAAAGACCATTACAGCATCTTAAGTGACGATGCGTATCTTTACGAAAACCGTGTGATGAAGTTGGACGCGCTCTCGTCGTTCGGGCTTTATTCATTCTACTATAAAGATTTTTGCGAAAGCTTCTTGCCGGTTGCGGTTCCCGTTTCTGAGGAAGAGGAGGCAAAGAAGTTCTTTGAGGAGGGAAAGAAAGCTGAGCCGACCGAGTTTTTTGGATTGCTTTCGGAAAATAACGTCATCACGGTGATGCTGGAATCCTTCGAGTGGTACGCAATCACGGAGGAATATACGCCCAACCTTTACCGAATGATGAACGAGGGTTTGACGTTCAGAAACAACGTGAGCAAGAACAAGACCAACCATTCCGAAGGTGCGGGGATCCTGGGCTCATATCCCTCGATGTCTGCAATGCCTGCAGAGTTCGGCACGCACGCATTTCCGTTCTCTTTGCCGAACCTCTTGAAGAAAGAGGGTGTCGTGTCGCGGTACTTCCACGACAATGAAGGAACATTCTATTCCAGACTCTATACGCACGGCGCGTTCGGCTTTGACGAGCTTTACTTCCCCGAGACGGTTTCCATTGAACAGGAAGAGGGCTTTGGCCTTTGGGTAAACGATTCGGAGTTTGTTGCCGCAACCATTGAAAAGATGGCGCCCGCCGACGAGCAGTTCTATTCCTTCTTTACGACGGTCTCCACGCACGGCCCGTTTGACGGAACGAACGCCTCGGTTGCGGAGAACTATGAACGTTTGGTTGCAGACGGATATACGGGCGGTTTTGTCTTTGAAGACGAGGCGCTTTACGACGCGTTTCGTTGGTATATTGCGGGCGTGATTGAAACAGATCGCGCAATTGGACTTCTTCTCGACCGATTGGAAAATACGGTCGGATATGACGGACGCAAGCTCATCGATTCGACGACCCTGATCTTCTATTCCGATCACTATTCTTATTACTATGACATGAACTTCATTACACGCGGCATGGACGCAACCGCGCTTGAGGATAAGCTCAGCCCCGAGGCATTCGACGTTCCGTTCTTCATCTTCGACAAGACGTTGAATGAGCAGGAGATTGACCAAAAATTCCTCGATCAGCCCACGTGTTCTTATAACATCGTTCCGACCGTTCTCGACTTGTTTGGGATTGAGTTTTGTGAGAATTATTACATTGGATACTCCCTGTTCTCGGAGGAGCATTGCGGAAAGACCGTTCATCTCTCCATCACGGAGGGCTTCTTGAACGACAAGATCTACTCTCGCAATGGAATGGAATATCTCTCGATTGTTGAAGGAACGACCGAGGAGGAGCTCACTGCGTTCACCGAATCGTGTGAGCAGGCGTACTTAAAGCAGAAGTACTTAGATATCCTATACCGCAGCAATTTATACGGACCGGAGAATTGATGGAATTGGAATTGAAAGAGAAAGAACAGCGAATGAAACTGAATGAGCGCTTTGATGATTTCGCTCGTGATGTTTCCGAATGGGGACTTGATGCATTCAAGCGCATCAGGTCCGTTTTTCGTCGCATTCTTCTCTGGATTTTGACCTTTTTGGGTCTTATCAAGACAAAGAAAGAACAGAAAAAAAAGCGTTGTCCGAAACGTGCAGGGAATGTTGTCGGCGCAATGTTTTCCAAGATAACGCGAGATACGCGCTCCTATGCGGTTTTTTAACGGGCGAAACTGAGGAATACTATCGCTAAAATCGCACACAATAGGAGAATGCTATCATGAATTATTGGATTTATACGGACTCGACGGCCGATTTGCCCGAGTCCTATTGTGAAGAGCACAAAATTCGTGTTCTTGCTTTGCAGTATACAATGGACGGAAAGACTTACGGCGGGGATGTTCCCGTGATGGAGGCAACGAGCTTCTATGCCGCAATGCGCGCAGGGTCTGTTTCCGTGACCTCCCAGCTCAACCCTGAGTTTGTCAAGGAGAAGCTGAAACCTGTCGTTGCGGCGGGAGAGAATATCCTTTACCTCTCTTTCTCATCAGGGCTTTCAGGAAGTTATCAGAGCGTTTGCATTGCCGCAAACGACCTGAAACAAGAGTTCCCAAACGGAGGAAAAATCCTCGTTGTGGACACCAAGTGCGCGTCTTTGGGACAGGGACTCTTGGTGGACCGCGCCGTGAAGAATCGCGATGCCGGAATGACGCTTGAAGAGAATGGGGAAAAGATTGAAGCTTGCAAGATGAACCTCGTTCATATGTTCACCGTGGACAGCTTGACGTACTTAAAGCGCGGCGGCAGAATCTCTGCAACGACCGCAGTTCTTGGAACGATTCTGAACATCAAGCCCGTCATGCATATGGATGACGCAGGGAAGTTGGTCGCGCTCTCCAAAGTTCGCGGCAGAAAGAAGGCGCTTGACGAGCTCGTGCATTACTTTGACAACAAACAGCTCAAAGGGCAGAATGAAGAGGTCTTCATCAGCCACGGAGATTGCCTTGCCGACGCGGAGTACGTTGCGAATGTCCTCAAGGAAAAGTACGGCGTCAAGAGTGCTTTGATCGGAAACATCGGCCCGGTCATCGGCTCACACTCCGGCCCGGGAACGTTGGCCCTCTTTTTCTTTGGAAGGGATCGCCACGAAATTGACTAAAATAAACCACGCCGCAAGGAACGCGGCAAAGGAGGATTTCAGATGAGATCGTTTTTTCACTCTTCAAATCCCGTTTTGAAGGCAAAGAGAACCGAGGCGGAAGGTGAGGTTTCCTGCACGTACTTCGGGGTGGGAACAAAGACGTTGATCCTCTTCCTTGTTGCTGTTGCGACCGCACTCGTTTCGGGACTTCATTTCTATCGCTCCGGAATCACGACAGGTGGATATCTCGCGCTTGGAATCAGCGCAATCGTTTCTCTCGTGGCCTGTATCGTTGCGACGCTGTCCCATCGCCTTGCCGGCATCTTCTCGGTGATCTACGCAATCGGTGAGGGCGTCCTGCTTGGATTCACGTCGATGGCGACCGGAGTTGCCATCGGTGGAAACGTCGTCTTTATGGCGCTTTTGGGAACGTTCGGCGTGCTGTTTGCGGCAATCATTCTCTATTTCAGCGGAGCGGTTCGCGTTACGTCCGCATTCCGCAAGATCGGAATGCTCGCGCTCATCGGAATTCTTTTCAGCGGATTGATTTCGCTCGTCCTTCTCATCTTCGCGCCCGCCTTCTTTGCAGGTCTTCCCGCTTGGTGGTTTTTGCTTGCAAACGTCATCTCGGTTATCGTCTCCTCGATGATGATCTTCATGGATCTTGACGACATCTCCCGCGCGGTAGATGGAGGAGCGCCCGCAAAGTATGAATGGCGTCTTGCCGTGGGATTGATGGTTTCGGTCGTCTGGCTGTATGTTGAGCTGTTGGAGCTCTTTGCAAGAATCTTTGGAAATAGGGATTGATTCAGAAAAAAAATAAGACCGCAAGAAAATCTTGCGGTCTTTTTTTTGTTGCCTAAAAAATCAGTCGGAATAGAGCTTGTCGTTGATGAAGACGGGTTCGGATGTGAAATCGATGCCCAGCTTGCGGAGTGCACTCTCGTTGTTGGGGTCGACGATGTACGTTGCGTGCGCTTTGCAGTTGCGAAGCTTCGGAAGCATTTCCCAAGCGCGTTTGGAGGTCTCGCTGTACGCCGTAGAAACGGCGAGGGCGACCAAAGTTTGGTTGAGCGTGAGCATCTCGCTGCTGTGCTGACAGATGGTGCTGTTGAAGTAAAGGATGGGCTCGATGACCTGCGGCGGGAGGAGCTTGACGTCCTCATCGATGCCCGCAAGACACTTGACTGCGTTCAAAATGCACGAGCTTTCTGCAGTCATAAGCGTTGCCTGTTTGCCGCAGACGAGTGTTCCGTCCTTAAGTTCGATGGAGAATGCAGGGTAGCCTTTCTTATCTGCGTGGGAAAGTGCCGCGGGAACACAGCGTCTTTCCATTGGGTTGAGCCCGAGCTGGTTGATGAGAAGCTGGATCTTGTCAATGGAGTCCTGCGTTGCCGTTCCCTGTTTGAAGTCAACCTGCGTCTTGTAATAACGGCGGATGACCTCCTGTTTTGCCGCTTCCTGACAGCCTGCATCATCCACGATGCCGGAGGAGATCATATTGACGCCCATGTCGGTGGGGGAGCGGTAGAGCTCCTCGCCTAAGATTCTGTAAAGAATGCTGTTGACGACGGGGAAGGTCTCAAGGTCGCGGTTATAATTTACGGCAGTCTTGCCGTAGGCGACGAGGTGGAAGTGGTCGATCATATTGCGATCGAGAAGGTCTGCCGTTGCCGCTTCATATGCAATGTTGACGGGGTGCTTCAAGGGAAGATCCCAAACAGGGAAGGTCTCAAACTTTGCATATCCCGAGCGCTTGCCGTTGCGGTACTCATGGTACATCTGTGAGAGGCAAGTTGCAAGCTTTCCACTTCCCGGACCGGGCGCGGTGACGATGACGAGTGACTTTTCCGTCGGGACATAATCATTCTTGCCGTATCCGCGGTCGGAAACGATGGTGTCGAGGTCGACGGGGTAGCCCTCCGTGCGGTAATGCAAGTATACCTTTTCTCCGCGGCGGATGAGCTTCTCACGGAAGACGTCCGCTGCGTGTTGGTTTTCGTAAAGCGTGATGATGATGCCGGAAACGGTCAGGCCTGCCGAGCGGAGCTCGTCAATAAGGGTGAGGGTTTCCAAAGCGTACGTAATGCCGTGGTCTGCGCGAATCTTGTTGCGCATGATATCATTCGCGCTGACGCAAACGATGATCTCGGAAATGTCTTTGAGCTTTTGCAAGATCTTAATCTTGTTGTTGGGGTCATACCCGGGGAGAACGCGCGCTGCGTGCATATCGTCGAACATTTTTCCGCCGAATTCCATATAGAGCTTTCCGTCGAAATTGCCAATACGTTGCAAGATGCGCTCGGTCTGTTTTTCGACATATTTAGCGTTGTCAAAGCAAATTTTCATAATTCCTCTCCCGTACAACAAGTGATCACCAAAAACAATACTTAAACATTATAACAAACTTTCAAAAAGAAGTAAACTTAACCAGCCACTTTTTTCATTTTTTGAAAAAGATTTTGAGAATGTCCGCATGCGGTTTTCAAAATGTATGCTATAATGAAAACGGAGGAATGAGCAAATGGAGAAAACAGTTTGGAAAGAACTTTATGATGTGGCGCGTGCTTGCCAAAATGCGCGCACAATTTCGCCGTTCGTTTCGGCAGGAGAAGTTGCCGCGGCAATTTTAACGAAGAGCGGGAACGTCTATGTCGGGGTCTGCATTGACACGACGTGCGGCCTTGGTATGTGCGCGGAGCGCAACGCCATTGCAAATATGATCACGCACGGAGAAAGCAAGATCGACAAAGTGGTGGCAGTTCTTCCCGACGGAAGCGTTGGGTCGCCGTGCGGCGCGTGCAGAGAGGCGATGATGCAGCTTGACAAGGAGAGCGGAGAGATTGAAATTTTGCTGGATCTTGCAACGCAAAAGACAGTTCGATTAAAAGAGCTTGTTCCCGATTGGTGGGGGAAAGATGATTTTGCAACGAAATAACAAAAACGCCCGACATGACGTCGGGCGTTTCCTTTTTTAGCTTAACGAATGATATCTTTTCCTCCCATATACGGGCGAAGAGCCTCAGGGATGCGGATGGATCCGTCTTCGTTATAGTTGTTCTCCAGGAACGCGATCAGCATGCGCGGCGGAGCAACGACCGTATTGTTGAGGGTGTGTGCGAAGTAGTTTCCCGTCTCCTTGTTGCGGATGCGGATTCCAAGGCGGCGCGCCTGCGCATCACCAAGGTTGGAGCAGCTTCCAACTTCGAAGTACTTCTTTTGGCGCGGAGACCAAGCTTCGACGTCACAGCTCTTGACCTTGAGGTCTGCAAGGTCACCCGAGCAGCATTCGAGCGTACGAACGGGGATATCCAGCGTGCGGAAGAAGTCAACGGAGTTTTGCCACAGCACGTCATACCACTTCATGCTCTCTTCGGGCTTACAGACGACGATCATCTCCTGCTTTTCGAACTGATGGATGCGGTAAACGCCGCGTTCCTCAATGCCGTGCGCACCGACTTCCTTGCGGAAGCAGGGGGAATAGCTCGTGAGCGTCTTCGGAAGAGAGGTCTCATCGAGGATGGTGTCGATGAACTTTCCGATCATGGAGTGTTCGCTCGTTCCGATGAGGTAAAGGTCCTCGCCCTCGATCTTATACATCATATTTTCCATTTCAGCAAAGCTCATAACGCCCGTGACGACGTCGCTGCGGATCATAAACGGAGGGATGTAATAAGTAAAGCCACGGTCGATCATAAAGTCGCGTGCGTAAGAGAGGATTGCGGAATGCAGGCGCGCAATGTCGCCGCAGAGGTAGTAAAATCCGTTTCCGCTCGTCTTGCGTGCGCTGTCAAGATCCACGCCGTTGAGCTTTTCCATAATGTCGATGTGGTAAGGAATGTCGTAAGCGGGGACGAAGGGCTCGCCGTACTTCTGAATCTCCACGTTCTCCGAATCGTCTTTTCCGATGGGAACGGAATCGTCAATGATATTCGGGATGACCAGCATGCGCTTTTTGATCTCTTCCGAAAGCTCGTTCTGCAGAACTTCGAGCGCCGCAAGCTCATCTGCCATTTCGGTAACTTTGCGCTTGGTCTCCTCCGCCTCTTCGCGAAGACCCTTTGCCATCAAAGCGCCAATCTGTTTGCTGATCGTGTTGCGCTGACTGCGCAGCGTTTCAACGCGCGTCTTCGCCTCGCGAAAGCGCTTGTCGAGGTCCACGACCTCATCCACCAAAACAAGCTTTTCGTCTTGGAACTTCTTCTTGATGTTCTCCTTGACAAGCTCGGGGTTGGTTCTGAGAAGTTTGATGTCTAACATAGGTTTTTCCTCCTAAAACGTTCAAAAAATATAAAAATCTTCCGCCCAGCTTTCGGGACGGAAGATTCCGCGTTGCCACCCAAATTGCCTCAAACGGGGTTTGAGACCTCTTTCGTCTCGCTGTAAAGGGCGATCCCTTCGGCTCGTCGCCGATGGCTCGGAAAGCGGAAGAGCAAGTGTTTTCCTCGGTTCGCACCAACCACCGATTCTCTGCACCGAAAACAGGTTTGCCGTTTCTTTCGTCGTTGCCAATGAATGTTTTCATTATATGCGCTTTTTCAAAAAAAAGCAAGCAAATCACAACGGGAAGAAAAAAGAGTGTTGCAATCTTTCGTGCAACACTCTTTTTTTATTCTGTGATGGGAAGCTCAAAGAAGAATTCCACGCCGTTTTCATGATTCTCAAACCCGAAGACGGAGGTGTGCGCCTGCAGGATAGAGCGTGCA
This sequence comes from Clostridia bacterium, assembly GCA_045579195.1. Classification (GTDB taxonomy): domain Bacteria; phylum Bacillota; class Clostridia; order Christensenellales; family CAMQZB01; genus JAZNLR01. The sequence continues at coordinate 85 of JAZNLR010000111.1, read as the reverse complement.
ATGGAAAGGCCGAGTCCACTTCCGCCGTACTCCCGCGTGCGCGCTTTATCCACCTTGTAGAAGGAATCCCAAAGGCGTGTTTTGC
>JAZNLR010000110.1:0-4948 GCA_045579195.1 Clostridia bacterium | reverse complement strand
CTGGAGGAGTACCGAAACGGAAGAACGCCAAACCCGGATGTTCTTTGCAATCGTGAGATTAAGTTTGGTCCGTTTTTGGAATTTGCGCGAAAGTTGGGCGCGGAAAAGATTGCAACGGGGCACTATGCAGGCGTTGAAACAAAGGATGGCTTGACTTTCTTAAAGCGCTCAAAGGACGCGAATAAGGACCAGACGTACTTCCTCAATCAGCTCTCGCAGGAGCAGCTGAAAGATGTTCTCTTTCCGCTTGCCGATATCGAAAAGCCCGTTGTGCGTGAAATCGCGCATAAGCTTGGCCTTTCCACGGCAGACAAGAAGGATTCCACGGGGATCTGCTTCATCGGAGAGCGAAATTTCCGCAACTTTTTAAAGAACTATCTCCCTGCACAAAGCGGCGAGATCCGAACGCTCGAAGGCGAGGTCGTCGGAGAGCATATTGGCCTGATGCATTACACGATCGGGCAGAGAAAGGGCTTGGACATCGGCGGCAGACGTGGCTTTGAAAATGCGCGCTGGTTCGTCGTCAAAAAGGACCTTGAAAATAACGTTTTATACGTGCAGAACGGTGAGCACGACGAGCTTTTTTCGGATTGGCTCTTCTGCAGATCCTTTCATTGGATCCCGTGCGTGCCGAAGGAAGAGAAGTTCCATTGCACGTCAAAGTGTCGCTATCGCCAGGCGGATGAGGGCGTTACCGTGCGTCGCGTAGGCGACGGAGTTTTGCTCACTTTTGACCGCCCGCAACGCGCCGTGACCGAAGGGCAGTTTGCCGTGCTGTATGACGGCGAATATTGCTTGGGCGGCGGTGTGATTGAAGAAAAGGGCAAATTTGGAGAAGAAAAGGCAGTCTTTGCAGACTGAGAGAGGAAGGATATGAAAGTTATCACAGCAGGTGAATCGCACGGAAAGGGCTTGGTAGCCGTGATCGAGGGGTTGCCGTCCAACCTTTGTGTTGACGTGGAGCAAATCAATGCTCAGTTGAAGCGCAGACAGCAAGGATATGGCCGCGGCGGAAGAATGAAGATTGAAAGCGATGCCGTGGAGGTTTTAAGTGGATTGCGCGGTGGATTGACGCTTGCTTCGCCGTTGACGCTCTTTATTAAGAATCGTGACTTTGAAAATTGGGTGAAGGTGATGGGCGCGGAAGAATGTGATCCCTCTTTGCGTAAAGTCACTTGCGTCCGCCCGGGGCACGCTGATTTCGTCGGATGCGAGAAGTATGGCTTTACCGATGCACGCAACGTGCTCGAAAGAAGCTCTGCGCGCGAAACCGCGGCGCGCGTTGCTGCAGGCGCGGTTGCGCGTCAGTTTTTAAGTCAGCTTGGCGTTGAGATCCGAAGCGAGGTTGTCAACTTTGCGGGCATTTGCAACGAAGCGAGTTTTGAAAGTGCGCTCCTTGCGGAAAAGTCGCCCGTTCGCGTTTCAGATGCGGAAAAAGAAAAGGAGATCATCGCTGCGATTGACCGTGCAAAAGAAGCGGGGGACACACTTGGCGGTGCGTTTACCGTCTTCGTTCGCGGAATGAAGCGTGGAATCGGAAGTTACGTGCATTACGACAGAAAGCTGGATGCGTTCCTTGCATTTGACTTGATGAGCATTCAGGGGATCAAGGGTGTTGAGTTCGGTCTCGGATTTGGTTATGCAGACGTGTGCGGTTCAAATGCACACGACGCAATGTTCTTGAACGAAGGCGGCGTTTACCGCACAACCAATCGCGCAGGTGGCATTGAGGGCGGAATGAGCAACGGGGAAGACATCGTCATCACCTGTGTGCACAAGCCCATTCCCACGCTTATGAACGGGCTTGCAACTTTTGACATTGAAACCAAGCAGGCGGCACGCGCTGATAACGAACGCTCAGACGTCACGGCAGTTCCTGCGGCGGCTGTTGTGGCAGAAAACGTCGTTGCAATCACGCTTGCAACTGAAATTTTGAAAGCGCTCGGAGAGGGTAGCTTTGAAACAATTTTGAAACGATGGAACGAATTAGAGTAACAACAGGCAGCGGCGCATATGACGTGACCGTTGGAAGCGGACTTCTTCCCGAGATTTTAAGCGAGCTTGGAGGAAAGAGCGTTTTCGTCGTCACGGATGAGAACGTCTTTGCGCACTATGAAGCGGCCGTTCGCAAGATGAGCGCCGATTTTCTCGTTCTTCCGGCAGGGGAACAGAGCAAGAGTTTCGCAACGTGTGAGCGCGTCTGTGAAGAGCTTTGTGCGCGTGGATTTTCGCGAGATACCCTCCTCGTCGCGTTTGGCGGCGGTGTAATCGGAGATTTGACGGGATTCATTGCCGCAGTCTATATGCGCGGGGTGGCGTATGTTCAGATCCCGACCACGCTTCTTTCGATGGTGGACAGTTCCGTCGGCGGAAAGACTGCTGTAAATCTTGGAACGCACAAGAACATCGTCGGAAGCTTTTTGCAGCCAAAGGCTGTGTTTGCGGACGTTGATTTTCTGCAAACCTTGCCTGAGCGTGAAGTCCGTTGCGGCGTAGGAGAAATCGTCAAAACGGCATTCCTTGATCGCGACATTTTGGCGTTTACTGAGGAAAACATCGAAAAACTCCTCAAAAATGACACGAAAACCAATCAACAGGCAATCGTTTCCTGTGTAAAGTTTAAGGCAGAGGTCGTGAAGGCGGATGAGCGCGAAACGCTTGGAATCCGCAAACAGCTCAATGCCGGACATACGGTGGGGCATGCGCTTGAGAGCCTTGCGCTTGGTCTTCGTTCGCACGGAGAGTTCGTTTTGGACGGGTTATATTTCGAAACTCTTCTTGCCGAGCAGGAAAACGCTTGCACAAAAGAATATGCTTCGCGTATGAAAAAACTCGTCCTCTCCGCGCTGTCGGGAAAGACGCCGATCCTTCCTTCTGCGGCGGCTGTTGCGGAAGCGGCGGTTTCGGATAAGAAAAATAAAGACGGAAAGATTTCCGTGATGCTTCCCATTGCGGAAGGAGAAGTGCGGGAAAAGCTCTTTGAAAAGGAAGAGCTTTGCGCACGTTTGCAGGGAGAAGAACGTTGAAGATCACACCCATCAAAAAATTCTGTGGAGAATTCACAGTTCCTGCAGATAAATCTATCACGCACAGAGGCGTTCTCCTTGCAGGAATTGCGAACGGGGAAAGCGTGATCAAAAACGCCCTCCTGGGGGAAGATTGCTTAAGCTCCATCGGCTGTATGCGTGCGTTGGGTGCGCAAGTTGATGTCGAGGGAAGTACGGTGTGCGTTCGAGGCACGAGTTCATTCCGTGACGGATGCACGTTGGACGCCGGCAACAGCGGAACGACGACCCGACTTTTGGCAGGGCTCGTCGCAGGATATCCCATCTCCTCTACCTTTGTGGGGGATCCCTCCTTATCGAAGCGCCCGATGAAGCGCATCATCTCGCCATTGACGAAAATGGGTGCGCGATTCGAAGCCCCGGGAGATCACCTTCCCATGACGGTGCACGGCGGAGGTCTTCATGCCATCACGTTTGACAACGTCAAGAAGAGCGCTCAGGTAAAAAGTGCGGTTCTGCTTGCAGGATTGAACGCAGAGGGAACAACCGTCGTTCGTGAAGAAGTCAAATCCCGCGATCACACGGAAATTATGTTGCAACAGATGGGAGCGGATCTTGTCGTAAACGGCGATGAGATCTCCGTTCGCAAAAGCAAGCTCAACCCTATCGTTTTGAACGTCCCGGGGGACATCAGCTCGGCAGCCTACCTCATTGCGCTCGGTTGTATTGCAAAGGATGCGCATGTCATCCTCAAAAACGTGGGCGTCAACCCAACAAGAACGGGGATCTTGGACGTTCTTGCAAAAATGGGTGCAAATGTCCGTCTGCACAACGTAAGCTGCGCAGGGGAGCCCGTTTGCGACGTTGAAATTGAAAGTTCCTCCCTTGAGAACGTCGAGATCGGCGGTGCACTCATTCCGCGCCTTATCGATGAGCTTCCCGTGCTTGCGTGCATCGGTGCGTTTGCAAAGGGAAAGATGGTCATCAAAGATGCGCAGGACCTTCGCACAAAGGAATCCGACCGCATTGACGCAGTCGTCAGCAACTTGCGCGCGATGGGCGTTTCGTGCGAAGGAACGGAAGACGGAATGTGTATTGAAGGAATGAACGGATGCGTTCCCGGTGGAGGCGTGATCGATCCGAGAATGGATCACCGCATTGCAATGAGCTTTGCCGTGCTTGCTGCGGCTTCGCAAAAGGGTGCGGAGATCTTGCAGCCTGAATGCGTCAACATCTCGTATCCCGGATTTTATGATATATTCAATCGCTGACGGAGGCTTGGAATGAGACGTTATGTTTTGATCGGCGAGAGGATCGCCCATTCACAATCTCCGCTTTTGCACGCGCTGATGTTCGAAGCTATGGGCGTGACCGCGTCGTATGGCTTGACGGAAGTTGCGGAAATCGGAATAAAAGACTTTTGTGAGACCGCGAAGAAGGAGCTTGACGGCTTTAACGTCACAATGCCGCATAAGCTTGCGATCTTGCCGCATTTGGATGGATTAAGCGAACGAGCGAAGAAAGTTGGGGCGGTGAACACCGTTTCCGTGAAGGATGGAAAACTCTTTGGTGACACGACGGACGGTGAAGGTCTGCTCCGTGCGCTGGATGCCGAGGGCTTTGCGTATCGCGGGAAAGAAGTTCTGCTCTTGGGTGCGGGTGGCGCAGCGAGAAGCGCGGCGTTCTCTTTACACGAGGCAGGCGCGATCGTCAGCGTTTACAACCGAACGAAGGAGCGCGCAGAGGCTTTGAAGGAAGAATTTGGACTTTTGGGGCGTGTTCTTGATAAGCCTTGCCCGAACTTTCCGCTCATCATCAACTGCACAGCGCTCGGAAAAGCACCCCTTGAAAAGGAGTCTGTCTTTGAAGACGGCGTTTTGTGCGGCGCCGATGTTTACGACATGGTATATTTCCCGCGAACGACGCGGCTGATGAAACAGGCG
>JAZNLR010000109.1:0-8855 GCA_045579195.1 Clostridia bacterium | reverse complement strand
CCCTTGCGACAATTCTTGGTACGCCTATGTTTGCGGATATTTTCGGTACGATTCCCGTTGCGGAAGCGTTGTATGCAAAAGGTGTTGGCGTTGGAACGATTCTTTCCTTTATGATGAGCGTTACCGCACTTTCCTTGCCGTCTATGATTATGCTTTCAAAAGCGGTAAAGGCGAAACTGTTATTTTGGTTTATCTTTATCGTTGTAGTCGGCATTATGATTATAGGCTTTACCTTTAACGTCTTTAATTTCTTATTCGTTTAATAAAATTCAAGGAGATATATATTATGAAACTCATTACTCTTGGTGCTTGTTGCAAAAAATCCAAACAAAATCACGAAAACGCTGTGATTGCCTCAAAAAATTGCGGTATCGAAACGCCCGTAAATATTGCCGATACAATGGAAATTATGAAATACGGCGTTATGTCCACCCCAGCCATTGTAATTGACGGAAAAGTCGTTGCTATGGGTAGAATGTTATCGGTTGAGCAAATCGAATCGCTTATAAAGGGAAAAATGGCGGAAGAAGATTCCGCAAAAGTTTGTACCTGCGGTTGTGGGTGTCAAAATAAGGGGTAATGTTATGTCTTGTAAAAATGTTAAAGAATGTATTTGCCCGAAAACAACGTGTCCTAATCACGGTAAATGTTGCGCGTGTGTTATAAAACACCGTAACACGGATAGTTTGCCATATTGCCTTTTCCCTGATAACAACGGTGATAAGTCAAATGAAAACTATTACAAACTATTAAAGAAAAAATATGAAAATGTAGTAAGTTGAAAGATTATAATTGTTTAAGTATAGCACACTATACTTTGCAAGCAAAGTCGTGTGTTTTTGCAAAGCAAAAAGAAAGACTAACGAACACTTTTCGTTAGTCTTTTATATTGTCTAAAAATCCCTTGTAGGGACTCGGTAATGAGAGCTTTTTTGTTTGCTATCCCGACTCAACGCGATTCTTCCACGGGAAGCAGCAAATAAGATTTTTCCAAAACCACTTCGTTCTTTGCCGTTTTTGCGCTTGTATGCAAATGATAAGCCCCGCGTTTGTTCGTATGCGAAACGTAGGAATTGTCATCCGTCCCCGCAATTTCAATCGTCAGGCGTTCGCCCTTTTGAATTAAAAAAGCATACTCATCGAAGGTGAAGGAAAGGGAAACTTCTTCACCTTTTTTATAATCCCCAAGTTGATAACAAAGAGAGGTAATGTCGTGACGAAGCGGATACTTTCCGTCCGCTTTTAAAATGCTGATTCGAACAAAGAACGAAGTGTCCTCGCAATCGGATGCGACCGTCAACTTTGCACGCATTCTTCCTTTCACAAACGTTTCCGCGTCAAAGGGCAACGTTTCCAAATAAATTACGTCGGGACGGAGCGTTTGCGTACGCTCAATCATTCCCTCTTCCGAAAACGCAGGCGGATTGAGCGGATCGTATAAAAACGACCGCTTCCCCTCTCCCAAAGGAATCACGCGTTCTTTTTTGTCGTTTGTTTCAAAATCACTTGCCCATTTATTTTCAAACGTTCGGTAGTACGTTACGCACCCTGTTTGATAAGGAAGCGGCGCTCCAAATCGAATGTGATCAAACCAATCAATCGGATACGTCACGCCAAACGCTTCAGTGCGTTTCCCATTTGGAAAAGCAATTCCGTTTTGCGGATGATATCCGTCGCCATGATTATAGGGCGAAACGAGAAGTGCACTTTTTTCACGCGTCCCCTCATCAAGCTTTCTCCACATGTCGAAAACGCCGCCGACATAAAAGTCGTGGTATCCAGTGGTAAGCAATATGGGAACGTTTGCATGCGTAGCGGCGTCTTTTGCATCAATTCCACCAAAACGCGTCTTCCAAAAGGCATCTTCGGGGCGTTGCGCCGCAAGCATCTGCTCAAAATCTTCTGCACAGTCGCCAAGCACACGCTCAGAAAGGCCACTTAAGGGCAACTGCGCAAATGCGCGCATATCAAACGACTTTTTCAATCCGCACTTACTCTTATAAAGCCAAAAATGCCAGTTTGCGTGCCCTTTTCGCATCTGGCCGTTGCGATACCAAAGACGGTAGCGCTCAGAGTCCTGTACGTCAAAAACAGCGCCCTTAATGTCCGCTTCGAACGGAGCGGTAGCATAATGAAGCGATGCCGTATAACTTCCGCCAAACAAAAACAGCTCCCCGTTATAAAACGGCTGCTCTCTGATCCATGCGCGAAGGAAAAGTCCATCTTCACGCTCGTGAACGTACGGAACGAACGCGCCTGTGCTTTTTCCCTGTCCGCGACAATGCTGAAAGACTACGGCGTACCCACGAGCCAACCAGTCTCCGTAGTTTTTCAAGCAATCACTCACAATCTCCTTTTCCGTTTTGTCGAGCGTATGCGAAACATACGGCGTACGACAAATGACCGTTGGGAATTTCCCGACCGCATTTGGTAACAAAACGACGGTAAAAAATAAAGCGCCGTCAAAATTCAAAAATTCAAAATGCGTCTGCTCGCCCATACTCTCTCCTTTTGCATATTCATCGAAAAGATAACATTAATAAAAGTATAACACAAAAAACGCAAGAAACAAACGAATAAAAAAATGCGTCCACAACTTGACGCATTTTTAAGCATTTCCGAAAAAAGAAAATAAAAAAAGCCTAAATCAACCGTTTGATTTAGACTTCGGATGGTGCGGATGAAAGGACTTGAACCTTCACGAAGTTGCCCCCACTAGAACCTGAATCTAGCGCGTCTGCCATTCCGCCACATCCGCAGATTTTGGAGCGGGAAACGAGATTCGAACTCGCGACATTCGCCTTGGCAAGGCGACGCTCTACCGCTGAGCCATTCCCGCGTGATTTGCAAAGATATTTTAGTATATCACACGAAGAAAGTCAAGCAAAAAACGTACGTATCTGAAAAATAATTCTGAATCCTTCCCTTCCTTTTTTAAAGCAGAGCGAATGCTTACTTTTTCTTGAAAAGTTTAGTGAACGTTCGGTCCGAAAAAGCCCAAGCTTACTTTCAGCGCGTCATCAACGCGAGACATCACAGGGCTTGGAAGCTCCCCGATCTTTTCTTTCAATCGCCGTTTATCGATGGTTCGGATCTGCTCAAGCAAAACGACAGAATCCTTGACGAGCCCAAATGACGCGCGAAGCTCAATATGCGTTGGCAGCTTTGCCTTGTTGATTCTGCTTGTAATTGCCGCGGCGATAATCGTCGGGCTATATTTATTCCCGACGTCGTTCTGCACGATAAGCACAGGCCGCACGCCCCCTTGTTCACTGCCAACGACGGGGCTCAAATCTGCATAATACAGCTCGCCGCGTCGGATCGTCTTTCCCTGTTCCATTGCAATACCCTTTCCCGTTTTCGAGATGCCTTCCATTTTCAGTTTATGCAAAAAAAGACACGGAACGTGTCTTTCTCCGACGAAAAGAGTTTCGCCTGTTTTATGCTGTTTTAAACGTGAATTTTGGGTTTTTCAATCAATCGGAAAGAGTCTCCTTTATATATGCAGCGAACTCGTTTCTGACGCTCTTCGGACCAACAAGCTTCAATTTTTTTCCAAAGCTTAAGCACCACCCGAAAAAGATGGGACTGATGCACACCTCTTCCGTGACGACGATCTTGCCATCCTCCCTTCTTTGAATGTTGACATCCTCACCAAACTTATCAACGATAACGTTCACAAGCTCTTCTTCGGCAACGAGCATGACCTTCTCAGGCTTGCCATTGAACATTTGGAATGCCTCCATTCGGAACTTTCTAACGTCAAATTTTGCGGCAAACTCACGATCTGTGATGTTCTGCTTTTCAACCTTCACTTCGCGCATTCTGTCGATGCGGTAGCTCTTGACAAAGCGCTTCCCCGTCTGATATGCCAAAAGATAGGAGTTGTCATCCCGAAAGACGGTTGCCAAGGGGTTAACAACGTACCTTTCGCCGTCATTGCGGACGGTCAGAACGCCCTCAACGGAGTGCTGGTAATAGCAGAATGAAACCTTCTTCCCTGCCGTGATCGCATCTTCAATTTCCGAGAGGCTGTATAAAACGTGCTCGTTTTTATGCTTCGCAAGGTTGGAGCTTGAACAGTTCTTCCGCATCAGCTCCGCGCGATAACTTCCGCCAAGCGCCGCGATCTTCTCGATCAGAAGTTCTGTCTTCTTTTCGGTCACGAAAGAGGCCGCTTGAACGGCATCCAGCAGGATGCGCAGCTCAGGAACGGAAAAACTGCGCTCGGGAACGTAATACCCGCAGGCATGCCCCACGCGCGTCTTTTCAATCTCATATCCAAAGCTTTTCAGCGTGTTGATGTCGGCATAAAGGGTTCTTCGATCACACGAAATGCCCATTTCTTTGAGCCGCCCAATGAGAACGGTTGTGGAAAGAGGGCGATCCTCATCACTCTCTGCCTTCAAAAGCTCCCACAGTTTCAAAAGTTTAATCTTATTCGAGTTTTCATTCGCCATAAGTCTGCACGCTCCTTTCTTTCATTTTAGCACATATTTGGAAGCCTGTAAATACTAAACTGGGAAAAATTTGCGACAATAACAAAAAATCGGTTCACTTTTTCAAGTGAACCGATTTTGGTGCCGGAGGTCGGACTCGAACCGACACGAGGTTGCCCCCGAGGGATTTTAAGTCCCTTGTGTCTGCCATTCCACCACTTCGGCGCTGATAAAAAAAATCACAACAACGCTGTTATCATACCACAGTCACAAAAAAATATCAAGCGTTGCAAGCAAAAAACATTCGCTCCCAAAAAGAAAACTTTTCAGGAGCGAATTTCAAACTTATTCAGCGTCAGAAGAAGGCACTTCTTCCTTTGCCTCAAGCAAATCTTTCTTTGCCTCTCCGTGGCGGACAAACATCATCGTCACGAAAGCGAGAAGAACGAAAACGGTCGCGTAGACGAACATCAACGTCATCTTGATATCCATCAGAACGCCGCACAGAATGGGCGTGACCGTCTGCGCTGCCATGCTTGCAGTATAGTAGAAACCGGTATATCTTCCGACGTCTCCACCCTTACACATCTCAACAACCATGGGGTACGAATTGACGTTGATGGTTGCCCAGCCGATTCCTGCAAGCGCAAAGAGAACGTTCATCAACAGCATCGGAGATCCGCTTCTCATGAAGGAGGCAATCAGGAACGCCGAGCCAAGCATAATGATGCCCGCCAAAATGGTCTTCTTTCTTCCGATCTTCGTTGCAATCAAACCAACGGGAACATAAGAAATGATTGCCGCGCCCGTTGCAATGGTGAGCGTGGTGTTGTAATCCAAATTGAGAACTGCGGAAGCGTACGTCGAGTACTTACTCGTGACCGCATTATATCCCATAAACCAAAGAACAACGGATGCAAGGATGAAGAACAACGATCTCAATTCGGGCTTGGAAAGCTTCTTCGATCCGCTGTTTTCCTCTTCTTCTGTGGTTTCGATGATGCCCAGCTCCTTGCTCTGTTCCTGCATTTCTGCGGCGAACTTCGGCTCGTTGACCTTCAGGCGGAAGATGACCAAGCTTATGACCATAACAAGAGCGATCACACCAAAGAAGATCGTGTAACTCATCAGCGCATTATGCGTGAGCCCCGTTCCAAAAACAATTCCCAAGATGAGAACGAGGATTCCGCCGACAGCACCCATCAGGTTGATGATGGAGTTTGCCTTTGAACGGAGCGGTTTGATGGTCACGTCCGGCATCAATGCGACCGCAGGCGAACGGAAGGTTGCCATGGAAACCAACGTGAGGAACAAAAGACTCATAAACAAAATGAGCTTTCCCGGATTTTGACTCGTGACCTTGTGTGCATACGCCTGCAATGCCGGGGTCACATAATTCGTGTACTCCGAGGTGACGGTCTTGCCGTCTTCTTCGTACATTTCGATGGCGACGAATTCATCTTTCGTCATCTCTTCACAAAGATCCACCTTTTCACCTTCCGGAGTCGTGAAAGAGAGGTTTGCGTCATAAAGCTCGATGCGTGCGCTTTCGCCGTCGTGAGCGACTTTTTCAAGGCTCTTTAGCTGCGCATTATCCGCAAAGCTCATGCTGACAAAGCAGATGACCGCCAAGATCGTTCCAATCAAAATAAACGGCGTTCTGCGGCCCATTTTGTTCTTGCACTTGTCAGAGAGCGTTCCAAAAAGGGGCAACATAAACAGCGCAAGAACGTTATCGATCGCCATAACTGCGCCTGATGCCGTGTGACTCAAGCCGAACTTATACATCAAGATCTTCGGAATGATCGTGTCGTACGCCTGCCAGAACGCGCAGATGAGGAAGAACGCAAAACCAACAAAGATGGTTCTTTTGGTATCCAGTTTCATTTTTAACTCCTTATCATTTTCAAGACAAGTTGCCCTGCCTTGCTATAATCCTTACTTTGATGCGATAAACGCCTCAATCTGGTCTGCAATCGAACGCATTCCCGCAATATCGGGATGACCACCCTTTTGGGAATAACTCTGCAATTCAATATAATCCACGGCGTATGTCGTGCAAACTTCCTTAAATCCATTCACGATCGCTTTTTTGAGCCCCGTGTTGATCAAGACCAACGGACGAATGTTATTCTCAACGCAACGGGAAATCATATAGCTGATCGCAGGAAGAACGAGCTTCTTTTCGGGCTTTCCCCAATCGTCATAGATAACCTCTCCAAGCGGCGCACCCGACCAGGAGTCGTTCTGTGCGCCAAAGATAATGAGCGTGTCCACATCGTTTTCCTCAAAGAAGTTGTCTTCAATGAGCTTATCGAGGCGCGTGATGAAGGAAAAACTCGTTGCATCATCACCGTTATATCCCGTATTGCAAACGGGTGAACCTGACCAGCTCTCGTTCAAAACGAGCGTCGAACCCGTCTCTTCCAAAAGAATATGCCACCACGTCTGCTCCACTTTGGTGACGTCCGTTTCATTTTTCGGCTCCGTCCAGTACCAGCAGGAATTTCCTTTGGGGATATATCCCTCGAACGTACACATGCTCGCGCCGAGAATTACGACGTTCCCCAACTGATACGGCTCCTTGGGCGGCTTTGTGGGCTCTGAACACCCCGAAAGCAATAATGACGGAAACAACAACAGCGAAAAGAATAACGACAAACCTTTTTTCATCTTTTTCTCCTCAATTATTATTTTGATGCGATAAACGCTTGAATCTGTTCGGAAATCTGCTGCATGCCTGCAATGTTCGGATGTCCCGAAGTTTTTGAAATACTCTCCAAAACGACGAGGTCAACCATGAGTTCTGCACAGATCTCTTTGAATGCATTTGCAATCTTCGTGTCCAGCTGCGTGTTGAGAATGACAAGCGGACGGATGTTATTCTCGATGCAACGAGAAATCATGTAAGTGATCGCAGGAATGACCTGTTTCTTTTCCGGCGTGCCCCAGTCATAGGTTATTTCTCCAAGCGGAACATTTGCCCAATCGTCGTTCGTTCCGCCGAAGATGATCAACGTGTCGATTTCGTTCTGGTTGAAGAAATCTTCCTCAATGAGCTTGTCAAGGCGCGTGATAAAAGAAAAATGCGTCGCGTCTGCCGCGTTATAGCCCGTGTTGCAAATGGGTGAGCCAGAAAAGCTGTCGTTTCGAACGAGGTTTGCACCCGTTGCTTCCATCAAAAGATGCCACCATGTCTGCTCTTTTTGAATGACGTCCGTATTGTTCTTGTTCGGATGGTTTTCCGTCCAGTACCAACAAGAGTACCCTTTGGGGATATACCCCTCGAACGTGGAATAGCTGTCGCCCAAAATGACGACGTTCCCCAGCTCATACGGCTTCTTCGGGGGCTTTGTCGGTTCAGAGCAACCCGAGAGAAGAACGGCTGCCATCAGAACGACGACAAGAAGCAAAGAAGCAATTTTCTTTCCATTTTTCATTTCATTTTCTCCTCATATCTTTTTTCAAAGCGCTTCCAAGACCTGCGTTGCGATCTGCTGCATACCGCGAATGTCAGGGTGTCCGCTTTGTTTTGAAATCTCTTTTAACACGACACATTCCAACGAGAAATGCGCCGCGGAATCCACGATCGCATTGGCGATCTTCGGATTCATCTCTGTGTTTACGACGAAAATGCACCGCGGAATGGAAAGGGTCGAAACGCGTTTTGCAAGATATCCAACGGCAGGAAGAACAAAAAAGAGGTCCTCCTTTTTCCAACCGTCCAACATCAGCTCACCAAGCGGCGCTTGCGACCAGGTATCATTCGTTCCGCCGAACACGAACAGGGTGTCAATTTTGTTCTCTTCAAAAAAGCCCTGCTCAATCAGCGCATCAAGACGGCCGATGAAGGAGATCTTTGAGCAATCCGCCGCATCATACCCCGTGTTTCCAATGGTCGTTCCCGACCAACTGCAATTGAGAACAAGGTTGGCATCCACCTTTGAAAGAAGCTGTTTCCACCACGTTTGCTCAACGTTTATGACGTCTGTTGCCGGCTTTGGCTCCTCGGAGTACCACCAGGCATACCCTTTTGGGATGTGCCCCAAGAAAGTGGAATAACTGTCGCCCAAAATCATCACGTTGCCAAGCTTTTTCATCTGATTGCCATCCTGAATCTTCCGTTTTTAACATTATATCATTTTTCTCAAGAGACATCAAGGGTTTTGAATAAATAAAAGGCAAAGGTTTTGCCCTTTGCCTTTGTGTTGAAATATAACGTAAATTCATAGAATCTTAAGCCGAATTTACAGCTCTAAATGGTCGATCAATCTTCTTTCTTCTTGGAAAGAACGACGATTGCTGCTGCAAGCCCGCCGAGAATGACTCCCGCTTCCGCCTGCTTCGTGGATTTACATCCTGCGAGCGTATTTGCAACAGTGTCTTTCATCTGCTCAAGCTCTGCTTCCTTTTCTG
>JAZNLR010000108.1:0-9076 GCA_045579195.1 Clostridia bacterium | reverse complement strand
CGCAGATAGTCGTAGCAGATATTTTCCTTGATGATTTCTCTGTACACGTTCATATCTCTGTATTCCGGTTCTTTTCGCTTCGCTTCAAGTGCGGCAAGCACAGACGGACGAACCTCATCGGAAAGAATTGAATGAGTATTTGATAAATCAGTATTTGATTCATCAGTAATTCTTTTATCTATATTTATTTGTGCGGGAGTTTCCAGACGTGGTAAACCCATATCCGGTTTTACCATATACGGCTTTTCCGTATCTGGTGATGCCGTATGTGGTCGCTCGTAGATAACGTATTCCATATCGACGATCCTGCCGTTGCTGTCCCGTATCCTGTGGCGTATGAGATAGCCGTACTGTTCAAGCTCTTTGAGCTGTGCGGTTATCCCGTCCACACCGTCCTTGCAGATCTTCGCAAGTCCTCGTGTGGTGTAGTCCCAATCTTCGGGGAGAGAAAGCATTGTGGATAGAAGTCCTCGTGCCTTGTTGGATAGATTCGGGACTCGCAAATGGTAGTTCGACATGGTGGTATAGTTCTTGTTTTTCTCAACTCGACATACTGCCATGTTACCTCCTGTATTTGGGCATGAAAAAAGCCGAACAAGAAAAAGTGTAATTCCTGTTCGGCTCATATCCCGTATTCAATTTTAACGCTGTTGGTCTCGCTTTTTCTTTTGCTGCTTCATCCACATTTCAAGCAACTTGATGATGGTTTCTTCCATCCTCTGCGGTGTGTAGGAACGAGGGAAGTATTTTCTGATCTTATCCATCGGGAGCTTCAAATCCCAATTTTCGGGTTTCTTCTGCTCCATCATAATGCCGAGCATGGCATCATCGTTTAGCTTGCCCTCTTGGGAGAGCCGCTTCATCCGTTGGGCTTGGGAAAGAGACGGTGTTGCCTGTTCGCTGTCGATGGTCTCAATGAGGAGCTTTTGTTCATCGGGTTTGAGATAGGAAATCTCGACCGCAGGGGTCATACCGATTTTGCCCTCATCGACCATCTTCTGAAGTTCGGGCTGAAGCTCGTTCAGCCGAATGTAACGCTGAATTTGCGTTGCACTATCGGGGCTGTTTTCAGCGATCAGCTCCCGTGAAGTCTTTCCGCTGAACTTCTGTCCAACTTGGTCAGAAGTTAGATCGTGTCGTGCGCCTTGCCGTTTGATGGCATCCAGTTTCATTTTGTATGCCTTGGCTCGTTCACTCGGCAAGATGTTTTCTCTCTGCAAATTGCTGTCCACCATAATAATGGTAGCGACGTTGCGATCAATGTCTCGTACAATGACCGGCATAGTCTTTAGTCCTGCAAGCTCACAAGCGTGTTTTCGCCTATGACCTGCAATCAGTTCATAACCACCATCTTCACGGGGACGAGCAATCGCAGGAACAAGGACACCGTATTCACGGATGCTCTCTACGGTCTGCTGCATACTGTCATCGTCTCGCACACCGAAAGGGTGGTCTGGAAATGGATGGAGCTTCGTCAGTTCGATTTGCTCAATCACTTCCAAGGGTTCTTTCTTACTCATAATACCTCCTTGCTTACGGAATATGGTGTCTTTGAAAAGGTACATAATGGATGAGTCCGATTATGTAATAAGCACATTTATTTGTTCTCAACACCCCAATGTGCAGACCCTTTCGGGTCGGGAAGTCAACAGGCGTTCGGTTGCTTGCCGAACTCATAGGTTCACACCTCTGCCGGGTTCTCCGCCAGCTCCGTAGAGAAGTATCATTGTCCCATGTATGATGTCGTCGCCTTACCAATGGCAATTTGGTATTTTCAGTTGGAATTATCGCTCGTCCGATGAACGGAGTCGTGGCGTACCCTCTGTGTGGCTCGTCATACAGTAACGTACCTGCCGACCTGTATATTCAGTTTTCAAGGAACGGTGAAAGAGTCCGTTCCCGCTTTGGGTGGGGAACCCTTTCACTGATTCGGAATTTCAAAGGGCAAAAATCAACAGTCTTTCAAAAATTTTTTTGAAAAATGCAAAAAAATAAGCCGGTCTCCATTTCTGGAAACCGGCTATGCCGTATTCATTAGTTATTTAACCCCTGCAGCGTTCTTGTAATAAGGTTGATATTTTCAAGCAGTTCATCGTCAACGGATTGTCCCGCTTCGATTCGCTTCAATTCATCAAGAACAGCGGCAAGCTGATCTTTGAGAGCTTTATACACTTTGGGGTTGCCTTGTACAACAATATCTCTGCCGAGACAACGGCGGTAGCAGTATTCTTGCTTGGACAGTCCCGACATGGCAACAGCCTTGTTAATATGCTCGTGTTCTTCGGGAGAAACACGGAAACCAACGGTGATACAACGGAAACGGTTGTGTTTATCAAGATTTCTTGCAGACATAGTTAGCACCTCACATCATTTAATTTAGAAGCCATATCGCCCTGGCGGGTCGGGAACAGGTGTGCATAACGGTAGGTAATGTCGATACTTTCGTGTCCGACACGGTTTGCGATAGCAACCGCAGAGAAGCCCATATCAATTAAGAGTGATACGTGAGAATGTCGAATGTCATGGATTCTGATTTTCTTTACTCCGGTTGCCGCACATCCACGATCCATTTCGTGATGCAGATAGGATTTACTGATCGGGAAGATGCGATCATCTTCATCGACACCGTACAAGCTCTCAATGTAATCCTTTAATTCTTCCGCAAGGAACTCCGGCATCTGAATGTTGCGGACACTATTGGGGGTCTTGGGTTCGGTGATAACATCTTCGCCATCAATACGCTGATAGGATTTGTTGATGCGGATAATGCCTCGTCTGAAATCAATATCTTTCTTAGTTAATGCAAGCAACTCACCGAGACGGAGACCCGCCCAATAAAGAACCTCAAAAGCGTAGAATGAAATCGGCTTGGACATCATTTCTTCTGCGAACTGCTGATATTCTGCTTGTGTCCAGAAAAGCATTTCACGGGATTTTTCCTTACCCATGTTACCGGCTTTCTGTGCAGGGTTGCTCGGAAGATCGTAGAACTTAACTGCGTGATTGAAAATTGCACTAAGCTGATTGTGGATGGTTTTGAGATACACAGGTGAAAAAGGCTTACCGTTTTCATCGGTCATTTTCATCATCGTGTTCTGCCAGTTTACCACGTCTCTCGGTTTGATCTCGTTCATGCGCCTGCTTCTGAAATAAGGAAGGATTTTGCCTTCAATGACACTCTCCTTCATCTTCCAGGTGTTGAGCTTAATGCGGTCTTTGGTGTTCTGCTTGTAGAGTTGATAGAAAGCCTCAAAAGTCATATCGAGGTTTCCTGCGTTTTCGAGGAAGAAGTTCTTCTCCCATTCGGCAGCTTCACGCTTGGTCTGAAAGCCTCTCTTTACTTTGCGATCTGCTTCGCCTTTCCAGTTGGTATATCTTGCGGAGACATACCACGTTCCGTTTTTGTCTTTGTAAACAGCCATTACTTTTTACCTCCTTGACGATTTACCGACTCATAGCCGTATATTTGCTCCTCAAGGTATTTTCGATTTACACGACCGTTTATTGTGATGTATCCTTTCGCAGCCATTTCCTCATTCAATTTCTTAATGATTCTATATGCTTCTGACTGGGATACTCCCAACATCTTTACAACTTCATCAGCTTTAATAAACAAACATTCAGCCATGTTCTGAACCTCCTAAATCGTGATAAGGTTTCAAGTCCTTTCACTGATTCGGAATTTCAGAGGGTAAAAATCAACGGTATCAACGAAAATTTTTGAAAAATTTTTGTTTGCTCCTCGTTTCATGGTGTTTCAGAGAATACGGAGAATTACAGTAAAAAAAGCCCGCAAATTCGTCTTGAGAAAAACGAATTTGCGAGCTTTGAGAGACTTTGGTATTATTCTATACCCGGATAGTGGTGGTATCAATTTGGTATCAACGAGCGATTTTCGCTGATTTTTTCAAATTGTGAGTGCCAAAAACCCTTGTAATATCAAGGTTTTTTCGACTACTCAACAGCCACTTTGGGTCACTCCCACTCGATCGTACCCGTCGGCTTCGGCGTGAGATCGTAAAGCACGCGATTAACGCCCTCAACCTCGCTTGTGATGCGCTGCGTGATATGCTGAAGGAGAGCAAACGGAACGTCTTCCACCGTTGCCGTCATTGCGTCGATCGTGTTAACCGCACGGATGATGACGGGATATGCAAACGTTCTTGCGTCGTTCTTCACGCCAACAGACTTGAAGTTGGGAACAACCGTGAAGTACTGCCAGACCTTGCCTTCAAGCCCGTTCTTTGCAAACTCTTCACGCAAAATCGCATCCGATTCGCGAACTGCTTCCAAACGATCACGCGTGATTGCACCGAGAACGCGAACGCCAAGACCGGGGCCCGGGAACGGCTGACGGTAAACCATCTCATCAGGAAGACCAAGCGCCTTTCCGACCACGCGAACCTCGTCTTTATAGAGGAACTTCAACGGCTCGACCAAGCTGAACTGAAGGTCTTCGGGAAGTCCACCGACGTTGTGATGTGCTTTCACGGGGCCGCTTTCCAGAATATCGGGATAAATCGTTCCCTGTGCCAAGAAGTCGATGCCCTCAAGTTTACGAGCTTCCTCTTCGAAGACGCGGATAAATTCCGCTCCAATGATCTTTCTCTTCTGCTCGGGATCGGAAACACCCTCAAGCTTATCCAAGAAGCGGTCGATTGCGTCGACGTACACAAGGTTTGCATCCATCTGATTGCGGAAGACCTCAACAACCTGCTCGGGCTCGCCTTTGCGGAGAAGACCGTGGTTGACATGAACGCAAACGAGCTGTTTGCCGATTGCCTTAATGAGAAGAGCTGCAACGACCGAAGAATCAACGCCGCCGGAAAGCGCAAGAAGGACCTTTTTATCCCCCACTTCACGCTGGATTTCCGCAACCTGTTCGTCGATAAACGCGTTTGCAAGCTCCGTATTGACGATTCGTTCCAAAGATTCGGGACGCTTGTTGTTCTGCATATATAACCTCCATTAAAACTTTATAAAAATATGAACAATGTTAAAAAAAATAAAGAGCGCTACCAAAAGCCGATTGAAACCAATCGACAGAACGCAAGTTTGCGCTTTGATAGCAGCTCTGAAAATGCATGTTAACGCAGCTGCCTATTTTGAAAGTCAGCGCGTCGTATAGTTCGGTGCTTCCTTGGTGATCGTAATGTCATGCGGATGGCTCTCGATCAAGGATGCGCTCGTGATCTTCACGAACTCAGCACCCGTGCGGAGTTCCTCGATGGTGCCCTTTCCACAATATCCCATACCGCTTCTCAAACCGCCGCACATCTGGAAGATGATGTCGGCAATCGGTCCACGATAAGGAACGCGGCCTTCAACGCCCTCCGGAACGAACTTGACTGCGTCTTCCTGGAAGTAACGATCCTTGGAGCCTGCAGCCATTGCAGCAAGCGAACCCATTCCGCGGTATACTTTGAAGTTTCTTCCCTGATAGATTTCAATTTCTCCCGGGCTCTCCTTCGTGCCGGCAAACATACTTCCGATCATAACTGCAGACGCACCTGCAGCAATTGCCTTGGTGATATCTCCGGAGTACTTAATGCCGCCGTCTGCAACGATGCGCTTACCAAGCTTGTCAGCAGCTTCTGCAGCATCCATAACAGCCGTGATCTGCGGAACACCGATTCCTGCAACGACGCGGGTCGTACAGATCGATCCGGGGCCGATTCCGACCTTGACGATGTCAGCGCCTGCACGCAACAGTTCTTCCGTTGCTTCAGCCGTTGCAACGTTTCCTGCCATCAAGGGGATGTTCGGGAATTTCTCTTTGACTTTTGCAACCATCTTAATGACGTTTGCAGAGTGTCCGTGAGCGGTGTCAAGCGCAAAGAGGTCAACCTTTGCCTGCGCAAGCGCCGAAGCACGGTCCAACGTGTCTTTCGTTACACCAATTGCACCGCCAACAAGCAATCTTCCATTCTTATCTTTCGCAGAGTTGGGGTACTGGATTGCTTTCTCAATATCTTTAATCGTGATGAGGCCTTTCAAAACGCCCATCTCATCCACGATAGGAAGTTTTTCAATTCTGTGTTTGCCCAAAATCTTCTGAGCTTCTGCAAGAGAGGTTCCAACCGCTGCGGTGACAAGATTATCTTTGGTCATCACGTTGTCGATCTGTTGATTATAGTCCGTCTCAAAACGGAGGTCACGGTTGGTCAGAATTCCAACAAGCTTACCTTCACCGTTGACAATGGGAACACCGCTGATGCGGTACTTCGCCATGAGGTTTACAGCTTCGTAAACCATATTGCTCGGGGAGAGATAGAACGGATCTGTGATAACACCATGTTCACTGCGCTTCACACGATCGACCTGGATTGCCTGTTCATCAATGGAAAGGTTCTTGTGGATGATTCCCATTCCACCTTCACGCGCCATTGCGATCGCAAGGTTCCACTCCGTGACCGTGTCCATTGCTGCGCTCAGGATGGGAATGTTAAGATGAAGCCCTTCACAAAGAGTGGTTCCAAGGTCAACCTGGTTGGGCAACACTTCAGATTTTGCGGGTATTAGCAATACATCGTCAAAAGTCAAGCCTTCTTTTACGATTTTAGACATTTCGATTTCTCTCCTCCGTAAAAAATCAATTTTGTATTGTCAAATATTATACATCAAAAGCACATTTAAGTCAAGAAATGTTATAAAAAAACAGACATTTCCTTGAAAAAATTTAACGTTTTTGAGAAAAACTTTTTTTCTGATTTTTCTCTTGAAAGACGGTTGCGTTTTTTTTCGAGAAGGATTATACTATAGGTGTTGTGGTTCCGCTTTCTTGCCGATCCCGACAATGCGGAACGGTCAAAAATTCAACACAAGTGAGGTTTTCTTATGCAAAAGTTCTATGACGTTGAAATCGAGGGTGTTGTTGCTCACCTTCCTATTCTCCCTCTTCCCAGCGGAATCAATATCGCGTTTTTCAATCTTCACGGAGATCAGAAGTTGACTGAACACTGTGGAAAAGCAATTGCAAAGCGCCTTGCGGGAACTTGCGACGTCATCATCACTGCAGAATCCAAAGGTCTCCAGCTTGCGCACGTTGTTGCTCGCGAACTCGGCCACGATTATTACGCTGTTGCTCGCAAGAGCAAAAAACTCTATATGCAGGACGGAATTGAAGTTGAAATCCGCTCCTCCATCACCACCGGAACGGTCCAGAAGATGTACCTCTCGGCACATGACGTTGAGCTCCTGAAGGGAAAGCGCGTTGCAATCGTTGACGACGTTGTTTCCACAGGAAACTCTTTGGAAGGCCTTGAGAACATCGTTATCAAAGCAGGCGGAAACATCGTCAAGCAGGCATTTGTTCTCGCAGAGGGCGATGCAGCTCAACGTGACGACATCGAGTTCCTCGGATACATCCCCCTTCTTTAATCCAACAAATCAAAAAAGAGCCCGCTTTGAAAGCGGGCTTTTCTTTTATAGTTTTACAATCATTTTTCCCTTTGTACGTTTTGCGGGATCTGCAAGAACGGAAGCAAGTTCTTCCAATGAAATGGGCGGACAAACCATGCTTTTAACATCCACCCGTCCGCTTTCAATGAGCGAAAGCGCACGTGCCTGCGTATACGGGTTGATATACGACGAACGCAACGTGAGCTCCTTTTCAAACACGTCGTACGGCTTCAGCTCTATCGTATCATCCGGGCGCGTGAGCCCGAACATCATTACGGTTGCCTTCTTTCCTGCGATACGAATTGCCTGTTCAATGGTGCGCGTCAATCCCACACACTCAATCACGCAGGAAAAATCATATTGCGAGCATACTTTTTCAAACTCCGCCGCACTCATTGCCGTAGGATCAAGGCAAACGTCCGCTCCAACGGCGAGAGCGGCTTTTCTCTTTTCCTCCATAGGCTCGGAAACGACAACGGTCGCAGCTCCCGAAATCCGGGCGAGCTGAACCATCAAAAGTCCGATCTTCCCTGCGCCGATCACAGCGACGGTCGCACCGGGACGAATGTCACACATATCAATTCCGTGCAGACAGCAAGCAAGCGGTTCCGTCATCGCCGCCTCTGCAAGAGAGGTCTTTTCATTCAAAAGATACGTCTGTTTCTCGGGAACGCTGACGTACTCGGCAAAGCCGCCGTCCACCATCGTTCCGATTCCGGTCATATCCTCACAGTAATGTCCCTTCGCAGAAAGACAGTTCTTACAGGTGTCACACAGAACGTTCGGATCAACATTAACGCGATCCCCCCACCTTTCTGTTTGAGACGTTCTTTCCCACTTGAACGATCGTTCCGGAAAACTCGTGTCCCAAAATTCGGGGCAGATGAACCTCTGCACATCCCTTATCCCCTTCAAAAATATGTACATCCGTTCCGCAAATGCCACAATAAGCAACGCGAACGAGAACCTCTCCTTCTTTCACTTCAGGGATGGGAACTTCCTCTACCCTAACATCGTGTTTCCCATAAAAAATAGCCGCTTTCACTTTTTGCCATTCTCTTTTCCATATTTTTGAATCTCAAGATCTTTTTCTTTTCCGTTTTCAGACGGATAATAATAGCGACGGTCTGCCAAGGAATCGGGCAAGTACTGTTGGGAAACGTATCCCCCGAAATCGTGCGGATAGAGATACTCACACTTTCCGTTCCGCTTTTCAGCGCCGCTGTAATGCGTGTCTCTCAAGTGAAGCGGAACGTTGTCGTCACGCGTCTTTTCCGCATCATCTTGCGCCTTCCCCATTGCAACGACGGTGCTGTTTGACTTCGGTGCCGTTGCTACATATAAAATCGCGGTGGAAAGCGGAATGTTTCCCTCAGGAAGCCCGAGTTTTTCAAGCGCCGTCAATGCGGAAGTTGCAACAACCAACGCATTAGGGTCCGCCATGCCGACGTCTTCGCACGAATGCACAACAAGGCGACGAGCAATGAGGCGTGGATCGCAACCTGCCGAAATGAGCCGTTGTGCCCAATACAGCGCGGCATCTGGATCGCTTCCCCGTAGGGATTTGCAAAAAGCGCTCAAAATGTCGTAGTACAAGTTTTCATCCACAGAAAGAACCTTCTTTTGAACGGACTGCTCTGCGCAAAGAAGATCGATCACAACTTTTCCTTCTGCA
>JAZNLR010000107.1:0-2595 GCA_045579195.1 Clostridia bacterium | reverse complement strand
CCCTGCGTTGTTCGTTCTTGACTTTGAAAAGATTTCGAACGTTGCAAAGAAGTTCGGTATCCTCTTTATGGTGGATAACACTTTGGCAACGCCGGTGATCACGCGCCCGTTTGACTTTGGTGCAAACATCGTTGTGTACTCCTCCACGAAGTACTTAGAGGGCCACGCAGGTACGATCGGAGGCCTGGTTGTGGACGGCGGAAACTTTGAATTCAAGGGAAATCCGCGTTATCCTGCATTTAACGAGCCGGACGAGAGCTATCACGGCCTTGTTTACAGCGAGCAGTGTGGAAACGCCGCGTATATCGTGAAGTTGCGCGTTCAGCTGATGCGTGACCTCGGCGCGATCATGAGCCCATTCACGGCTTACTTGACCCACCTCGGAATGGAAACCCTTGCGCTCCGCATGGAGAAGCACAGCCAAAACGCACTCACCATTGCGCGTGCACTTTCCGTTCATCCCAAAGTGGAATGGGTCATCTATCCGAAGCTTGAGGGCAATCCTCAAAAAGAACTTGCCGATCGCTATATGAAGAGCGGTTCCGGTGTCATCGCATTTGGCGTGAAGGGAAGCCGCGAAAAGGCAGGGGAGTTCATTCGCAATCTGTCACTCATCAAGCACGTGACGCACATTGCGGACATCCGTTCCTGTGCGCTTCACCCCGCGTCCACAACACACCGTCAACTTTCTGAAGCGGCGCTCGAAGCAGCAGGCGTTCCTGCAAACCTCGTTCGTCTTTCGGTGGGCTGTGAAAACGTTGACGACATTCTGGAAGACGTTATGAACGCACTTTCCAAACTTTGAGAATAAGGAGAACTTATGCCCATTATCATCCCAAAAGACATCCCTGCTTACTCTGTTCTCGGGAAGGAGAAGGTTTTCGTTTTAACGGAGAAGCGAGCAGTCACGCAGGACATTCGCCCGATCGAGATTGCAATTCTCAACTTGATGCCCATCAAGTGGGAAACGGAAACCCAGCTTATGCGCCTTCTTTCGAACTCGCCGTTGCAGGTGAACGTCACGTTGGTTTCGACCGAAACATATGAGAGCAAGCACACAGCGCCTGCTCATATGAAAAAGTTTTATAAGCCCTTTTCCAAGATCTGTGAAAAGAAGTTCGATGGCATGATCATCACGGGCGCGCCCGTTGAAACGTTGCCGTTTGAAGACGTGCAGTACTGGAAGGAGCTCACGACCATTATGGATTTCGCAAAGAAGAACGTCACAAGCACGATGTTCATCTGTTGGGGAGCGCAGGCCGCGCTGTACTACCACTTCGGAATCCACAAGCACCTTCTTGACAAGAAGATGTTTGGTATCTTTGCACATACGAGATGTGTGGAATATGACCCGCTGCTGAAGGGCTTTGACGACGTTTTCTATATTCCGCATTCCCGCCACACGGGCGTCAACGACGAAGAGGTGTTTGCACACAAGAAATTACAGGTTCTCGCCGCATCGGAAGACGCGGGCGTGGGCATCATTAAGAGTAAGGACAACCGAATGGTCTTCCTCACCGGCCACTCGGAGTACGACAAGTTCTCCTTGAAGGCGGAGTATGACCGCGATGTTTCCAAAGGCTTGCCCATCGACGTTCCCAAGAATTACTTCATCAACGGAACGGAAGAAGTTGACGTGCGTTGGAAGTCGACGGCAAACTTGCTGTTCTCCAACTGGCTCAATTATTACGTTTATCAAGTCACGCCGTACGACATTGAAATGGTCTAAGCGTGACTCAAAAGGGGAAAGAGGTTCTTTCCCGCATATACGGGGCTGCACCGGATTCGATTGGGAAGATAAGGTGCTCGGTATAAGCGTGTCGCAGGCTCGGCTGCGTTAAAACGAGACTTAAATTTAAACGCTAACAGAAATTCTGTAGCAGTCGCTGCGTAATCGCGCGACAGTTCTTCCTTCGCTTCCCTGTGGGTGAGGGCGGGGCTTCATTTTTAGCAGGCTACTGACCGCGGTGAACTTTCTCAGCATCGCGTTCGGAATTTAGCGAGAAATACTCGTGCGCAATTCTGTCGGCGGAAGTGCGAACGGGGAAATGAAACCACCGAATACACACGTAGAAGACCTTGTGTCGCTTCACAAGACAGGGGTTCGACTCCCCTCAGCTCCACCAAAAAATTCGACAAGTTTCGACTTGTCGAATTTTTTTATCCATTGCGAAAGCAATGGTATATCATCACGCTTTTGCGTGTATCTCATCCGCTTTGACGAGCATATCTCGTCAAAGCGAGTATATCATCAGCCGTAGGCTGTATCCTCTTTCGCAATGATGATATACAATGCTCCGCATTGATGATATGCAATTCCTTCGGAATTGATGATATACACGCCTTTGGCGTGATTGAGTACGGGAGTTCGAAACCTTATTGCAAACCTCAAAAAATATCTTTTTTGTAGCCTTTATACAAGAAAAGACTCAGGATTGGATACAATTCTGAGTCTTTTCAGTTAAATCCGCCTGCGACGGAATAAATCCACCTAAGGTGGATGAAATCTTGCTTCGCAAGGTTAGGGAGAGGCGGATTTGATTTCATCTGAAGCCGTAGGCGGAAGATTTCATCCAAACTCGTTTGGGTTTCATC
>JAZNLR010000106.1:0-4714 GCA_045579195.1 Clostridia bacterium | reverse complement strand
CCAACGACCATACCCTCATAAACCGGGGTTCCGGGGGTAATGAAGAGCACGCCGCGATCCTGCGCATTGTACAAGCCGTACGTGACGGCTTCTCCCGTTTCGAACGCAATGAGCGAACCCGTGCTTCGGTGCGAAATCTCTCCGCGGTACGGCTCGTACCGATAGAAGACGGAGTTCATGATGCCCTCCCCGCGCGTGTCGGTGAGGAACTGGTTCTTATATCCAAACAGTCCGCGGGCAGGGATGGTAAAGGTCAAACGGGTGCGCGATCCCATCGGACTCATCGTCACAAGCTCTCCCTTTCTCTGCCCCATGCTCTCGATGACGCATCCGACGTTTTCCTGCGGAACGTCGATGAGAAGCTGTTCGATCGGTTCGCACTTAACGCCGTCGATCTCCTTATAAAGAACGCGCGGAGCGCTTACGGAGAACTCGTACCCCTCGCGGCGCATATTCTCGATCAGGATGGAAAGGTGCATATCTCCTCTACCGCTCACGCGGAAAGAATCCGCAGAAGAAGTTTCCTGAACGCGGAGAGAAACGTCCTTCAAGAGCTCTCTGAAGAGGCGCTCTCTCAAGTGACGAGAAGTGACGTACTTTCCCTCTCTGCCTGCGAACGGGCTGTCGTTGACCGAGAAGATCATTTCAACAGTAGGTTCGGTGATCTTAACGAACTCCAACGGCTCGGGCGTTGCCGCCTCGCAGACGGTCTCTCCAATCGAGATGTTCTCAAGGCCGGAAATGCAAGCGATATCCCCCGCCTCTGCAGCCTGGTTGGGAACGCGCGCAAGCCCCTCAAACAGTGTGAGGTTGACGATCTTGCCCTTATACTGAACTTCGGGCCTATGATAATCGCAGACGACGACCTCCTGGTTGACACGCGCCGTTCCGCGCTCGATTCTACCGATGCCGATTCTTCCAACGAAGGAGTTATAGTCAATCGCAGAAATAAGCATTTGAAGTGGGCCTTTGGGATCGCAGACGGGAGGGTCGATATATTCCAAAATGGTGTCGAGAAGGGGCGAAAAGTCCGTTCCCTTGACGCTGGGCGAAAGGGATGCAATGCCCTGGCGCGCCGAGCAGTAAACGATCTTGGAATCCAGCTGTTCGTCGGTCGCATTGAGGTCCAAAAGGAGTTCCAAAATCTCATCTCCTACCTCGTTCAAACGTGCATCCGAACGATCGATCTTGTTGATGCAAATGATGATCTTATGGCCAAGTTCCATCGCCTTTTGCATCACGAAACGGGTTTGGGGCATCGGGCCTTCTGCCGCATCGACAAGCAAAAGAACGCCGTTGACCATCTTCAGGATACGTTCAACTTCGCCCGAAAAGTCCGCGTGGCCCGGGGTGTCAACAATGTTGATCTTGACGCCCTTATAGCAAATTGCCGTGTTCTTCGCAAGAATGGTAATGCCGCGCTCACGCTCAATGTCGTTGGAGTCCATCACGCGCTCTGCCACCTGCTGATTCTCGCGGAACGTTCCGCTCTGACGCAACATCTGATCGACGAGGGTGGTCTTTCCGTGGTCAACGTGTGCAATGATCGCAACGTTTCTCAAATCTTCTCTAATCAAAATCCTATTCTCCATCTATCTCAAAAATTTATTTCTTCTCAAAAAAGGTCTTCTCCTCGGAAGACCGCAATCATTATACGCCTTTTTTCCTCAGAATGCAAGAAGATGAAACAGAGAAGGCATAAAAAACGGCACTTTTTGAATCGTGCCGTGTGTTTTTATTCCTGCGAAGAAAGGCGTGCGTTCTGGTCGTATATCTGCAGCGCCTCGATCATGCTTTCCATATCTCCGTTGAGGAAGTTCTCAAGGGCGTAAAGCGTAAACCCGATGCGATGGTCGGTAACGCGCCCTTGCGGGAAGTTGTATGTGCGGATCTTCTCCGAGCGATCTCCCGTTCCAACCTGGCTTCTGCGGTTCTCGGAGTACTCCTTTTCCTTCTCCGTGCGGAAGTGATCGTAAAGACGGCTCTTTAAGACTTTCATCGCCTTCTCGCGATTCTTGATCTGCGAACGCTCGTCCTCACAAGTGACGACGAGCCCTGTGGGCAAGTGCGTAATGCGGATCGCAGATTCCGTCTTGTTGACGTGCTGTCCGCCTGCTCCACCCGAACGGTACGTGTCGATTTTGAGGTCTTTCTCCTCGATCTGCACCTCAACGTCCTCCGCCTCGGGGAGAACGGCAACCGTCACGGTGGAGGTATGGATGCGCCCCTGCGCTTCGGTTTCGGGAACGCGCTGAACGCGATGCACGCCGCTTTCATACTTCAGCTTGCTGTAAACATCCGTTCCGGCAAGGGAAAAAACGGCTTCTTTAATGCCGCCGCACTCGGTGTCGCTGACCGAGATGGTCTCGATCTTCCAGCGATTCTTCTCGGCAAACATATAGTACATTCTTTGAAGCTCCGCGCCAAACAGACCGGCTTCGTCTCCGCCCGCACCTGCGCGAATTTCAATGATAACGTTCTTTCCGTCATCGGGGTCTTTGGGCAACAGAAGGATCTTAAGCTCCTGCAAAAGAACGTCTTTCTTCTTTTCACAGGTTTCTGCTTCCTCTTCAAGCATTGCGCGAAGGTCGGCATCCTCCTCGATTAAGAGCATCTCTCTTGCACCCTCTCCGTCGCGGATGCACGCTGTATACTCCTCGAACTTGCTGACGATGGGGGCAAGTTCAGCGTGATCCTTGGAAAGTTCCTGCCAGCGCGGCATATCCGCAAGAACGGCAGGGTCGGCAAGACGTTCCTCAAGCGCATAAAACTTCTTTTGAATTTCTTTCAGCTTTTCCAGCATCAGATTCTTCTCCCGATAACGATGCGGCCGATGCCGGCATAGTCATTCACAATTTCCGTTTCAAATCCGACGAGCATTTCGCAAACGTCGTCAGCCTGCCCTGCGCCCACCTCAAAGAGGATGACGCCACCCGGCTTCAAGTGATCCTTGCAGACGGAGGCAATAACGCGATACGCATCGAGGCCGTCTTCACCGCCGTCCAATGCGAGCTTGGGTTCAAAGTTCTTCACTTCGCAATCCAGCGTTTCGATGTCCGCGCGCTTGATGTACGGCGGGTTGGAAACGATGACGTCAAACTCCCCATTGATCTCGCGGAAGAAATCGCTCTTGACAAACTGCACGCAGACGCCGTTTGCCTCCGCGTTTTCACGCGCAAGAGAGAGCGCATCTTCGCTCACGTCAGACGCAGTCACGGTTGCTCCCGTCTTCGCAGCAAGAACGGTGGCGATCGCTCCGCTTCCCGTGCAGAGATCAAGAACGGCATCCCCTTCCTTGATGAAGGAGATCGCCTTTTCACAAAGCAGCTCGGTCTCGGGGCGCGGGATCAAAACGCGCTCGTCCACCTTGATCTCATATCCATAAAAGTCGGCATCGCCAAAGACGTACGCCAACGGTCTTCCCGTTGCGCGCTCGTTTGCATATGCCATAATCGAACGGACCTGTGCAAGCGTGAGCTCACGCTCTACGTCGATTTCACTTCTCAAAACGTTCAGAACGCGGCAAACGATCCACTCTGCATCCGCATCAAAGGCAAGCGCATTCTTTTCAAAAAGTGTGTTCATCTCCGCGATGACGTCCTTCACCTTTTTCGGCGTGATGGTGTCAACGGGCTGAGCATCCGGATCTTCGTCCAGGCGCTGCACTTCCAAAAACGCAGTGATCGCAACCTCGATCATGCTGTCGTCCGGCTCGCGCGTCGTCACCTTCTGCAAGAGCATTCCGGGTGCTTTCAGCGGAAGGAAAATGGGAGAATCCGTCTTCGCAAGCGCTTGCAAAAGCTCAAACGCAAGCCCTGCAACCACGGGAAGCAAGGCAATGCGCGTCAAGATCTTGACAAACGCACTTTCAAAGTTCAAAAGTGAGAAGACAAGAATGCTCACCAGCATCACGAAAAAGAGGAAGGTCGTTCCACAGCGATTGTGGAAGGTCTTGAACGTGCGAACGTTCTCAACGGTCAACTCCTTGTCGTGTTCATAGCAGTTGATGGTCTTGTGCTCCGCCCCGTGGTACTGAAAAACGCGGCGGATGTCCTTCATCAGGGACACAAGCAGGATATACGCAAAGAAGATGAGAAGACGGAGTCCGCCTTCCAAAAGGTTTTTCCAGATGTTCTTTTCGATCTCCAAAAGGTCGGAAAGCCACTCCTGAATGAGCGTGGGCGCGACGACGAAAAGACCGACCGCAAGCCCGATTCCCAAAACAGCGGCAATGAAGATGACGACGCTCATCACGTCGATCTTGAGTTTTTCCGCAACCCATTTTTCAAACTTGCTGGGTTCTTCCTCTTCCCCGAACACCTCTGCCGAACGCAACGTGGTCTTGATGCCGGAAGAGAAGGATTGGAAAAACGCAAGCACGCCGCGAATGACGGGGATCTTCTTCCAGATGCTCTTTTTTGCGGATTCCAAACGCTTGGATTCAAGGCGGATCTCGCCTTCAGGGTCACGCACGGCAAGCGCCATTGAGGTGACGCCCTTCATCATGACGCCTTCCATCACGGCCTGGCCGCCAATTTTCGATTTTTTTGTTGCTTTTTCTCGTGCCATAAAAATTTCCCAAAATATGATTAAGACTCCATGCGAATGCATAGAGTCTTGAGTTTCATCGTTATTTAAGTCCGTAACGCTTGTTGAATTTGTCAACTCTGCCGCCCGTATCAACAAGTTTCTGCTTGCCCGTATAGAACGGATG
>JAZNLR010000105.1:0-3826 GCA_045579195.1 Clostridia bacterium | reverse complement strand
AGGATTCCGTGCTGTGCACCAAAGCCTGTTCCTGCAATAATTGCCGTCGGCGTTGCAAGACCAAGAGAACAAGGGCACGCAACCACCATAACGGAAACGGCGTGATTGATGCTTCCCCCAAGGTCTTTTGTCACCAAAAACGTGATCACAAAAGTCACGAGTGAAACCGCGATCACACTCGGCACAAAAATGCCCGCAACGCGGTCTGCAATCTTCTGCAAGGGTGCTTTTGACATTGCCGCCTCTTCGGTCAAACGAATCACTTCGCTCAAAACCGTGTCGGCAACGCGCTTTTCAACGCGAACCGTCAACGCGCCAAAGAGGTTGACCGTTCCCGCAAGAACGGTGCTTCCCGGACCGATTTCCGCAGGGATCGGCTCCCCTGTCAACATCGACTGGTCCACACTGGATTCTCCGCGCAAAACCGTTCCGTCCACAGGGATACGGTCTCCGGGGCGCACGACGAACGTTTCGCCAACCTCGATCAATTCGAGCGCAACGTCCATTTCCTTTCCGTCACGAAGGACATGCGCCGTCTTCGGAGCAAGCGCATAAAGCCCGGAAATCGCAGATGTGATCTGATTCTTTGCTCGGTTCTCGAGAAATTTTCCGAGCATCACGAGCGTGATGATCATCGAGGATGCTTCAAAATAAAACTCGTGAACGTCAAGCAATAGATTCACGAAACTAAACACAAATGCAGAGAGCGTTCCGAACGCAACGAGAACGTCCATGTTGAGGTTGCGAGACTTGATTGCAAGGAACGCACCTTTCAAGAATCGAAAACCGATCAGGAACTGCACGGGAAAGCAGAGCGCAAACTGTACCCACCCGTTATGGAGAAAAGAAAACGCCTCGATTTCAAACCACATCGAAAGCATCATCAAAAACATCGGAATGCACAGGATGACAGATGCAATCAACGCAATTTTTAAACTCTTCGTCTCATCCTTTTTCTTTTCGCTGCTGACAACGCGAAAACCCAAAGATTGGATGACTTCGCCGAGCGCTTCCAACGTGACGCCGTCTTCACATTGCACAGTTGCCTTCTCGGTCGCATAGTTTACGCTAACGAAAGAAACACCCTCAAAATCTGTGAGTGCGTCTTCAATGCTCTTTGCGCACATCACGCAATGCATTCCGCTGATTTGAATCACAAGTTGTTTCATAAAGTTTCCTTTAGCACATCAAAACCGCGTTGTCTGGCAATTCAAGAACATCGTCGTTGTTGGATTCGATCTTGAACTCCTCCACAGAGAGGAACTTACTCGGGATCATATAGATTCGCTTATCCCGCCAAACTCCTTCGCTGAAGGTCTTAAGAGGACGCTGTTTTGTGCAATATTCCAAAAAATCTTTATTGAGCGTGACAATCACGTTTTGGTCACGACAAGTCGCAAAATGTTGCATCAGATTCACGCGAAGGGTGTTTGCAATCAGCGAGAACGACATGACGTACGACGAGCCGTGACAATGAGGACACTTCATTGCAAGGCGCTCCAAAAGGTCTGCGCGCGCTTTCTTTCGCGTGATTTCAACCAAGCCAAGCCCGGTCATTCCAACGAGGGACGTTCGGATGCGGTCTTTCTTCAGCTCTTCTGCAAGCTTTGCAAGAACCTGCTCCTTGTGTTCCTCATTCTCCATATCGATAAAGTCGACAATAATGATTCCGCCGATGTTGCGAAGGCGAAGCTGGGCCGCGATCTCCTTTGCGGCAAGCAAATTCGTCGCAAAGACCGTTTCTTCAAGATTTTTGTTTCCAACGTACTTTCCGGTGTTGACGTCAATAACGGTCAACGCCTCAGTCCTTTCAATGATCAAGTACGCACCATTTGAAAGAACAACTTTCGGAGAGAGCGCAGAGAGCATCTGTTGCATCACGCCGTACTTAGAAAACAGATCTTCGGTGTCGCTCTTCTCAAGAGTGATTTTACAACGGGTCTTTCCAACCAATTCGTCCATAATCGCGTTGACGATTCTGAAAGTCTTCTCATCGTCCACGATGATCTCTTCAACGTCCGAACGGTAGATATCGCGCACCGAACGATAGAGAATACTGCCCTCTTCATAGGCAAGCTGGGCGCATTTGATTTTGTCGTATTTCGACAAAATTCGCTCCCAAAGCGCGATCAAACTCTCCGCCTCGCTCTTAAGCTCCCGTTTGGAAATTCCCTCTGCTGCGGTTCGAATGATAAATCCGCTTCCCGCAGGGCGCAAGGATTCCATGATCTCCTCAAGGCGATTTCTTTCTTCCTCATTTTCAATCTTGCGAGAGACACCGACATAATCCGCAAAGGGCATAAAAACAAGGTTTCTTCCCGGCAAAGAGACGTTCGCAGTCACACGAGCGCCTTTGAGCCCCGTTGCAACCTTTGCAACCTGAACCATGATCTCATCGCCCGGCTTGACATTCAAAGCCGTGCTTTTTTCAAGATCGTCTCCATCCGCAAGCGCAGTGGAATCGACAAGGGATTCGCCAACAAAAAGGTACGCATTGCGCGCCTGCCCGATGTCGACGAATGCAGCCTGCATCCCGTTTAGGACGTTGACAACCCTTCCCTTATAGACGTTTCCAACGATGCTTCGGTTGCTCTCTGCTTCGACGCTAAACTCAATTAAGCGCCCGTCCTGCACGGTCGCGACAGAATGTGTTCCATCCAACGTGGAAATATAAATTTTTCTCATTTCGCGACCTCCGTTTGTTTCTAAATTTGCGCTGTTGCGCTTGCGATTTGATCTAAAAATTGATCTGCTTCCAAAAGGCCGTCCGCCCCCTGGACATACAGCTTGGTTTTCATCACGTTCGGGAATTTTCCTTCCTTTTCAAACGCAGCAAAGAACTTATCTGCGCGCAACGTCTTCTGCCCAAGCGAGAGGCGCGCTTTGCACGTTCCTGCTTCAAAGGAGAGCGCGTGCACATCCGGGCGGACGTCAACGAGTTTGCTTCCCTTTGCAGAGGTGAAGGTCACCTCCCAAGCATCACTTGCGAACATCTTTTCCAATGCGGAAACGTCCACTTCCTCCATCTTGCACTCATAATCCGCGCAAACGGAACACGCTGCAAAATTCGGATTCTTCGCAACTTCCCAAACTTTGCGTGCTCGGATGCCCTCAATGCTCACCGCATTGAACTTTTTGAGCGCTTCTTCGGGCGAGCAACTCGCAGCAACGGTGATGTACTCCGCCTTAGACTCCGTTCCAAGCGGAAGCGGCGGAGAAAAAAACAGCAACATATGCGGATTGAAGCCCTGTGAAAACCCAACCTGGATGCCCGTTCTACGGAAGATTCTTCCCATTGCACGCAACAAGTCAAGATGCGGAAGATATTTACTTCTTCCCGTCTTTTCGTACGCAATTACCAGCATATGTCACACTCCTTCAGCGCATTTGCACCACAGCCCTGGCAACCGCTGCGGCAGTCCGGCGTGGTGACGCCTTCAAGCGCACGAAGATATTCACGCTTGAAATATCGCTTGGTGACGCCAAGATTGACGTAATCCCACGCAAGAACCTCGTCAACGCCATGAGAACCAGTGTACGCCTTCATGTCGATTCCTTCTTCCTGAAAGGCATTGAGCCAGATGTCGTAACGGAAGAAATCGTTCCAGCCGTCAAAATAACAGCCGTCCTCATATGCACGGGCAATCACGCGCGAAAGCTTACGATCACCTCTTGCAAAAACAGCTTCCAAAACGGAACAGTCGCTGTCGTGATAAGCGAGCGTTGCACCCGACTTTTTGAAGAGCTCTTTGAGATAGTCATGCTTCATCCTAAATTCTTCTTCGGAATCCTGACGCACCCATTGGAACGGCGTGAAGGGCTTCGG
>JAZNLR010000104.1:0-12730 GCA_045579195.1 Clostridia bacterium | reverse complement strand
AACAGGGCAGTTATCTGCACAAGCGCCGCAAGAGATGCAAGCATCGCCAATCTTGTAAGCCATAGTCTGATACCTCCATCAAATTGATTCTA
Organism: Clostridia bacterium; assembly: GCA_045579195.1. Lineage (GTDB taxonomy): Bacteria > Bacillota > Clostridia > Christensenellales > CAMQZB01 > JAZNLR01. The sequence goes on along the minus strand of JAZNLR010000104.1, from coordinate 12,638 downwards.
TACGTATTATATCACAAAGAACTTGATTTGTACAGTATTTGTCGAATTTTTAATCCAACAATTTTTTCAAATCCTCTTCGTTTTCGCTCTTTTCTGCAGGCTGCTCCTCTTTTGCCTGCTTGCCAAATCGAATGTCGTCAAGTTCAAAGTCCTTCAGCTCAAAGCCTCCGTCCTTATTTTCAATGCGGACCTTCACGCGTTTCCTAAGCATATCGTTGTTCGTGACAACGCCATCCCCATCCGGCGTTTTGACCGTGCTGCCCATCTTGGGCATCAGCTTCGAGGTCTCTGCATAGTGTTCATTTTCGTACGCAAGGCAGCACATTAATCTTCCGCACAGGCCGCTGATTTTGGTCGGGTTGAGGGAAAGTCCCTGCGTCTTCGCCATCTTGATGGAAACCTTTGTGAAATCTGTCAAGTGGTTCGCACAGCAACACGGTCTTCCGCAGGGTGCGATTCCGCCGAGGTGCTTTGCCTCATCTCGAATTCCGATCTGGCGAAGTTCGATTCGCATGCGGAATACGGATGCAAGGTCACGAACGAGCTCACGGAAATCCACGCGACCTTCCGAAGTGAACGTGAAGATGAGCTTCTTGCCGTCGAAGGTGTACTCCGCGTCCACAAGCTTCATGTCAAGCCCGTGTTTCTGCACTTTCTCCTCACAGATGCGAATGGCCTCCGGGCGTGCGTTTTCGTGTTTTTTTACAATTGCGTAATCCTTCTCCGTCGCAAGACGAATGACAGACTTGAGGGGAGCAACGATCTCACTTTCGGGAACGTCGTGCGGCTCGGAAGCAACCGTTCCAAACTCAGCTCCGCGTGCCGTTTCAACAATGACACCGTCACCAACTTTCATCTTAAAATCTCCCGGAGCGAACGAATAAGTCTTTCCGGACTGTTTGAATTTTACTCCTACAATTTTTGACATAGATGTTTTACCTCCAAAATGGAAAGCAGCAAAGAGTCACAAAGGACGTTTAAGTTCACGTTTTTCGCATCTGTCATCCCCTCTTCCAAAAGGGTGATCGTGCGAATTAACGCTGCGTTTGAAAATGTATTCTCTGCCGAAGCAAACGGCGAGATCGCAAGGTGCGATTTTCCGACGTTGCAAAGCATTAGATCGCGGGCATATTGTTGCATTGAAGAAAAGACCTCAATAAGCTCGTCGCGCTCAAATTCCATCAATTTCGCGCTCCAGAACGCCACATCTGCGCTCGTTTTACACTTTGAGAAGAGCTCGTGAACAAAGCGCATCCGATCGTCAATTTCACTGTCATCCAAAAGCGCAAGCGCCTTCGACGGATAGCCTCCGGCCAGCGCAATCGCACGCGCAATCTTCTTTTCATCCCCCGTCTTTGTTCGGAGAAACTCCGAAAGCTTCCCCTCGGGAAAGCGCTCCACAGAAAGCTTCTTTGCCCGAGAAGCGACGGTGGGAAGAAGATTCTTCGCGTTTGCCGCTCCAAGCACGAAATGCGTGTGCTTCGGGGGCTCTTCGAACAGCTTCAAAAGAGTATTCTGCGAAGCCTGTGAAAGCTTGTCCGCCGGGAGGATCAAGTAGATCTTCTTATCCCCTTCCAGCGGCTTTCGATATGCATCCAAAATGAGCTTTCTTGCGCTCTCAACCTGGCCTTGCGAAGAAAAATCCAACGTTGTGACAACGTCCGGATGCTTCCCTTCCAAAACACGGCGACAGTTCGAACACACCCCACAAAAGCACTTCTTTTCACAGACCGCACTCGCAAGAAAGCGAAGAAGCAGTTCCTTCAAAAACGTGCCGTCTGCACACTCCACGAGGTACGTGTGTGACAGGTTGTCCGAACGGACGTCCGAAAGCAACGCGGAAAAAGCACGGCTCTCGAAAATGAGATTGTCGAAAGTTCTCTGCATAAACTTTTAGATAATTCCTTTCTCCTGCAAGAGACGGATGATCTTGCTGTGAGTTTCGTCCTTCGTCCCGTTGGGAACAACGGAAACCATGCGGTCATCCTTCTTGGTCATCTCACAAAAGCTTTCATAGACCTTGTTGTGAAAGGAAAGGCCCATCCGCTCCATACGGTCACCCTGCTCTGCACCGCCCTTGCGCGCAAAGGCTGCTTCGGGGGAAAGATCCAAAAAGACGGTGAGGTCGGGGCGGCAATTCTCAATTGCATACCGATTCAGATTGTAGATCAGCTCAGTCGGCAACCCACGCGCCGCCTGCTGATAGGCAAACGAAGAGTGGTAATATCTGTCGCAAACGACAAGCTTCCCCTGCTCGAGCGCAGGCAAAATCACCTCGTCAACGAGCTGAACACGCGCCGTTGCGTAAAGGTACGCTTCCGTGACCGCGGTCATGTGGTCGTCCTTCCCGTAAAGGATGATGTTTCGAATCTTGTCTGAAACGGTGCACCCACCCGGCTCTCTTGTCATTATAAAATCAATTCTGTTTTTTGTCAAATACTCCTTGAGCAAACGGACCTGCGTGGACTTTCCAACGCCGTCGCAACCCTCAAATGTGACCAGTTTCCCTTTCATGTTACCCTCGTTAAAAAAATCTCCCTTTCACGCAGGCAAAACGCAAGCCCCGCTAAGAGGGAGAAGTCCGTCAATTATCAAAATAATAGTTGTCGATGAAGTACTTCAACACTTCAAGCTGCTCATAGAAGATATGCTTCTTCGCGTCCACTTTCGCGCAAATTCCGAGCGCACAGTCAAACTTGAACGTCTTGAAAACATCGAGATCTTCAAACGTTTCAACGTCTGCAATCAAATTGGTGATCTTGCTGCTGAACTTAGAAAGATCCAGCCCCCAAATACGCTCCACGTCATCGATTTCAATATGATCCGTGGGGAAATTATAGGATGCGCGATGCGTTCCCTTGCGGTAAACGAACGCCGCGTCAGGGTTTTCTTCCAAAAATGCCTGCACGTACGCCGCAGTCACTTTCAGCTCTTCCCAACGCTTTTTCGTCTCTTCGATTTCCGCATCCAAAGTGGATGTTTTGCGGTAATTTCGCTTTCCCTTCAAGAACGCACGAAGGGAGGCCTCCTTTTCCTCGGTCATATCCAATGCCCCGTGAATGAGAACGTCATCCAGCATCTGGTCCAGCGGATACATCATTCCGACGTCCACGAAGTACGTCGTGAAGCCCGAAATTGCCTTTTCTTCAAGCTCTTCTGCCGAAAAGTACGTCTTTTGCGCGATGATGATGTCAAATTCCATCGTCGCAGAACGTGTCATAATAACGTTTGAAGTGGAAACGTCGTCGCGCGCATAGTTCTCAGCATAGACGTGGCGAACGGTGTTTCCAAACGCTTTGTCAAGGTCTTCCTGTAAGTCCGAAAACTCCTGAGGGGAGCTGTACGGCGCAAACGAATAGACGGAAATGGTGTCAAAGTCATTCTCTCTCGGCGCGGAAAACATAAAGATGAACGTCCAAAAAAGCACGACGGCAACGAACAGTCCAATGTACTTCGGCCAATCATAACTCAAATGAGCACTCACTCTTTCTTTTGTAATTTTATTGTCCATTTGTTTCCTCCGGAACAGAAAATTACCTCTCGCCTCTTCCTCTTTCGTGCGATCATTACTTTCTCGGCTTCATCGTCGGGAACAGGATGATGTCGCGAATGGAGAAGCTGTCGGTGAGCAAGATAACCATTCTGTCGATTCCGATTCCCAAGCCGCCCGTCGGGGGCAAGCCGTACTCAAGAGCATTGACGTAATCCTCGTCCATCATCTGCGCTTCGTCGTCGCCCTTTTCACGCTGACGGAGCTGATCGAGGAAACGTTCCTTCTGATCGATCGGGTCGTTCAACTCACTGTACGCATTGCCCATCTCGCGTCCGTAAATGAAGAACTCAAAGCGATAGGTCAAGCGCGGGTCTTCCGTCGAACGCTTGGTCAACGGAGAAACTTCCACGGGATAATCCGTGATGAACACGGGGTTGATGAGGTTCTCTTCCACCTTCTGGTCGAATGCCGCGTAAAGCAGTCTTCCCCACGTGTCCGAGCCCTCGGGATCAACGCCTGCCGCCTTGACAAGAGGCAGCGCCTCTTCATACGTCAATGCATTGAAGTCAATGCCTAAGTACTTCTTGACGGCATCCACCATCGTGAGGCGCTCCCACGGACCGGTAAGATCGATCTCCGTTCCCTGGTATGTGATCTTGCGCGTCTTGAGGACGTTGTCAAGGACATAACCGAAGATATTCTCGGTCAGATCCATCATATCGTGATAATCTGCGTATGCCTGGTAGATCTCCATCATCGTGAACTCGGGATTGTGTTTAATGTCCATTCCCTCGTTGCGGAACATCTTTCCAAGCTCATAAACCTTTTCAAATCCACCAACGATCAAACGCTTCAAGTAAAGCTCGGGGGCGATTCTCAAGTACATATTCAGATCCAACGTGTTGTGATGCGTGATGAACGGGCGCGCGGATGCTCCGCCTGCAATTGTGTTGAGAACAGGGGTCTCAACCTCAATGAAGCCCTGGTTGTCCAAGTACTCACGGACAGCACGGATAATCTTGGAACGCAAAATGAACGTATCCTTAACTTCGGGGTTTGCAATAAGATCAACGTAACGCTGGCGATAGCGAAGTTCGGGGTCTTTGAGCCCGTGGTACTTTTCAGGCAGGGGCTGCAAGGATTTTGAGAGGAGCTTGATGGTCTTCACGTGAACAGAGGTCTCCCCCGTTCTCGTTTTGAACACCGTTCCCGTGACACCGATGATGTCACCGATGTCCATTTTCTTAAACTCGTCGTAAACGTCGGCACCCACGTCGTCCGTACGGACGTACACCTGGATGGTTCCTGCGCCGTCCATCAAATGTGAGAACGAAGCCTTTCCCATCAGGCGGCGGGAAATAATGCGGCCTGCAATGGCAACGTCAGCATTTTCCAACGTTTCAAAATTCTCTTTGATCGCCTTGGAGTCGTGCGTGCGGTCGAATCGAACTTCTTCAAAGGGATTCTTTCCGTCTGCAACCAACTTTTCCAGCTTCTCTCTGCGGACGCGAAGGACTTCACTCAGCTCTTCCGCAGTCATCTCTTGCATAACTTCTTCACCGTTCATCGTTTTCTCTCCGTATAATAAACAACTTTCAGCTTTTTAGAGGCGGATGTCCAAAATCTTCATTTCCATCTTTCCGCCCGGCGCGTTATACTGAACAGTTTCGCCGACCTTCTTTCCAAGCAAAGCCTTTCCGAGGGGAGATTCGTTGGAAATCTTGTTTGCGGCAGGGTCTGCCTCGGTGGTTCCGACCAACGTATACTCCACGTCTTCATCGAATTCGATGTCGTGCAACAAAACGGTCTTTCCGACCGAAATGGTGTCAAGATCATTCTGCTGATTGACAATAATCTTCGCATGAGAGATCTTGAACTCCAACTCGGTGATACGGCCTTCCATCATGGACTGCTCGTTGCGCGCCGCATCATACTCTGCGTTTTCAGACAGATCGCCAAAGTCACGGGCAACTTTGATCTTTTCAGCGACTTCCACTCTCTTAACCTCTTTGAGGTTCTTCAATTCTCTCTGGAGCTCTTCCAAGCCCTCCTGTGTCATCAGCACTTCTCTTTCCATAAAAGGTTCCTCCGATTTGCTTAATAACTAAGCATACTCTTTTCCTCCCCTATTTATTCGAGGGAAGGGCATAAAAAGAAATAATATTTCCACCATCAGTCTGGCGAAAATATTATTTCAGCAAGGTTATCATACTCTTTTTTGTATAAAATGTCAAGTAATTTGTCGTACTCCCCGCATTCTCTCACAAAAGCTTCAATGTCGGGTGATTTTGTAAAGAATGGGTGTCTTCACCTTGACAACGTGGAAGGGGCAAAGCTCCTGACAACAATAGCAACGAATGCACTTGTCGTAATCGATTTTTGCCTTTCCGTCCACCATGGAAATTGCTTTTGGGGGACAGTGTTCAAAACACTTTTTGCACCCCTTGCACAGCTTTGTCGGGATGTACGGACGGCGGGAAACCAACCGCTTGATAAGGGGCTGAAGGCACTTGGGAACGATCTTTGAGAACGGCCTATCCGGGGTGACCTCGACGTTCTTGAAGTTCGGGATGACACTCTTTTCAAGGCTTTCTCCGACGACAGCGAGTTGCGATGCGTCAGAAGAGGCAATCCCGCGCTCCACTGCGCGGCGGAACATCGGCATCCCCATCGGCTTTGCATTCATGATGGTGAGCGCCGCAAGGTCCGCGCTATACGGACAAGGGCTCGCAATCAGACGCCCGATAAATCGGGGTGTGCCTGCGGTCGGTCCGGGACCCTCCATGCCAACGACGGCGTCGATCATATGGAAACAGAGCTTGGGCTTTAAAAACTGCTCAATGTCAATGACAAAATCCACAAAATTGTCGATCTTCGGGTTGTTTCCGTGCATCTGCACCTTCTGCAATCCGGGGATCGCACCAAACAGGTTTTTCACGCACCCCGTGTAGCCCGTGAAACTGTGACTCTTGAGTTTTGCGAGGTTGATAATCGTGTCCGCCTGCAGCAAAACGTCGATGATCTCCATCTTCTTTCCGACCAGTGCTTCCGGGAAAGAGACCTCCGTTGCAGTGAAGAGGTCGTTGAGCTCAGCTCCGCTCTCCTTTGCAGCACGGGTCATTTCCGTCTTTGCGTAAACACCGCCGACGTACGCACGAGTAAAGAGTCCTCCGGGGCTGTCCGCAATGATACACTTTGCCCCTTGCGCGATCACACACCGCGCAACCGCAGCAACGATCTCAGGGTGCGTCGTTGCCGCCTTTTCGGGCTTGATGCGATCAAGCAGGTTTGCTTTGATGACGACGGTCGTGTTCGGCTGAACAAAACGCTCAATGCCACCGAGAAGATCAAATGTCTCCTTCACCGCCGCATCCGCAGCTTCCCGCGTATATTCCGAGCAAGCAACCAATGCAACTTTATCCATCACTTCAATCCTTCGACAAACTTATGAATGCGAGCCATTGCGCGCTCCAGGTTTTGCAAGGAGTACGCATAGCTGACGCGCACAAAATCTTTTCCACTCTCACCGAACGCAGATCCCGGAACAACGGCGACCTTCTGGTCGGCAAGCAAGCGCTCTGCAAACTCAGTTCCGTCCATTCCAAGGGAAGAGACCTTGGGGAAGACGTAAAACGCGCCACGCGGTTCAAAGGTCTCAAGCCCCATGCCGTTGAACTCGTTGACGAGATACCGACGGCGCATATCATACTGCCTGCGCATCTCACTCACCATTTCAAATCCGTCTTCAAAGCTGGATTCCAAAGCGTTGAGCGCGGCATACTGGCTCGCGGTGGACGCGCACATGATGGTATACTGGTGGATCTTGGTCATCGCGCGCACCAACGGTTCGGGCCCTGCAAGGTATCCAAGGCGCCAACCCGTCATCGCAAACGACTTCGAAAAGCCGTTGATAACGACGGTTCTCTCCTTCATTCCCTCCACTTCCGCGATGGAAACGTGACGTTCCGATCCATAGGTGAGCTCTGCATAGATCTCATCCGATAAAACGAGGAGATTGTGCTTTTGAATCACGGGAGCAATCGCCTCCAGGAACGGACGCTCCATCACACCGCCCGTCGGGTTGTTGGGATAGGGCAAAATGACGATCTTCGTTTTGGGCGTGATGCACGCTTCAAGCTGTTCAGGCGTCAACTTGAACGCATCCTGCATGGAACAGTGAACCGAGACGGGAACGCCACCCGAAAGCGCCACACAGGGCGCATACGAAACGTATGACGGGTCAGGAATGAGCACCTCATCACCCGGCGACAGACAAGCGCGGAACACGAGGTCGATCGCCTCACTCGCGCCAATGGTCACGAGAACGTTGGTATAGTCGTACTCCAGCGAAAAACGCTCTTTTAAGTACTGCACGATTGCCTCGCGCAGCTCTTTCATTCCGCTGTTGGAGGTATATTGCGTGCGTCCTTTCTGGATGGAACGGATCGCCGCATCACGAATGCTCCAGGGCGTGATAAAATCGGGCTCTCCCACACCGAGTGAGATCGCGCCCTTGATTTCTTTCACCACGTCGAAGAACTTCCGGATCCCGGAAGGCTTCATTTCCCGCGCTGTTTCGTTTAAAAATTCGTCGTAATTCATGCGTGTATTGAAATCCTTTTACTCTCTTCGCTGCTTCCTGCAAGCAAGATTCCGTCGGTTTTATACTTCTTCAAAATGAAGTGCGTGCGGGTGGAAATGATGTTGTCCAATGTAGACAGCTTCTCGGAAACGAACATCGCAACCTGCTTTAAGCTCTTTCCCGCAACAAAAACGGCAAAGTCAAAGCCACCACTCATGAGATAGAGGGTCTTGACCTCTGCGAAGCGGTAGATCTCCTCTGCGATTGCATCAAAACCGTGATTTTTCTGCGGCGTGACGTTGACTTCGATCAATGCCTCAACGTTGTCTTCTCCGAGTTTGTTTTCATCCACCACCGCGCTATAGCGAACGATGATGCCCTCCGCTTCCAGTTCTTCAATTGCACCGCGAACGGCTTCGGCATCTTTGCCAAGCATAATCGCGATCTTCTCTGCAGAGTAACGTGCGTCTTCCTTGAGAATTCCAAGGACGTCTTTCTTCAACTGGTTCATTCCAATTCCTCCCTTGATAAGTTGGATTTATAAGAAAGCAAGAACAAACTCTCGCTCATATTGATGTTTTCAACAGCAACGTCTTTGCCACACGTCAGATCACAGGGAGCAAAGTTCCAGATTGCAGAGATTCCTGCGTCCACCACCGCATTTGCGACCTCGTTCGCGCAGTTGCGCGGCGTTGCGATAACGGCAATGTCCACCTCGTGTTCCTCAGAAAACCTTGCAAGCTCGTCCACGTGCAGAACGGCGATTCCTTCGGGAACGTGAACTTTTTCAGGAGCGATGTCAAAGACGGCAAGAACTTTGAATCCTTCGCGAACAAAACCAAGGTAAGAGGCAAGTGCCGTTCCGATGTGTCCGCCGCCGACGATGATCATGCGGTACTCTCTGTTCAAACCGAGAACGTTCTGGATCTGTTCTTTCAAAAAACAGACGTCATACCCATAGCCCTGCTGACCAAACTCTCCGAAATTCGCAAAGTCCTGACGGACCTGCGATGCGGTGACGTTCAAAATTTTGGAAATCTCGTTCGAGGAAACGCGCGCTTTTCCGCTTTCTTCCATCTCTTTCAAACACCGATAGTACTTCGGCAAACGACGCACGACGGCGTCTGAAACCTTTTCTCTTTTCATAAACCCTCCACTTTGAGGTTAAATTACTCCATATTATCTATTAAATATAGCAAATTTTTCTCCCGATGTAAAGAAATGAGCAAAAAAAACGGAAAATATGTGATATAATACTCTTGAAAAAAGGATTCGAGGTGCAAAATGTTCAAGATTTGGGTAAAAGTTCTCGACAAAAACAAGAAGCTTCTCATCAACGACGTCTTCGAGTTTGAAGAGAAGTTCGATATAAGCCGCTTTTATGCATATACGCAGGCTATCTGCAACCGACTGGATCTCGCAACGCCCGTCGTTTTGCAAATGCACGCGGAAAGCTTTGAAAAGTTCAATATCGTGCGCTTCCGCGCAAGTGACTTCGTGGAGAAAATTCGTTTTGACACCTTGCAGTTCGAAGCGGTTCACGAATAAGAGAAAAAAGAGGTATATTTCCGTTTTTAGCGCACATACTAATCGCACCGAAAGAAAAGGAGCGTAAATGAAGTTATGCTGACTTTGGTTTCCAGCATTCTTGCGATTGTCGGTGCGCTGAATTGGCTCGTCGTTGGGGCGTTCCAGTTCGACCTTGTGGCCTTTATCTTTGGCTCAAATGCGGCAATTATGTCTCGCGTGATCTATATCCTCGTCGGGCTTGCAGGCATCTGGCTTGCAATCCACTTGGTGATGACGCGCGGAAAGACGTCTTCTTCCGCAAAGGCTTAAAGCACAACGCAAGAAACAAAAAAATGTGTACGGAGCGAGTAATTCGTTCCGTACACATTTTTATTTGTGCGAATATTTTATTCCTTTACGGTCAACGTCAAAGTTGCCTGAATGAGTCCGTTTGAAGATGCGAACACGCGCAACCCTTCCCCGTTCTTGCCAAGCTTCACGGCAACGCCGATTCGACCGGCACGCATTCTGCGATCGGGGCAGAAAATGGAAGTATGGTCGCTGACGTCCGAACCCGTGGAGTAGATCTTGCAATCTCCCTCGGTGCGGAAGGAGACGCGCTCCAGCTCCGCATCGGGAACGGGCAGCCCGTTTTCGTCCACAACAAAACAGCTCACGAGCGCGATGTCACGGCCGTTTGCGACAATATCAAAGGTGTCCTGCTCGAGCATCAGGCGATATGCCTTTCCTGAAGTCTTCTGCACGTCTCTTGCGACCTCTTTCCCTCCGATAAACGCAACCGCCTCCAGCGTTCCGGGTTCATAAGGCACACTCCACTCCGCATGTTCACAGAAAGGAACGGCAACCTTTCCAAGGCTCTTTCCGTTCAGGAAAAGCTCCACTTCTTCAGCGTTGGTATACGCAACGACACGGATGAGATCCCCCTCTCTACCCTTAAAGTTCCAATGAGGCAAGAGGTGCACCATCGGGATTTCGGAGTAATGCGACTGATTCTGGAAGAAGGCATCCTTCTTCTGCATGTAGAGATCCACAGCACCGCTTTGGGATGCAAGGCGTGGCCAAACCGTTTCTCCGCGATGCTCGAATGCGATCCATTGATATCCACCCATAATCCACGGACGAGTTGCAATAAACTTCCAAGTGAACTCACGGGAGAGGAACAGCCATCCGCAATCGTGATCGTAAGCGCTGAGGTATCCGCGGGCAGGGTCATCAGGAGCATACCATCCGCGTGTCGTTCCCGCGGCACAGCATTCGGATGCAAACACCGCCTTTTCAGGGTATTTTTCATGCACGCTTTCCCAGGAATTCCAGTTATAGTTGATGCCGATGACGTCGTTCTCCTCATACACCGTGGCGGTGTCGGGGCGGTCAACTGCGGTCATGACAAAACGAGTGTCATCCAGCTTCCTCACCTTGGACATCATCGTTCTTGTGATGCGTTTGCCCTGTGGCATCGCGTGATAAGGCTCCTCGTTTCCAACCGACCAGAAGAACACGCTCGGGCGGTTTCTGTCACGGCGGATGAGAGCTTCCAACTCTGCGAGCCCTGCAGGAGTAGATTCAAACCAACGCACCTCGTCCATCACGATGAAACCCGCTTCATCGAGCGCCTCCATCAGCGCTTCACTCTGCGGATAATGGCTGGTTCGATATGCATTTGCCCCCATCTCCTTCATCAGCTGAACTTTATAGCGGTGGATGTTATCGGGAACAGCTTTGCCCATCAAGCCACAGTCTGCATGGCCGCAAAATCCCTTGATCTTATAGTGCTTTCCATTGATAAAGAAACCCTTGTCGGGGTCGGCATAGAACGTTCTCAAACCGAACTTGACGCTCACGAGATCAATCTCTTCCCCTCCGTTTTCAACGTGTGTTTCCACGCGATAACGGTAAGGATCGTCAGGCGACCAAAGGCGCGGGTTTTCCATCTTGAATGCATAGTGCAAAACGCTCTTGTCGTGATCGGCGATCTTCGCACAAGCGCAAGCCTTAGCAAGTTCGTTCCCCTCGGCATCAAAGAGCTTTCCGATGACGTTCGCCGTTTCGCATACGTTTTTATCGTTTCGGAGGGTCACCTCAACGTCCACGTTCCACGTTCCGTCTTCCTGCAAGACGGGCTTTGCGAAAACTCCGTCACGATCAACAGAAACAAGTTCCGTTTTTTCAAGCCAGACGTTGCGGTAAATTCCGCCGCCCTCATACCACCAGCCCTCGTGTTCTTCGGTGGTGACATAAATGGCAAGGACGTTGGGATGTTCAAAGTCAGCCATGTCCGTGATGTCCACTTCAAAGGGCGTGTATCCCGAAAAACTACGGAACATCAAGCAGCCGTTCAAATAAACTTCCGCGTGAATGGCAATTCCCTCGAAGTACAGCACGAGGCGTTTTTCACGGTCGCTCTCGTCTAATGAGAAGGTCTTTCGGTACCACGCGTTGCGATAGGGCAAGTACCCATGGGCGCTGTTGCATGTCTTATCGTACGCCCCCTCAATGACGTAATCATGTGGTAAGGTCACAAGTTTCCAATCTTCCTCGGGGTAGAGAATATCGTTTCGATAGCTATCCGATGCTGCGGGATAATTCCGCGAAGCAGGGCCCATATGCCGTCGCTCGGTCTTTGCGCTGATATACGCAATTCCCTTGTTTGCAGGAGTGTGCGTTTCAACGTCACCTAAGTGAAACAGCCATCCTTCATTAAAATCAATCTTCTGTCGCATCCTCTTTCTCCTTTTGCGTTCAGGATAACTTCATTATAACCCGATTTGAAGAAAATGTCCATATATAAACTTGCAAAACATAGAGAAATATGATATAATTTCCGAAATTAAAGTATTAGGAGAAAGAAGATGCGCTCTTACACCGCACGCAACACTCCATATGACCCAAGCGGTTCCGCTCCGTTGGAATTCAACAACTGCGGATTTTATGAGAATTTGACAAAGGAACTTTCTCTAGACCGCCCGAACGGCCGAGTGGATTTTCAAATTCTCTTTGCTGCAAAAGGCGAGATGACTGTGGATAACGCACCCC
>JAZNLR010000103.1:0-2053 GCA_045579195.1 Clostridia bacterium | reverse complement strand
CTTATTTCTGAAGTTTTGCGAGGATCATCTTTGCGCAGTCGATCTGATTGGGAATATTTCCGTTCTCGTCACGGACGCGCCAGATGTCGGGGGTGATTTCGTCGGCAACGTAGATCTTTCCGTTTTCGTCATATCCAACTTCAATCTTGAAATCGATGAGGGTAAGGCCCATTTCAGCAAGCTCTTTCTTGAGAACTTCACCAACCTTTTCAACGATGGAAAGTGCCTCGCCGTACTGCCCGTCAGAGAGAAGGCCTTTCATGATGCAGAGACGTTCGCTGATGAGGGGGTCGCCCTGAATATCATCTTTCAACGTCACTTCAGCGTACGGAGGATCAAAGGGAATGCCTTCAGGAAGGGTGAATCTGCGGCACATGCTTCCTGCCGTAAAGTAGCGCAGGACGAACTCAAGGCGGGGAACGGTGAGGTTGCGAACCTTCATCAAACCCTGCTCAATGTCAGAGCCGAGATAATGCGTAGGGATTCCGTTTTTCTCCATCAATTCAAAGAAGTGAACGGAAACAGCAAGGCCAACCTTGCCTTTTCCTTCAACGCTTCCGCCGACTGTGTTGGAACCCGGATCAAAGACGCCGTTTTCGCCGGTTGCATCATCCTTGAAAAAAAGGTGAACGATTCCGGTCTCTTCGTCTAAGAGAACGTTTTTGGTCTTGCCTTCATACAATTTTTTCATACGTTTCTCCATCTTTCCGTCCTGCTTCATCAGTGGCGGAACACATTATTTTATTTTTTTTACATTATAGCACAAAGCTTGCGATGTTGCAAATTCATAGATGCGGTTGAACGCATTTTTTTTTGATTTTTTTTGCAAGGGGAAGGGAAATTTATTTTTCGTCAAAAATTCACAAAAAAAGTTTAGAAAAACACTTTACAAATCCATGAAACGGGGTATAATATTGTTAAAAGGTCAGAGAAGGTCAAATTAAAGGTCAGGAAAGATCAAACGGAGGAATTATCGTGAGTTTATGCGATGAAATTGAACGCTATCTTCTCGGTCAGCTCTTAGATGAGGAGAGGGCGATGCTGTCAAGACACGATCTTGCCGCACGCTTTTCCTGTGCGCCCAGTCAGATCAATTACGTCTTGCAGACTCGCTTTACCGTGGACCGCGGCTTTTCTGTCGAGGGAAGAAGAGGCGGTGGAGGATATATCCTCGTTCGCAGGTTGAAAGATGATGCCTTGCTTCTTGATGAACTAGAGTTTCCAAACGGAATTTCCCATCGACGTGTCTGTCAGATTGCGGAGAGGTTGATGGAAGAGGGTGCTATCTCAACACGGGAAGCACGATTGATCATTGCTGCAACAGCAGACGGAGCGCTTCTTGACGGAGAAGGAACCCCAGACCTTGCAAGAGCTCAGATCTTCCGGAGTTTGGTCATAGAGATCTTAAAAGAAGATTTTTAGCGTTTTTTAGATAGGAGGCAACAATGCTTTGCGATGAATGTAAAAAGAGACCGGCAAGTGTGCATGTGACGCGCATCTTAAACGGTGTGAAACGAGAATATAATCTTTGTTCTGAATGTGCGCGCCGCTTAGGAATTGCCGCTCCCACGGCAGCATCGGGTCTGTTCCAATCTCTGTTTGAAGGAAACGGAGGAAAGAAGAGTGCCGTCGTTTGCCCGAAATGCGGAACCGATCTTCGCGATTTTGACGCTACGGGTTATCTCGGATGCCCTCATTGTTATGAGGCTTTTTCTGCGCATCTTGATTCCGTGATCCGAAGAATGCAGGGATCGAATTCTCACGTTGGTTCTCGCCCCAAAACGGCAGTGGAAACACCTGAGATGAAGTACCGTAAACTTGCGGCAGAATTGAGTGCTGCGGTGGAAGCGGAGCGCTTTGAAGACGCGGCGCGTCTGCGCGATCAAATGCGTGCGCTCAAAGGAGAGGGAAAATGAAAATTTCAAACGACATCGTCATCTCTTCTCGCATTCGCCTTGCTCGAAATTTAGAGGAATTTCCTTTCCCGAACGCCATTCGTGATGAGCGCACGGCGCATCGCATTATCGAGAAGGTGGAGGGTGCAATTCGAAGC
>JAZNLR010000102.1:0-7486 GCA_045579195.1 Clostridia bacterium | reverse complement strand
GTGGTTCAAAGTTTACTGTGCGTACATCCAAGGATCTTCTTCTTTGGGAAACGCAGAGTGAGCCTGTAATTACACTTTCCGAACTTGGCTGTGCAGAGAAGGAAAGAATATGGACCGCACGACTGCTGACCATATGGGTATGCTTGCCACCATCATCAACGCACTTGCCTTGCAGGACGCCTTGGAGTCTGTTGGCGTTCAGACGCGCGTTCAGACCGCGCTCACCATTCAGCGCGTTGCCGAACCTTATATCTTGCGCCGTGCGATTCGTCACTTGGAAAAGGGAAGGGTTGTCATCTTTGCTTGTGGAACGGGCAATCCGTACTTCTCGACGGACACGGGTGCTGCACTCCGTGCGGCTGAGATCGAAGCGGACGTCCTGCTTCTCGCAAAAAATATCGACGGAATTTACGATTCCGATCCCAAAACCAATCCTAACGCGAAGAAGTTGGATGAGATTTCCTATATGGACTTCATCGCGCATGGCTTGAAGGCAATGGACACAACGTCCGTTTCAATGTGTATGGAAAACGAGATCCCCATCATCGCATTTGCTTTGAACGAGCAGGACAGCCTTGTTCGCGCCGTCAATGGGGAAAACATCGGAACCATCATTCATTGATTGAATTTCTGAAAAGTACTTGAATTTCCCGCTTGAAACTGTTACAATAGAGGGAGAAACGAAATTGAATGTTCGGAGGTTATTATGAATTACGCAAATCCGCAGGTAAATGAACTGTTTTTGTGGATGGAAGATAAGATGGGCAAGACCGTTTCCGTCTTGAAAGACGATTTCTTGAACATCCGCGCAGGCCGTGCAAATCCGCACATCCTTGACCGCATCACCATCGATTATTACGGAACGCAGACCCCCATCAATCAGGTGGGCAATATCGCCGTTCCCGAAGCACGCATGATCACGATCTCTCCGTGGGATACCAGCACGTTGAAGAACATTGAAAAGGCGATCCTCGCGGCAAACATCGGCCTTACGCCGAGCAACGACGGAAAGCTGATCCGCCTCGTCTTCCCTGAGCTCACGGAAGAGCGCAGAAAGGACCTCGTTAAGACCGTAAAGAAGACGGCTGATGAATCCAAGGTCGCCCTTCGCAACATCCGTCGCGATATGCTCGATAAGTGCAAAAAGTTGAAGAACGAAAAGGCGATCACCGAAGACGATATGAGCTCGATCGAAAAGGACGTTGAGAAGATCATCAACAAGTTCATCGAGCAGGTTGACGCTGTCCAGAAGGACAAGGAAAAGGAAATACTTTCCGTCTGATTGGAGTATAATAACTTTGAATAGCCAAGCGATTCTGACCCGCATCATCGGGATGCCGCTTCCTCTCGCGAAAGAGGAGCTTCAGCGGGCAAACGTCCCGATCGTATGCGTTGAACACGTGCGCGCAAGAGAGCGCGCGTTTGACACGCTCCTTGTCCTCAAAGTGAAAGAGGGGAAGGAGGGCGTCACCGTGTTTGTCGGGGAGTTTGCGCTCGAGAGGTGACGACGATTGGTTCAGTCAAAACGTAGCAAAGAAATAAAACTCCCCGTTCACGTTGCGTTCATTATGGACGGCAACGGACGGTGGGCAAAAAAGCGTGGATTGGAGCGCTCTGCCGGGCATAAGGCTGCCGCAGAACGCATCAAAGCGCTGGTTGAATATTGTTTCAAACGGGGAATCAAAGTGGTTTCCCTCTTTGCTTTTTCAACGGAAAATTGGAATCGACCGCAAGAGGAGATCGAAACGTTGTTTGGAATCTTGCGTGATTTCTTTGCAGAAAATGCCGAAATGTTTGAAGAACACGGAATTCGCGGCAACCTGATGGGGGACATTTCTTCCTTGCCGGAAGACATCCGAATTTCCCTTCAGGATGCACTTGCAAAGAGCGCACATTGCGATCGGTTCGTTCTCAACGTCGGCTTGAATTACGGCTCGCGTGACGAGATTTTGCGTGCCGTCAACGCATTGATCAAAGAGGGGAAAACCGAGGTGGACGAAGCTGCATTCCGCGACAAGCTGTACACCGATTTTCTTCCCGATCCCGACCTCATCATTCGAACGAGCGGAGAGATGCGCCTGAGCAATTTTATGCTCTTTCAGGCGGCATATTCCGAGCTTTATTTCACGAAAGTTCTGTGGCCGGATTTCAATGAGCGAGAGTTGGAAAAGGCTCTTCAAAATTACGCAAAGCGGGAACGCCGTTTTGGAAGAGTCTAAAGGAGAACTTATGAAGAAGAGAGTGATATCGGGCGCTGTTTACGCTCTGATTTTGGTGGGATTGTTTTTGCTCCGTTCTGTGAGTTTGATCCCGTTTGATATTTTTGTTGGATTCGTTTCCGTGGTTGCCGTGGCCGAGATGTACCGCGCGATGAAGGAGCAGCTTTCGGTTGCGAATCTTGTTTTGATGGAGCTTGTGGCTGTTGCGATGATCCCCGTTTTGCTGGCATTCGGCTTTTCGGGCGCGCTCGTTTTGATCGTGGCATACACCATTGTGAATATGGTTTTGCCACTGTTTTCCACAAAAATTACGCTTGCAGGAACGGGCTATGCGGCGATGATCCCCATCTATCCCACGCTTTTTATCGATTCCTTAAGCGTTATCAATCACTTTGACGAGAGTTTGGCGCTCTCCACGACGGCGCTCCTTTTTGTGTTCGTCGTTGCAACGTTCACCGACACGTTTGCATTCTTTGTCGGAAGCCTTTTGAAAGGTCCGAAGCTCTGCCCGACGATCAGCCCGAACAAGACGGTTTCCGGTGCGATCGGAGGCATTGTCGGCGGTGTTCTCGGCGCACTTGCCGTGTGTATCATTGCGGCTCAGTGGCTGATCGAGTCATACCGCTTTGATGACGGAATGTACGTTGTTTTCTTCATTCTTCTCGGAATTGCGTGTGCGATCGCAACGGAGTTCGGAGATCTGGTGGAAAGCCACATCAAGCGCAAGGTTGGAATTAAGGATATGGGCAACATTATGCCCGGTCACGGTGGAGCGATGGATCGCTTTGACGGCATTATGTTCGTTGCAATTATCGTTTGCATCTGTTTTCAGCTTGTCTTTGCTCTGTGAGGGGTAATATGAAAAAAGTTTGTATCGTCGGGAGCACGGGTTCGATCGGAACGCAAACGTTAAACGTGATCCGTCGCGATCCGGAAGCCTTTGACGTTGTTTGCCTGATTGCAGGCGGCAACGTCAGCTTATTCTCTCGGCAAATTTCTGAATTCCATCCGAAGTTCGTCGGAATGGCGAGCAAAGAGGCATGTGCAACGCTGTGTGCAGAAGGTTTTTCCGCAAAGACGGGGGACGCGCTTTACGCACTCATTCCCGAATGTGATGCGGATATTTACGTCATCGCTGTCAGCGGCATTGCAGGTTTGAAGTTTGCGCTTGCGGCGGCAAAGACGGGGAAACGTGTTGCGCTTGCGAACAAGGAGAGCATGGTTGCGGCAGGTGCGCTTTTCAAGCGCGCACCTTACGATCGAGCGGAGATCATCCCCGTAGATTCAGAGCATTCCGCCATTTGGCAATGCCTGCAAGCGGGAAGAAGGGAAGATCTTTCGTCCGTAATCTTAACGGCAAGCGGCGGCCCGTTCTTGCATGCAAGCAAGGAAGAGTTGTTGTCTGCAACGCCCGAACTTGCGCTTGCACACCCAAATTGGTCGATGGGGAAGCGCGTTACCATTGACAGCGCGACCATGATGAATAAGGGCCTTGAGCACATTGAGGCAAAATGGCTTTTTGACCTTTCGGATGAACAGATCGAAATTTTGGTGCATCCGGAAAGCATCATTCATTCGATGGTGCGCTTTACTGACGGCGCGTGCATCGCACAGCTGTCTTACCCAAGCATGGAGCTCCCCATTGCGCTTGCATTGAATGCGCCCAAACGCGTTGCGTGCATTCCGCCCGTGGACTTTCCAAAGCTTGGCAATCTTCAGTTTCTTGCTCCCGACGAGGAGCGCTTCCCGTGCTTGACGCTTGCGAAAGAAGCAAGCAGAAAAGGGGGATTATATCCTTGCGCGATGAACGCTGCAGACGAAGTTTGCGTCGAGGCGTTTCTGAAAGGTAAAATCGGTTTTTGTGATATCCCTGCCATCATCGCTTCCGTTCTGGATGCAGACTTCTCCGGCATGGTCTCGGAGGAAAAAATTGATGGAACGGATATGTTTGCACGCAAGTTGGCGTATAATATCATCGGAGTTCGTTGACGTTGAGCGACGGACAGACGACAGAGGTGTGATTTGAATTTTCTTCTTTTGAAAGCTCCTGAGTTTTTGAGCAACGTTTTGTATATCGGTGTCGCAATTCTGGTGCTCCTGTTTATGATCACGGTGCACGAGTTTGGACATTACGTCTCGGGCAAACTCCTAGGGTTTAAAATCAATGAATTTGCGATTGGTTTCGGCCCAAAACTCTTTAAAAAGAGGATGAAGGGTGGTGAACTCTTTTCCTTGCGTTGCATTCCGCTCGGAGGCTTTTGCGCGTTTGAAGGGGAAGATGAGGAGATCACGAGCGAGGATTCGTTTGACAGCAAAGCGCCGTGGAAGAGATTGATCGTTCTTTTCTCGGGTGCGTTTATGAACTTTTTGACGACCGTTCTTATCATCATTTGTGCGTTCGTTTTTTCCGGTCAGTATGTTCTCTCGGTTGCGAAGGTGTTGCCGAACAGTGAAGACGAAACCGTTGCTGTGGAGTATATGTTGCAGGAAGGTGATATCCTTCTCTCTGCAAACGGGAAGAATATCTATCTCTCGACCGATCTTTCCAGCGTTCTTGCAAAAGAACGCGAGGATGATGGAAAGCTTTTCGTGGAAGTTTTGCGCGGCGGCGAGAGAAAAACGGTGGAAGTTCACTTGCGAAAGTACGTCGTCACGGGAGAGGAGAACGGTGTTCCTGTCACCTCAGTTTCATATGGCATGGGAATCTTGCAGACTAGCGTTTCTCATCGCTTTTCGTTCTTTGAATCCATCGGAAGAGCGTTTGTGTACTGCATGAAGATGGCAGGCAGCGTTCTTGGTGCGATCGGGCAAATCTTAACAGGAGCAATCGGGTTGGATTCACTCGGAGGCCCCATCACGACGATTACGATGACTGCAGAGCTCGCGCAGTACGGATTTCGGCAACTTCTTGAGGTCGTTGCGCTCATTGGTGCAAATCTTGCGGTCTTCAACCTGTTGCCCATCCCCGCACTGGACGGATCTAGAATGCTGTTCACTACCATTGAGTGGATTCGAAAAAAGCCCATTAATAAGAGTGTGGAAAGCGCAATTCACTTCGGTGGATTGATCTTCTTGTTCCTGTTTGCAATTCTCGTTGATTTGATTAAAATTTGGTAAGGTACGGATGAAAAAAAAGATCGTGACGGTCGGGGGACTGCCGCTTGGCGGTGGGTCGCCCATTCTGATTCAATCGATGTTGACAACAAGACCGATTGCATTGGAAGAGAGCCTTCAAAAAATTGAATCGTTGCGCGAAGTGGGGTGTGACCTCATTCGAATTACCGTCCCCACAATGGAGGACGTGCCTTCGTTTGCACACCTTTGCAAGGAATCACCCATTCCTGTCATTGCGGACGTTCATTTTGACCACAGAATTGCCGTTGCCTGCATTGAAAACGGCGCTGCAAAGGTCAGGATCAACCCCGGGAACATCGGCAAGAAGGAAAACGTCATTCGCGTTGCGCATGCTGCACGCGCGTGTCGCGTTCCCATTCGCGTTGGGGCAAATGCAGGATCTTTGGAAAAGGGAATGCTCGCAGAGCACAAAACGCAGGCTCGAGCTCTTGTTGAAAGTGCACTTCGCGAGATTAAGACGTTGGAAGAATGTCATTTTTCAGACATTGTCGTTGCCGTTAAGGCGTCCGATGTTCCAACGATGATGGAAGCGTATGAAGAGATCGCAAACCGCACGCCTTATCCTCTGCACTTAGGGGTGACCGAAGCTGGCGGCGGTTCACTTGCAAGAGCAAAGAGTGCGATCGGGATCGGCTCTTTGCTTGCAAAGGGCATTGGTGACACCATTCGCGTTTCCCTCTCGGAAGATCCGATCGCCGAGGTGGAAGCAGCCCTTGAAATTTTGCAAGCGCTCAAGCTTCGTCCGTTTGTGGATGTCGTTTCTTGCCCGACTTGCGGGCGCTGCTCCTATGATGTGGCGCGCTTTGCAAGCGAAGTCCGTGCGCGGACAAAACATATTCGAAAGAACGCAAAAATTGCGGTGATGGGGTGTGTTGTCAACGGCCCGGGAGAGAGTCGCGATGCAGACCTCGGAATCGCTGCAGGTGAGGATAAATTTGTCATTTTCCGACGTGGAGAAGTGTTCCGCGCCGTATCCAAAGAAGAGGGGGAACGCGTTTTCTTTGCGCTCCTAGAGGAACTGTTTGATGAAGAAACCCGAGCTGATTGAACGGATCGACCGAAAATTTAACGTCGGCGAAGTCCGCATCCGCAGCGCACAGCTTTCCAAGACAAACGGAACATTACATATTGTCTTGCTGACCGAGCGCATCCTGACGGCCTCCGAGCGTGATGCGTTGCGCGTTTACACCGAAGAACAGTTTCCAACACTTCGTGTCACGGTGGAGATCGTTGCAAGCTTTGCAGATGAGGCACTTGTCAAAAAGGAGGTTATCCGCTTTTTGAAGTCGGATTTCCCGTCCGTCTTTCCAGTGGTAGGAGATGAGGGAATTTCCGTCTTGATGCAAGAGCCGATCTTGGTCAAGCTGCGCTGTCCTTCCGATATGATAGAGTACTTGACGAAACAGCGTTTTTCGGAAGCGCTTCAAATTTCGCTTTCAAAGTACTTTTGCAATGAGGTCGAGTTCCACTTTGAGGAAGGGGAGCGGTTACACCCCATCGAACGTGTGGAAGAACCCGTTTTTCAGCCTGTTTTCGGCATTGCTGTTACGGATGTTAAGTCTTATATCGGAGATGCCCCCACAGAAACGCCTGCATTCATCAGCAACGTTCGCCAAGAGAGCGATTATGCAGTTCTTTGCGGAACGTTCGGCGATAAAGTGGAGCGAAAGAAACCCGAGCGTGAAGGGAAACGCCATCGCGGAAGCGAAAACTATTATCAATTCTCTTTGACCGACCCAACGGGAAAGATTCAATGCGTCATTTTCCCTTCGGTTGCAAATGCACAGAAGATGCGCTTGCTTCGGGAGGGAGAGGAAGTTGTCGTTTCTGGAAAGGTTGTCGTTTCCAGCTTTTCGAATGAGTTCAATTTGATCGCGTCGAAGATCGCAACTTGCAAGTTTCCCGAAAAAGTGGATCTTCCGAAGGAGCGGTCGAGAAGAGCAAAGGATGAGTACGTCTTTGTGCAACCGAAGCCCTTCCACCTCTCCACGCAGGACAGTTTCCTTGCTGAAAAGGAAGAGATCGATGCCTCCGTTTTGGGTGATGGAGATTTCGTCATTTTCGACATTGAAACGACGGGCTTGAAGTACTATCAAGACAAGATCATCGAGATCGGTGCGGTCAAGATCAAG
>JAZNLR010000101.1:0-22154 GCA_045579195.1 Clostridia bacterium | reverse complement strand
CTCTGCTTGACGTCTCCGACCATAAAGAGATTCTTGCCGCGAATTCGATTGAGGATCTCTTCCTGCACAGCGTTGGTATCCTGATATTCATCCACGAAGACGTAGGAGTACCGCGCGTTCAACTCTGCGCGAATCTCTTCGTTTGCAAGAACGCGGAGCGCACCCCGTTCAAGATCGTTGAAATCCAGCTTGTTCGCCTTTTGCTTCAGCGTTGCGTACTCCTTTGCGAACTCCCGAACGAGGGTTGCAACGGTGTCCGCATGGGGGCGCATCATTGCGATCGCGGCCTTGTCAGCGCGGCTGTCTTCCAAGCCCTTTTTGAGGGTTGCAACAGCCACGTCCTTTCCCTTTTGGAGCGCGATGTACGCCTTGATGACCACCTTTTTCTCCTCTTCGGAGCAAGTCGGCGTAAAAGAAGAAAATGCATCTAAAAGTTCTTCAAGTTTCTTTTCCGTCACGCCCTCTTGGGCAATTTTCGCAAACTCTGCAAGAATGGCCTTTGCGGAGGTCTTTGTTTCTTCGTCAAAGCGGCTCTCATTTGGCAAAAATGCCTTGAGAAAGAGTGCTTCTCCATCCGAGAGCGCAGAAGAGAGCATTTCCTCTTCCGCACGCAAGACGAACGCATCTGTTTCGTGATAATGCGCACTCAAGTCCGCAAGGAAGGCCTGCGGGTCGACGAGGGACTCCGCAAACTCAAAGGTCTTCGTGACCATTTCTCGGACGTAAAGATCCGTTCTGCCACGGCCGAGCGCGGCAATAAGCGCCTTAAATGCGCTGTCCTTTTCGGCATATTTTCGGTCAAACACCGCGTTCATCGCATCAAAGCGAAGTTCGCTCGCAACGCCCTCGTCCATCACCTCAAACTTTGGATCCACCTCTGCGGCGTAAAAATACGACCGCGTGAGGTTTCCGCACACGCTGTGAAGAGTGCTGATGGATGCGGAGCCCAGCTTTTCGATCTGGGTTTTCAGGCGCGCGTCCCCACTCTCGGCATACGCCTCCGAGAGCGCGAGAAACAGGCGCTCTTTCATCTCTGCCGCGGCCTTACTCATAAAGGTCACGATAAGAAGATTTTCGACATCCGCCTTGCCTTCCAACAAAAGGCGCAAAATGCGGCGGACCATCACGAATGTCTTGCCCGTTCCTGCAGAGGCGGTCACCAAAATGTCGGGGCTGTCCGAATAAATTGCCCGTCTTTGACTTTCTTTCAACTCAGGCATCGTTCTCCCCCAGTGCATTCTGAATGCTTTCAATGTTTGCCGTTCCCGGATCACGCGCTTCCACAGTCTCCGCGTCCTTGCGGCAGATCGCAACGTACTCACAGAATCGGCATGCGTCTTTCAAGGGCGAGGGTTTGATGAAACCGCTTCGGATGTCTGAAACTGCGCCCTTGCTCACCTCTTTTGCGTACGCCATCACCGACCGCATTTCGGATTCGGAAAGAGCACTTGAGCGCTCCGAAACCACGCGGTTTTGGAGGCGTTTCTCTCTCGAGGCATATTCCTCGGCGTCCTTTTTGAACTGCACGGGAATGCTGTCTGAAGACGCCTTTTCCTCAAGGCGAGAATCCATTGCGAAAATCGCCTCGTTTTCTTTGATGACGTACCCTTTCATACGGTAGGGGCTTGCATCCTCGTCAAAATTGTCGTTCACGGGAAAGTAAAGCGCGCCCGCAGGAACTCTTCCCTCGCGGCAAAGCGCATCGAGGTAAATATACGGCTGAATTTTCTTTCCGTTATAGACATTGGTGAGCGTTGCCTCGATCCTGCCGGATTTATAGTCCACGACGCGAACGTACTTCTCAAAAAGGTCCACGCGATCGATCTTCCCGCGAATCTGGAAACCGTCTGCCCGAATGGCGGGCATTTTCTCCCCGGGGCCAAATGCAAGCTCTGTTGCAACGGTTTTGAACTTGGAGAACTTCGCCTGATTTGCAATTACGTTGCAAACGCGAATCGCCTCGTGATCAAGACGCTCGATCATCGCGGCAAAGCGCGGGATCTCCAAAAAAGAGGCGATGCGCTCGTCCTTTTTTAGCTCCGCTAGAATTTGTTCACCCAAAATGCGCGTTCCATCTATCCCGTCTGCTTCGGAGACGCGATTCATAAACTGTTCCAACGCGCTGTGGAGATAATTTCCAACGTCAGGGCTCTTGACCTCTGCAACGATGCGTTCGGTCGCCCCTAAGCCGTATCGTACGAAGAACGCGAACGGACAGGTGAAGTACTTCTCGAATTGGGAAACCGAGAAAAGAATCTGCCTGGAGAGAAGACGCAAAACGTTCTCTCGTGCATCTGCCACGCGGACAAACGCAGAGAGGTTCTTCTGTTTTTCCTTCGGCAACGCTTCGAAAACGGAGGAAGCAAGCGCCGTTTCTCCTTCGGATTGGAGTTTCGCAAAAACGCGTGAAGCCGAACTCTCGGTCAAACTGTTGCGAAGAACGAATTCCTCGGAAGACACTTCCACACCAACCGTTTTGACGACAATGGGCTTTCCGCCCCTTGAGAAGAGGTTGCGAAGCTCGCGGATGACATCAGAAGGAACAGTTTCCTTTCCGTCCACACGCCGTGCAAACGAAACGAACAGCTTTCTTCTTGCGGTCAACAACGTCTCAAGAACGTTGAAGCGTTCACGCGCATTGATTGTTTCGATCTTTGGCTCGATGGAAACGCGATTCTTTTCGCTCAGTCGATCAATATCGCGGTCGGAAAGAAGTCCAACGTCTTCCTTGACAAATGGAACGAGCCCCTGACAGACCGTTGTTGCAAACAGGACGTCGCGCTTAGCAAAGCGTGCCGTTTCAAAGTCCGTGACCATAACAACGTCAGTATAAAGCGGGATGAGCGACAGCTCACACGCGGCAAGTCCGCTTGCGAGAAGGATGATAAAATCATCGAAAGTGACCACCGTTTCCCCGAAGAACTCGTCAAGCTCGGAGAGAATCTCTTCCGTTTTTGGAAGGACCTGCTCGGTGAATGCGGCAAATTCCGAGGTCTCCCCCGAGAGAACGCGAAGGCGATCCACCCGCGCGGAAAACGCACCGTTCTCAAGAAATGTGCGGAAATTCTCGCAAAACGCATCCACGCGCGCAACTTGCGGGAAGATGACTGCGGTTGCAAATGCGGCAAACTTTTTGCGCACCTCTTCAGCCGCCTCGAATTCTGCGATTGAAAACGGCTTTAAGAACCGTGAACGATCGATTGCATATCTTAAGCAATAATTTTCAAACACGTCCGCATCGCCAAAGTCTGCGGCGGGATTTTTCACAACGGCAAGAACGTCGCGCACGCTGAAATTCGTTCTCTGCGCGTTCAAGGCGGAAACCATCAGCTTCACGATGGGATGCTCGCCGAGTTTCATCTTGCGATCAACGTAAAACGGGATATCATAAAGCGGAAAAACGCGTTCCGCAAGCTCAGCCGCCTCCGAAAGCCCGGACGCCACAACAACGTCACGATAACGCGCGCCTGCCTTCACCTCCCGAACGATCTCCTTTGCGACCTCGTGAAACTCCTGTTCACAGGTCTTGGCTTCAAAGAGGTTGACGGATTCGCTCTCCAAACGGGTTGCGTTCTGCGTCCGATAGGAAAAGAGGTTGTTTTTAATTTGTGTTGCAAAGGGTGGAAGCGCATCCAAAACGCGTTCTTCATTCCACTTGACCCCAAGGTCGTGCGCGATCTGCTTGCACGCGCGAAGCAGGCTTCCGTCGTTTTGCGTTCCAAGGGAGATGCAAACGGTCAGAGAGCGCGCGACTTTTGCGATCTTTCCCAAGATTGCCGCGCCCTGCGGCGTCAAGCTGTCAAAGCCCACGAGGTAAACGTCGGATGCGCGAATCTCGTCGCAATCCAAAAGTTCTCCCAAAAGCTCAAGCTTTCCCCAGGCGTCAACGTACCCCTTTTCCAGGAAGGCATCAAACTTGCGGTAGAGAAGTTGGATGTCCGCCGCCTTTGCGCGAAGGGCATCATCCCCCTCGACGACGGAAAGTTCTTCCGCGCGAACGTTGCAACTCTTCAACTGCGCGATGACGTCATAGACCGTCTCTGCAAGGCCGGAATTGACGGATTCCGCCAGGGAGCGATAGCACTTGAGCTCATCCTTCACGTCAAGAAGGAGCTTTCGCATCACCATCACGGCGGCGCTCTTTTTTAAGTACTTCAAGCTCTTGCCGCGCAAGAGATGGTTGGTCAAGCGTTCAAAGGAATAGACTTCGGTGTTGAACGCGCCAAAATGAGCGTCCTCCTCGCAGTACAGTAAGCGTTCCAGCGAAAGGGAGAATCGGTCTTCACAGAGGACGATATGATTGCGGTCCAGATCCGCCGTGTCCACCGCGCGAAGGACAGACGCCACGTGCTGAACGCTTCCGCTCAACGTGTCACAAGCGAAGATCTTAAGCTCCATCTTTGCGTTCCTCCTTCCGTTTTCTTTCATTATAACAAAAAACAAAACAAAACAACAGTCATTCGTGCGTATTTTCCGTGAAATGTTACAATTTTACGTCTTTTCAATTGTCGCGAATCAAAAATTATGGTATAATATCCAAGACTTATATCGTCACGATTGTAAAAACACCGATTGAGGTATGATATTCTATGAAAAAAGTTCTCATTTCCCTTCTTTGCTTGATTCTCTCGGCCGCATTTCTGACGGGCTGCGCTTCCTCCGCAGTGACGCCGGAATTCAGCGAAAACTGGGGCAAGACCGACGTATACGAAAAGTCGGTTTACACTGTCGTTTCCAAGCTGTACGATGCGGAGGATAAGGACGGTAACAAACTGGAAAAGACATATGATTCCCCCGATCTCTTTGGCGAGGGAACGTACACCTCCATCATCGAAGGAAGCTCCTCGACGGAATTTACCGTCACCACCGAGTTCGTCTTTGACGGATATTATGAGTATGCAGACCAGCGCGCCTTTGAAAACGGCGCAACGCGTTACGACGTGCACGACAAAATCACCGCGACCGCAACTTTCCAGGGGCTTTCGAACCTCTTCTATCCCGTGCGTTCCGAAAAGCATTACGAGGTGACGTCACCTGTGTTTAATTACAACGACAACACGACCTCCCTCCTCGAAGTCAACTGCACGGTCTCCGTGACGTACGGAACGCGCGACGAGCGCACCGCAAGCGTCAAGGTGGATTTCTCCGATATGGACCTGCCCACCGATTCGGAAGTCTACACGCAGTATGAAGACTATGAGCGCGTTTACAGCAAGCTGAAAGGAACGATGTTCGACAATGAGTACCTCTTCTATGCGCTCCGCTCTGTGAAGAAGGCAAACGCAAGCCTCTCGTTCAACGTTTTAAGCCCCCTCCTCAACACCGTGGAAAAGGCAACGTTTATGCTCAACACCAACACCGGCGTTGACGGCATCATGACCAAGACGTTTCACATCAACGGCAAGGAAGAAGAGCTCGAGGTTTACAGCACGATGCTCATCCTCGGCGGCGGATACCGCGGCCCGCAGATCAACCTCTTCTTCGCAAAGGACGACCTCGGCTCCGTTCATGACAACTCCGGCAAGAGCACCAGCATGGATCGCTCCCGTTTGCTCGGCTTTGAACAGCAGGCTGGCTACCAGGTCGGAACCCTCGTTTACACCTTGACCGAGTATACCTACGGCAAGTAATTAAAACGGCGGATCTTCCGCCGCGCATGCGGCGATTGATAAATAATCAAAAAGGAGAATGAACCATGTGCAACGAAAACGTTAAGGAAGTTTCGGAAGCGATCGAAGAGAACTTTGATGAGGATGTCATCACGTTGCAAACTGCAGACGGATTGAACGTCGACTTTCTCGAAATTGCAGGAATTGAACACGAGGGCAATTTTTACTCCATCTTGCAACCCGTTGAGCTTCTCGAAGGAATGGAAGAAGACGAAGCGTTGGTCTTCTTGACCAAGGATCATCCCGATGGCGGAATGCAATTTGAGCTCTGCTTGGATGACGACATCATTGACGCCGTCTTTGCAGAATATCACCGTCTTCTCGACGAGGAAGAACAGGAATAATCAAAGAAACAACAAAAAGGCCTTGCATTGCAAGGTCTTTTTCTTTGCCCTTTTCCGACTTTTTCTTCTAAAGTAAGAGAATTCGTCCTCTTCCTTCTTTCCCGAATTTCTACCTGTTTTTAACGCGAAACACGCATTCTTTTTTACAATTTTGTGCTTCAAAAAAAAGAAGACCGCAGGTTTTTGCCTGCGGCCTTGCTCTTTCCTGTTTTACGTCGGGAGGCCTTCAAACTGGCTGTTATAGAGCTCTGCATAGAAGCCGTTCTTTTCCAACAGTTCCTTATGGTTGCCCTGTTCAACGATGTCCCCCTCTTTCATCACGAGGATGGTGTTTGCCTCGCGGATGGTGGAAAGGCGGTGTGCAATGATAAAGCTGGTTCTTCCCTCCATCAGGCGGTCCATTGCGCGCTGGATGAGCATCTCCGTTCGCGTGTCGACCGAGCTCGTTGCCTCATCGAGAATGAGAACTTTCGGATCCGCAAGAAGTGCACGCGCGATGGTGAGGAGCTGTTTCTGTCCCTGCGAAATGTTTCCGCCTTCCTCATTGATCTGGAATGCGTACTTCCCGGGGAGAGTCTGGATGAAGTGATCTGCGCACGCAGCACGCGCCGCCGCGATGACCTCCTCATCGGTTGCGTCCTTTCTGCCATAGCGGATGTTGTCCATGATTGAGCCGGAGAACAGCCACGTGTCTTGCAAGACCATTCCAAACTGTGTTCGAAGCTCGCCGCGCTTTAAGGCTGTGACATCCTTGCCGTCGAGGAGAATCCTGCCGCCGTTGAGGTCGTAAAAACGCATCAACAGCTTGACGATGGTGGTCTTTCCTGCGCCTGTCGGGCCGACGATCGCGATATGGTCGCCCGCTTTGACGTCGATGGAGAAGTTCTTGATGATGATGCGGTCGGGGCGGTATCCGAACGCAACGTTCTCAAACGTGACGTCGCCGCGCACCTCTTCGGAAAGAAGATCTCCTTCATCCGCCTCCTCCGGAAGCTCTAAGAAGTCAAACACGCGCTCCGCCGCTGCCACGGTGGACTGCAACGTGTTCATAATGTTGCCCATCTGCGAAATGGGGTTGTTGAACTGACGGATGTAACTCGTGAATGCCTGGATGTTTCCGACGGTAATGTTGCCGCTGATGACCTGATATCCGCCGAGAACGCAGGTGACGAGGTACCCAACGTTTCCGATAAAGTTGTTTGCGGGCATCATCAAGCCGGAGAGGAACTGTGCCTTCCAGTTCGATTCATAGAGCTTGTCATTATACTCTTCAAACTCCTCGATGGAGCGCTCTTCCCCATTGAACAGCGTGATGACGTTGTGGCCGGCGAACATCTCTTCGATGTGTCCATTGACGTGTCCCAAGAACTTTTGTTGCGCCAAGAAGAATTTCTGCGACTTCTTGACGACTGTCATCATCACGAGCAACGAAAGCGGAACGGTGACGATTGCGGCAATCGTCATCACAAAGCTGATGCGAAGCATCATAATCAGAACGCCCACAAGCTGCGTGATGGAAGAGAGCAACTGCGCCAAAGATTGGTTGAGTGAGTTGGAAATGGTGTCGACGTCATTGGTCAAAAGACTCATGACCTCACCCGTCGTGGTATTGTCGTAATACGAAAGCGGAAGCTTGCTAAACTTCAGATTGAGACTTCTGCGGAATTGGTACGACATTCTCTGCGCCACAGTGGAGAGCAGGAAGGTCTGCACGTAATTCAGCGTTGCGGACGTAACAACCAAGAGAATGAGCAACGTTAAGATGCGCAAGATCTCGTCGACATCCACTTCGGGCATCGCGGCAAGGCTCGTGTCAAGAACAGCCTCACGGTACTTTTCAGGAATGCTCTCAAAGAAAGCCATCGCATCGGGATTTGTTTCCCCCATCGCCGTCACCATCGTGCGGACGGTGTCAAAGCGCGGAAGGCCACCCATCTTGATAAGCCCAAGAACCGTTTTGACGTTAGCATCCTTCCACGTTCCGAGGCCTTCCAGTCTCTCTTCGGAAACCCACCCCTTTTCTGCAAAGGTCGCAAGAGTCGCGTTTTCGTCAAGCTCCGAAAACTCAGGCTTTTCCATCACTTCTTCCATGACCTTTTTTGCCTCGTCAAAGCTGCCGTAAAGCCCGTTGACCTGCTGATAAACTTCCTTTTTCATAACGCCCACCATCAGCTCGTCAGTCGCACTTCCGAGCACGTTGGGCATATTCAAAACACAAAAGACGCTGCCGATCGCAAAGAGGAAGGAAAGAATGACGTACGCCAAATTGCCCTTCAGCGCACGCATCAGCTTAAGAAGGGTTCCCTTGAAGTCCTTTGCCTTTTCACCCGGCATCATCGGGCCTCTTCCCGGAGGACCCATTCTACGCGGCGGAGGAGTTGTTCTCTTTTCACTCATCGTTTCAAATCCTCCTCTGAAAGCTGTGATTTTGCGATATCCGCATAGACTTCACACGTCTTCATAAGCTCTTCGTGCGTCCCCTTGCCGACCAATTTGCCGTCGTCAAGGACGAGAATCTGATCTGCGGACATAATCGTTCCGACGCGCTGAGCCACGATGATGACCGTGCTCTTCTCGGTGCGCTCTTTCAACGCACGGCGAAGCGCGGCATCCGTCTTGAAGTCAAGCGCGGAGAAGCTGTCGTCAAAGACGTAAATCGGGCATTTCTTGACCAGTGCGCGCGCGATAGAAAGGCGCTGTTTTTGTCCGCCGGAGACGTTTGAGCCACCCTGCGCGATCTCGCGCTTGATTCCGTCACGGTGTGCTGAAACGATCTCACGCGCCTGTGCAACGTCAATCGCATCGTCAAGCGACGCCTCATCTGCATCCGGAACACCCATTTTTAAGTTGGATTCCACCGTTCCGGAGAAAAGAACGTTCTTCTGCGGAACAAATCCAATGTTTTCACGCAACGAAGAGAGTGTAAAACCGCGGACGTCCTGCCCGTCGATGAGAACTCTTCCCTCCGTCACGTCGTAAAGTCTTGGCAAGAGATTGATGAGCGTGCTCTTTCCCGAGCCTGTTCCGCCGATGATCGCGGTCACCTTTCCGGGCTCTGCAACGAACGAGATATCTTCAATTGCAGGCGCTTCTCCCTCGCTATACGTGAAGCTGACGTTTTCAAAGCGAACGACACCTTCCATATCCTTTGCCTCGATCGCGCCCTCGTGATCGAAGATGGAAACCTCTGTTTGCACGATCTCGCCCAAGCGATTTGCAGAAACGTTCGCGCGCGGGAACATCATAAACGCCATAGAAACAAACATAAAGGACATGATGATATGCATTGCATACTGCAAGAACGCCATCATATTCGCAACCTCAACGATATTGCCTGCCGAACGGGATGCCACCCAAATGACGGCAATGGAAACGCCGTTCATAATGAGATTGATGATGGGGTTCATAAGGCCCATCACGCGGTTGACGAAGAGCGCCATCTTTGTGAGGTCTTTGTTGACGCCGTCATAGCGCGCCTCTTCCGCCTCCACGGTGTTGAAAGCGCGGATAACCGTCATTCCGTTGAGTGCCTCACGCGCGGTCAAGTTGAGCTTATCCACCTGTTTTTGCAGCTTCGTAAAGCGCGGATGTACGATGAGCAAGAGTCCGCCGAGCAAGATGACGAGCGTGACGACGGCAATGATGATGACGATCGCAAGATCGCTCATTCCGTTGCCCTTCTGGATCGCCTTGATGACGCCGCCGATTCCCATGATGGGGGCGAACATTGCAAGGCGAAGGAACATGACGGTGAACATCTGCACCTGCGTGATGTCGTTCGTGCTGCGCGTGATCAGCGACGCAACAGAGAACTTGTTGAATTCATTGTTGGAAAACGAGCTGACCTTGCGGAAGACTGCGCGTCTTAAGTTGCGCGCAAATCCCGAGCCAACGCGTGCGCCGAGGTATCCTGCGCCCACAGCGCAGAGGGAACACACGAAGGAATAGATCAGCATCTCCACTCCGTAGCGGTAAACGACGTCCATATCGCTGACAGCAATGCCTTCCGAAACGATTTTTGACATCAGATCGGGAAGCGCCAGATCGCACATTGCCTGCGTAAACAACAGGATCGCGCAACCGACGATCATCGGGACGTATTTTGAAAGATATTTCAGAATCTTTGACACTTTTTGCCTCCAAGGTCCTTTCAAAACGAAAGATTACCGCAGCACAAAACTGCGGTAATTCTATTTTATTCCTTTTCATATCACTTTGTCAATTTTTCAAGGATTGCATATGTGATTTTTCTGTGTTTTTTTAAAAGAGGATCTTTTCCACCTTCACACCGATGTCAGCAAGGCTTCCGCTCTCCAACGGATTCTTCATTCCTGCCTCTTTCACGAGGGTTGCAAACGGCTTCGTTCCGCCCTTCTTGAGGAACGCGAAATAGCGGTTGAACGCATCGTCAAAGTCCTCTCGAGACGCAAGATAGAACTGAAGCGCAACCGACTGCGCCAAGCAGTAATCAATATAATAGAACGGGCTGCCAAAGATGTGCGATTGGTACTGCCATCTGGTTCCCTTATCGAAGTACGTCATGCCCTCCATCGAAAGGAACGGGCGGTACTTCTTCTCAAGCGCGAGGTACGCCTCTTTGCGCTCTGCCGGGGTCATCTCAGGGTTTTCATAGACGATGTGCTGGAAGGCATCCACGATCACGCCGTACGGCAAGAAGTAAAGCGCGTCCACCAAGTGGCAGTACCGTGCGGTCTCTGCCTTGTCGCCGTAGAACAGATCCAGCCAGCGATGCGCAAAGAACTCCATCGACATCGAGTGCGTTTCCGCAGTCTCCATGCCGTACTCCTGGTCGTCAACGAAGAGGTCACGGCAAGCGTACGCAGCGAGCGCGTGCCCTGCCTCGTGGGTCAAAACATCCACGTCTCCGCTCGTTCCGTTGAAGTTCGCGAAGATGAACGGCTGTTTGTATTTCGGGAGGTACGAGCAGTATCCACCGCCGCTCTTTCCCTTTCTTGCGATGACGTCAAAGGCATCTGCCTCCAGCATCGCATCGATGAACTCTCCCGTCACTTCGCCCATCTCGTGGTACATCTGCTTTCCTGCCGCAAAGATCTCCTCCACGGAGCCCTCCGGGCGCGGATTGCCGCCTGCTACGAACACGCCAAAGTCATAGAGCATCGTCTGGTCAATTCCGAGCTCACTCTTCACGCGCTCGTTGATCTTCTGAACGACGGGCAGAATGTGGTTTTCCACGTTGTCGCGGAAGTTCTGCACATCTTCCTTGCCGTACCCAATGCGGTTCATTCTGTAATATCCCATCTCGACGAAGTTTTCATATCCCATCTTCTTCGCCATGCGGTCACGGACCTTCACCAAGCGATCAAAGATGTCGTCCACCGTTTCGGAGATGCTCTCAAGGAACTTTCCGTGCACTTCATACGCCTTTGCACGCACTTCACGGTCGGGAGACATTTTATATTTTCCAAGCTCGGGAACGGTCATCTTCTTTCCGTCAAATTCCACTTCTGCTGTGCTCATCAGCTTTTCGTACTCCGTGACGATCGCGTTCTCCTCCTGAAGGTCCGGGATGATCTTTTCGTCCATCGCCTTGACGGAATTGCGGAACGTGCTGATCACGACGCTTCCCAAGCTCTTTTCAAGCTCGGGCAGGAAAGGTGATGCGAGAACCGTTCTCTGGAACGCATTGAGCTGTGCGCTCAAAATGGGCAGATTCTCGTCATAAAATTCGTTCTCTTTCTCATAGAACTCATCTTCGGTGTTCAATGAAAAGCGGATGCTTGCAAGAGCGTACATCGTCTGTTCGTCCGCAATCTGTTCGGTGACGTCGCGGTAGATCTTCACCTGTTCTTCCGCCGTCTTTGCCGCCTGAAAATCGGCGATCGCTTTCTGAAGGCGCTCAGAAATTGCGGCAAGGTCCAGTCTTTCATAGGGCATTTCAGATATCTTCATTTTGTTCTCCTCTCAGTCTTTTTCGTAATTTTAACACGGAAATCTTCGCTTTGCAAGGCGATTTCTCTTTGCAACCTCGCAACTTTCGTTTCCATTTTTAGAAGTTAAATTCCTTCCTCACCTTTTCGTCAAGGGTCTTCATCATCTCGGCGATCTTGATGTTTTGCGGACAGCGGGAAGCGCACTTTCCGCACGAAACGCACGCATCGATCTTTGCACCTTTATCATCCGTCTTCATCTTCGCGTAAAGCTCACGCAAATCCTTTTCGATGCCCCAGACCTTCCACTTGTTGTATGCGCGGAAGAGTCTGAACGGCTGAATGCCTTTGGGGCACACGTCGCAGTACTTACAGCCCGAACAATAGAGTTCCCTTAAAGAAACAAGCTCATCGATCGTGTCCTGCAGGCCGACGAACTCCGCGTTTCCAACGCTGTCTGCAAGCTCGGCATAGCGAACGTTTTCTTCCAACATCTCAAGGTTCTGCATACCGGAGAGCGCAACGCTGACGTTCTTGTTCCCGAGAACAAAGCGGAAGGCAAGTTCTTCCGCCGTCTTTGCGGTCGTGTCAAAGCGGGAGAGAAGTTTTTCTCCGCCTGCGGAGATATTTCCGCCCGCAACCGGCCCCATAACGACGACGCCGAGCCCCTTGTCGTGAACGTACGCAATGGACTCCTCATTGGCGCGATCGATGAGGTTGTATTGGCACAGAACGCTGGAGAACACCCCTGCGTCTGCAATTGTCTTCATATGTTTCGCATCGTCGTGGAACGAAAAGGAAAGGTGACGGATAAGCCCCTCACTCTTGAGTTTTTCCGCTTCGTCGATGAGCTTGAGCGGCAAAATCTGCTCTTCAAAGGTCTTTAAGTTGATGCCGTGGAAATGGTAAAAGTCGATATAGCTCTCGTCCATCTGCTCAAGGGCACGCATCAAGTAATCCCGGAAGTCCTCCGTCTTTTTGATGAGATACATCGGGCTTTTTGTGGAGAGATAGATCTTGTCACGGAAGGGCTTGATGGCCTTCCCGACCGCGCGCTGACCGTCATGCTCGCAGTACATCCACGCCGTGTCGAAGTAATTCACGCCAAGGTCGAACGCACGCTGCAAAAGCTCGCCCGTCTTCTCGTCGTCAACAACACGTTTTTCTCCCACCGTCGTCATCGGCAGGCGCATACAGCCAAAGCCCAGCGAAGAGACCTTGATTCCCGTTTTTCCAAATTCGCGATAAATCATATTAGCAAATTCCGATGCGCGTTCTCGGCGCATCCCCCTCCAAGATATTTTTGATGCTGTATTTCGAGCTTGCAATGAAAACTTCCGTTCCGTTCTTCACTGCATCTTTGACGTACTCCAGCTTGGCAAACGCTCCGTTTGCCCCCGCGCGGGATGCCCCGTGGCAGGATTTTTTTGCTTCCTCAATTGCAGAAAGAACCTCATAAACATCCTTCCCGCCAATCTCTTTGATGAGAGTCTTCGGGTCGTTGGGGTCGCGGTAAATGCCTTCAGCGCTGGTGAGAACGAGAAGGCGCTTGCTCTTGACAAGGCAGGCGATCTGCGCAGCCGTCTCGTCGTTGTCAACGCATTCGACGACCTTCCCCTTTTTCTCCATCCACTCCTGAATTTCCATCTTCATATTCTCGGTTTCACACACCGCGTCGTTATAGTTGATGATGGGGATCGCATTCTGTTTCGGGCAGCGCAAAAGCATTTCGCGAAGGTGCTGTGCGTTCTTCTCGTTGTTAAAATGAACGTGCTCCACAAGGACTTGGCGAACCGAATAATTTGGGTTAATAAAATTACGGTAATTCTGCATCAGGATGGCTTGCCCTTGTGCGGCGTAATCCGTTTTTGCGCTCGCCGCATCTTCCTCGATGGGCGCGCCGTTTCTACGGATGAAATCCAAACGGCCGATCTCGGTCGCTCCGCTGGAGACCCAGATCATTCCCGGGGCAAGCTCACGGCCAATGCGCGCAAAAATATTATAGTCAATGTCGTTGTCTTTGCGATTGATAAGCGCCATAGACCCGACTTTTCCGACGAGCTCAATGTCGAATTTCATATGCGAGAAGCTCCTTGTTTTTCTTACCTTTTAGATTATACTATTCCGAACAACTTGTCAAGCAAGCGACTCTTTTTTTGAAGGAGAAAGCAAAAAGGCCGTGCAATCTTTTTGCACAGCCCTTTTATATAAGAGAAAAATGAAAAATTATTTCGCTTTTCCGAGTCCGACGTCGTCAGCAATGCCCTGCGCGTTATAAAGGAAGAGCGCTCTGTCGATCTCGTTCATCTTGACGTACTCCGACAGCACGGAGTTGTTGAATCGAAGATCAATGACGTGGATGGTCTTAAAGTGAGATGTCAAGAACGGAACGAAGATGTTCGCATAAGAATCCTTGACCAAAAGCAAGGTCTCTTCGCTTTCCGCCTTCGCGTTCTCGATGGTGATGAGCGGATGGTTGTTGTCAAGGAAGCTTGCATACTTATCCTTTTGATCCAACCACTTCTCCTCGTAGAGCGTGTTGACGACGCGGTTCGACGCAACGTACGTCACGGTGAGTTCCTCTTCGAACTTCGGCAAGTAATAGTAAAGCTCGTCGGGCTGATTGAAGTAATATCCGCTCTGGGAGTACATCGTGCCGTTGAAGTTGTTGCTCTTCAGAACACGGTCAAACTCTGCAAGGCTCTTTGCCTCGATGCCAAGGCTCTTGCAGAACGCAACGTACGCATAGTACGCGCCCTCGCCGTTCCAATGGTGGTCAAGGCGGAAATAAAGCTGCTCGGCCTCGTTGTGCGAAAGCAAGGTTTCGGAAACATCCAACGTGTCAACGCCCAAAAGCTTTCCGTAAAAATAATCAATGGTGCCCTTCTGGTTTGCATCAACGTGATTCTTCGGAAGGAGGTCTTCATTCACAAAGTTCGAGGTCGGAGCAAGCAAGAAGGTCGTGGGGATCTGCGCGTTCGTCACGAAGCGGTTGACCGAGTTTGCAAGGCGGTCAAGCGAAGAGAGCGAAGGCGCGGAATATTTCTGAATGAGGTATCCATTCTTTGCGAAGTAAACACCGTTGTTTTCGGTCTTACCCAAAAGCTTTTCCATCATCGCCTTACCGCCGACGAACATATCGCGGAAGGCAAAGTGATCTTTGAAGTAATCTTCGAGCGCAGGGATAAACTTTCCGTCAAAGAGAGCCTTCACCGTAAACTTCGGCATATCCTGCAGATATCTGTTTTCATTCTCGGAGAACTCCTTCTTCGGGAAGAAGAACAGCGCAAACATAAAGAACAGGATGATGACGCTCAGAAAAATGGGGAGCACAACTTTGATCAATTTGTTTTCTTTCATAATTATGCCCTCCTTAGAATCTGAAGTACAAGAACGGGTTGAACGCATCGTCCACGAGGTACATCACGCTGATGACGAAGAGCGCGACATAAAGGACGAAGAGAACCACGTTGAGCGTCTTTTTCGCAACGCCGTTTTCCATCAGCTGAACCTTCTCGGACAGCGCCTTTGCAATGGGCATCGAGAAGAAGACGGAAACGAGAAGCAAAATGCCGTAATTCGCAAGGTAGTACAGCGTATCTTTTCCGAACGCGCCGTTTGCGAAGAACATCACCTTTGCGTACTCCCACAGTCTGCCAACGTCGTCAAAAGCGAAGATCAGCCAACCGATGAGGATGAGGATGATTGCGTAAAGATGCTGGAAGAAGGACGGGAGTTTTGCCAAAAACTTGCCGAGCAAGAACTTTTCAGCGAGCAGGATCAACCCAAAGTAAAGTCCCCAAAGGAGGAAGTTCCAGGCAGAGCCGTGCCAAAGGCCGGTCAATCCCCAAACGATCATGATGTTGCGGATGTGCTTTGCCTTTCCGCCGCGGTTTCCGCCGAGCGGAATGTAAACGTAATCGCGGAACCAAGTGGAGAGAGACATATGCCATCTTCTCCAGAAATCCGTGATGCTCTTTGCGGTGTACGGATAGTTAAAGTTTTCAAGATAGTTGAAGCCAAACATCTTGCCCATTCCGATCGCCATATCGCTGTATCCTGCGAAGTCAAAGAAGATCTGGAATGCATATGCAATGATGCCAAGCCAAGCCGTTGCCGCGTTCAGTTCGACGAATGCCGTTCCGGAAATGGTGTTCCAAAGCTGGCCGATGCTGTTCGCGATGAGAACTTTCTTGAAGAGTCCGCGCATAAAGCGAAGCAAGCCCTCCGAGAAGACCTCGAAGTTGATGACTCTGTTTTCAAGCTCTTCCGCAACCGTTTCATAACGCACGATCGGACCTGCAATGAGCTGCGGGAACATACAGACGTACGTCATAAAATTGAAGAAGTTGCGCTCTGCCTTGACGTTCTTAAAGTAAACGTCGATGGAGTACGACATGGTTTGGAACGTATAGAAGCTGATTCCGATGGGCAAGGTGAGCCCGAGGGGCTTGATCACCTGCGAGCCGAACAGCGCGTTCACGTTCTCGATGATGAAGTTGCCGTACTTAAAGAAGCCGAGTAACGAGAGGTTGACGATGACCGAGAGAATCAAAAAGATCTTTTGAAGATTCGGCCTTCCATCAAACTTTTCGATCATTCTTCCGTTGCAGTAATCCACCACAGAGGAGAAGACCATCAAAACGATGTAAATCGGTTCTCCCCACGCATAGAAGATCAAGCTGACCACCATCAACACCAGATTCTTTGCCTTGATGGACGGCATCGCGTAATACAAGATCATCGCGATCGGGAAGAAGACGAATAAGAATGGAATGCTGGAAAAAACCACGGTTCTTTACCTCAGGCGCTTACTTCTTGCAAGCTTCAATTGCCTTGAGAACCGCATCGTTGTCCTCAGAGACGATGTAGACAAGATAATCACCGATGGTGGTTTCGAGTCTGTTCTTCACGAGTTCATACTGCGCAGGCAAGTAAGTCGACCACGTCTGCTCGTGGCGTGCCATATATGCATCCAAAGCTTCCTTTGCTTCCACGTCCTTTCCTTCAGCAGGCTTTGCAACGATGAACAGCGCGGAAGAAGTGATGAGCTGCGGCATTGCGAAAACGCTCTCCTCAAAGAGGGTCGAATCGATTTCGAAGAAATCCTTAAGCTCGGTTGCGTTGGGGATGAAAAGGGTCGGGAACAACGTGAAATAGCTGTTCTTAATGCGGTTGAGAACGCCTTCGTTGTCACTGGAAACGATGTAAACGAGGTGTCCGTCAAATTCGGTTTCGAGTCTGTTCTTGACCAATTCGTACTGCTCCGGCAAGTAGGTCTTCCACTGCTCTTCATAGCGCGCCATGTAAGCGTCGATTGCGGTTTTGAGCTCTTCAGTCTTGCCCTCAACAGGCTTTGCAACGATGACCATAGATGCCTGAACGACCATCATCGGGGTCAGGAAAAGGCCTTCTTCCACCAAAGCGGGGTCAACGCCATAAATATTCTGGATGTCCTCACCCATCGCCTCGTACATCATGCCGAAGACGGGTGCGCCGCAAGACTTGACGTACTCCAAGACGGTTGCGTTGTCAGAGCACGCAATATAGACGTGAGCATTGCCGACCTTCTCGTAAACTCTGTTTGCAACGAGCTCCTTTGCCTCGCCCGTGAAACGGTTTTCCCAAGCGGTAAGCGCGGCATCCAAAGCGGTCTTTGCGCTCTCTTCTGCGCCCTCTTCAAACGTTCCGAGGATGAGGATTTCACTTCTGCTTGCATCCGTCGGGAGCATCACGTGCGCATCGAATGCGAGTGCGTCATCCGCAAGAGAGAGCTTCTCTTCATACTCGTTGGAGAAAATTCTCTCCATCTCCGGGAAGATGGTGTTTGCATTGTCATCCGACAACCAGTAAACGCCGTCAGCCGCGGTGAAGACGTCCAATCCGCCAACCATCGAAGTCATGGTCTGCAAGTTATAAGACATCTGGGTGAAATCAAGCCCCTGATCCTTCAACTGGATGGAGGGAACGGCCTCTTCAACCTTCTTGAGGTCCAAAGCCTTCGTGCCGCCGCAAGCGCTTGCGAACAGCATCACGAATGCACAGAGAAGACAAACAATACTCTTTTTCATTTTGATCTCCTTATTTCCGGCGGAAAACCGCCTAGTTTTCAACGTAATCCACAGATAAGACGATCAAGCTCTGCCTTTTGGAGAAAATTTTTCCAAAAAAGGCAAAAAAAAGGAGCACATTTTTTTGTGCTCCTCATTTCTTATCCTTTGATGCTCAAGCGTTCGGTCACAGAAGGCGCAATCACTTCGTCTAACACTTGTTCCTGTGGAGATGTGATGCGCTGCAACAGCTTCTCCACGGCGGACTTGCACAGTCCTTCAATGGGCTGATGAACGGAAGTCAACGGAACTTCCAGCATCTCCGAGAAGGTCAGATCGTCAAAGCCGATCACAGAAATGTCCTCTGGGATGCGTTTCCCCATCTCACGCGCCGCTCGGAACAAACCGTACGCCATCAAGTCATTGCAGGCAAAGACGGCGGAAAGGTCCTTTCCCAAAAGCTCCTTTGCGTGTTCATATCCGCCAAAGAACGTATAATTGCTCTCCACAACGAGTTCCTCATCGTAAGGAATTCCGGCCTTTTGCAATGCGTCGACATATCCCTGCTTTCTCTTTTTCGCGGAAAACTCGTTGAGCGGGCCCGTGAGGCAACCGATGCGACGGTGTCCTGCGTCAATGAGGCGGCGGGTTGCAAGCTCTCCTCCGAAACGGTGGTCGATGGAAACGTGCGGGCAAGCAAGCCCCTCCACCCAGCGGTCAAGCGCAATGATGGGGATCTTGATTCCTTCGACGTGGGAAACACAGCGTTCGTTTTCCCCTGCAATCGCATCTGCTGAGAGAACGAGAATAATTCCGTCCACGCCGCGGCTAATGAGAAAGTCGATCATCCGCTGCTCGGATTCAAATCTGTCGTTCGTGTTACAAATGACGACGCCATACCCATACTTTGCAAGCTCTTGCTCCACGTTCTTCGCGATCTCCGAGAAGAACAGGTTTCCGACGTCGGGGATCACCAAACCGACGGTACGCGTCTTTTTGGTGACAAGGCCAACGGCAAGGCTGCTCGGGCGATAATGATGCTCTTTTGCGAGCCTTTCGATGCGTTCTCTCGTCTCTTTGGCCACCTTGACGTCACGCTTGTTGAGAACAAGGGAGACAGTCGTCGGTGAAACGCCGGCAAGAGAAGCAAGTTCTTTGATATTCATTCGCAATTAAGCGCGTTCTGCCATGAACGCATCCACTTCCTCAACGGTGGGGATAGACTGCTGTGCACCCTCGCGCGTGACTGCGATTCCTGAACAAGCATTTCCGCGCTTCATTGCGTCAAGCAAGCTTTCACCTCTCGAAAGAGCAGCTGCAAGAGTTCCAACAAAGCTGTCGCCTGCTGCGGTGGTGTCCACTGCGTTCACGCGGTATGCCGGAACAACGACGATCTCGCCGTCCTTCCAAAGCCCTGCTCCGCGAGAGCCAAGAGTCACGATCACATCCTTGACGCCAAGCTCTTTGAAGAACTCGATCGCCTTCTTCAAACCCTCTTCGGTCTCGGTGGAAACACCGGTGAGGATTTCCGCTTCGGATTCATTCGGGATGATGAGGTCAACGTTCTTCAGCGTCTCAGCGGGAATGGTGCGAGCGGGAGCCGGGTTGAGAATAACGTATAATCCGAGCTCTTTTGCAAGCTTAATTCCCTTGTCAACACTTTCCTGCGTCGTTTCAAGCTGAGTGATGAAGATATCCCCCGGCTTTGCTTCACGGCGCAAGATACCTTCAAAATCTTCAAAGCAGAGTGCGTGATTTGCGCCGGGATCGAGAATGATTCGGTTGTCGGAATCGGTGATGACGATGACGGCAATTCCCGAAGAGGTGGGCTTCTCCAAAATATAATCGGTGTGAACGCCATAACCTGCGAGCGTGTTCTTCAACTGCGTCCCAAACGCATCGTTGCCAACCGCACCGACCATATAAACCTCACCACCCTGGCGTGCGCATGCAACCGCCTGGTTTCCACCCTTGCCACCCGGGTTGGTCATAAATCCGCTTCCGCAGAGGGTCTCCCCCGCCTTCGGCATATAAGGGCTTGTGATCACCAGATCCATGTTCATGCTTCCCATGACGAAAATCTTTCGCATAACTGTCTTTTGCTCCTAAAAAGTTTTGTTTTTTAGCAAATTTTGTTTACTAAATCGTTTTAATTATAATGCTTTCCCCTTCTCTTTGTCAAGCTGAATTTGAATCTCATTCCGATTTTACGCTTTCTCTTATATATATAATAAGGATATAGGCATTTTCAGCATAAAAAAAGCGTGGCTCTTTCGAGTCACGCTTTTGAATGCATTTATATTTTTTACAGGAGAACGATTTCGGAAGACTTCTCGATGATTCTGGAGTTGTCAACATCGATTGCACAAGTCACAGCATCGCCAACAGCAATGGTCGTTTCTTCAGCAACATAGGTCAAGATGCTTTCAGCTTCCTGAACAACTGCGCCGTCCTTAACGATTGCAGGCAACTCGAGGTAAGCAGCCTTGCCAACTTCGAAGTCGAGAATGTCCTTAACGGTTGCCTGAACAGCATTTGCCGTTCCAGCCTCAACAAGCGCGATTGCGAACGGAGAAACCTGAAGCTCGAGTTTTGCCTTGTAGATTCCGTTACCGCCGTTTGCGATCATCTTAGCGGTTGCGGTCTCAGACAACTGGAGCTGCTGTCCTGCGATGTTCAAGACAACCTTCTGGTTCTTGTCGCCAGCGATCTTGGAAACTGTTACGGAAACAGCACTCTGAGCGGGCAGAGCCTTCAAGATAACTTCGCCGTCAGCCTTATTGTAAAGGATGATCTTGGTGATGTCGAATGCGATGTTCAAGGTCTTGCCAACTTCAACGTCCTGCGGGAGCTCAACGAAGATCGTGCGGCCGCCTTCAACGAGCTGGCAGTGAACGAGCTGCTTCTTAGCGATTGCTTCAACAGCAACGACCTTAGCCTCAACGCCGTCCTTTCCAACAATGAATGCGGAAGGAGCATATGCAACTCTGACAGCATCCGTTCCAACGATTGCATCAACGTCTTCAATTGCCTTAGCAAGGTCTGCGGGGAGCTTTACGGTCTGGCCTTCGAATGCAACTTCGAGAGCGCCACCTTCGAGCTTCGCGATCTTAGCATCGATGTAGTTATACTGAGGAATTCTCGGAAGGAGGGTCATCTCCGTTTCCTTATCGAAGAGGTGAATGTGGTTAACGTCGAACGCAACCTTGATGATCTCGCCTCTGTTGATTCTTGCTCTGGGGTTAACACGAGCGATCATCTGACCTTCCTTGTCAACGATCTCAGCCTCTTCCTTCGTGGTGTCAGGATCGCAGTACAACAACGTCTCGGAACCGAGCTTTTCAACGACTTCGACCTTGCACTCAACGGTTGCATTCGTAACGTTTGCAAGAACAACTTCTTCAGTGTGGATGTCTTCCGGACGAACACCAAGAACGATGGGAGCACCGCTCTCGAGGTAGTACGGGTTCATCTTCATGATCTTAGCCTCGGGCAACTCAATCTTCTTGTCGCCTGCGAAGTTAACGAAGATCTTTCCATCTTCCTTGCTGAGCGTTCCGTCGAAGAAGTTCATCTGCGGCGTTCCGATGAAGCCTGCAACGAACTGGTTGACAGGATAGTCATAGAGGTGCTGCGGGGTATCAACCTGCTGCATATATCCATCTTTCATAACGACGATTCTGGATCCCATGGTCATTGCCTCGATCTGGTCGTGCGTTACGTAGATAAACGTGGTTGCGAGTCTGTTGTGGAGCTTCGTGATCTCGGTTCTCATCTGAGCACGGAGCTTTGCATCCAAGTTGGACAGAGGCTCGTCGAGAAGGAAGACCTTCGGCTCACGAACGATTGCACGGCCGAGTGCAACACGCTGTCTCTGACCACCGGACAAAGCCTTCGGCTTTCTGGGGAGGAACATTTCGATACCGAGGATTCTTGCAGCCTCTTTAACGCGTGCATCGATTTCCTCTTTGGGCATCTTGCGAAGCTTCAATCCGAATGCCATGTTGTCATAAACGGACATGTGCGGATAAAGTGCGTAGTTCTGGAATACCATCGCGATGTCACGATCCTTCGGTGCTACGTCGTTTACGAGTTTATCACCGATAAAAAGTTCACCTTCGCTGATCTCTTCAAGAAGTCGGATCGTAGCCATGTCGTTCTGTGAGCCAAGGAGTTGATCAT
>JAZNLR010000100.1:0-8951 GCA_045579195.1 Clostridia bacterium | reverse complement strand
GTAGACTTCGCTGCTGACCTCACCATTATGGAAGAGGCTCATGAGTTTATGGATCGCGTTCAGAACAACGGTGTTCTCCCGATGTTCACGAGCTGCAGCCCGGGATGGATTCGTTTCATTGAGTTCAACTATCCTGAGCTTTTGCCGAATCTCTCTTCCTGCAAATCTCCGCAGCAGATGT
The DNA here is from genome assembly GCA_045579195.1 of Clostridia bacterium. Classification (GTDB taxonomy): domain Bacteria; phylum Bacillota; class Clostridia; order Christensenellales; family CAMQZB01; genus JAZNLR01. The sequence goes on along the minus strand of JAZNLR010000100.1, from coordinate 8,770 downwards.
TCGGTGCAGTTTCCAAGACGTACTACGCAGAGAAGTTCGGCATCGATCCGAAGGATATTTACGTTGTCGGAATTATGCCGTGTACCGCAAAGAAGTTTGAGAAGGGCAGAGACGATCAGAACGCAGCTGGTGTTCCTGACGTTGACGCAGTTCTCACCACGCGTGAGCTTGCTCGCATGATCAAGCGTCAGGGCATTATGTTCCGTGACCTTGCAAACAGCGAATTTGACGCACCTCTCGGACTTGGTTCCGGCGCAGGATTGATCTTCGGTGCAACCGGTGGTGTTATGGAGGCAGCACTTCGTACAGCTGCTGAGGTTATCACTGGCGAAGAGCTTAAGAAGCTTGAGTTTGAAGACGTTCGTGGAACGAAGGGCATCAAAGAAGCTGAGTATGAACTCGGTGGTTTGAAGGTGAAGGTTGCTGTTGCAAGCGGCTTGAACAACGCAAAGGAAATTTGCGAGAAGGTCAAGAACGGGGAAGCAGATTATCACTTCATTGAGATCATGTGCTGCCCGGGCGGTTGCGTAAACGGTGGTGGACAGCCTATCCAGCCTGCTGAAGTTCGCAACAATTATGATGTTCGTGCGTTGCGCGCTGCTGCTCTGTACAGCACGGATGAAGCAATGACCTTGAGAAAGTCTCATGAAAACGTTTACATTAAGGAATTGTACGACAATTACCTTGGTAAGCCCAACAGCCATAAGGCTCACGAGATTCTCCACACGACGTACGTCAAGCGCGAGAAGTACTAAGAACAATAATAAGAGGTATGCATGAATTGGCATGCCTCTTTTTTTATGCCCAAAATCGGAAACTCTTTTTCCTCCCGTTCATATATTGAATTAGAATGAATGCTCAATGCGGTTCGTCTTCCAAATGAATTGAAAGAAATCTGAAACATAACGTGGAGGTAAAAATGTCATTCTTTTGTAACTGTAGTCCAGAGGCACGCCCCGGAACCATCAATGGAAATCCGATGAACGGTCTCTGCGAAAAAGTCTGCGTGCAGGTGAAAAAAGTCTTTGATGCGTGTATGCGACAGACGGCGGAGGAAAATCTCCTTTTAACGGTCACCGGTTATACGCCTGAGAATCCGACCTTTCCGTTGACGTTTATCAGCGCACGTAGCACGACGTCTCAAGGCGTGATTTCCAATTTGATGGTCGACCCGTTGCTGGATCGCCCCGGATGTTCTCGCGTGCGTGCTGACGTGAGTGTTCCCGTTGAGGTGCTCTATACGGACGCGAACGGCGTTGAAGGAAAGGGAACAGCAACCGTTGTCATCACGCAGGACGTCATTTTGCACATTCCTGAACCGTCAATCATCCCTTATCAGATTGAAGCAGTCTGCAGTATTGTAAGCCCGGAGGGGGTTCTTGCGGCTGATGGAGGATTCCTCGTGACGGCGTGCGTAACGTTAATATTGAAGGTCGTCATTGAGGTTGAATTGATGATCCCTTCATATGGATACGCGCAGATTCCGCCTTGTCAGGAGTTCAATCAAGAGGTTTGTACAGGGTTTTTTGAGCTCCCGCTCTTCCCGGGCGGAACAGTGCCCAGAACGCGCTGACGTGACTTAAAATGGGGCGTACATACGAGAAATGCCCGCGTTGTGAGCTGAATTACCTCAAAGAGGGAGAACTCCTCTGTACGCTTTGTCGTGCCGTTTTTGCGGATGCAGATGACGAAGAAGAGTTTTGTCCGATTTGCGGAGAAAATGTGCTTCAATGCGGTGAGGACGTGTGCGAGGCCTGTCGCGTTTCTTTGCGAGAGATGTCCTTTGAAAACGAAAGTTAAGAGTAAACATTTGGCGAATAAGCGAAAAAGCTTTATTCGCCATCTTCATTTTGCTTGCTTCTCTTTCAAAAGTATGGCAAAATAGAAGGGAGAGAAAAAGGGAGTTTCAAAATGAACATTTACGCAATCAGCGATTTGCATCTTTCAAGTGCGGTCGACAAACCAATGGATATCTTCGGAACGAGTTGGGAAGGACATCCAGACAATATTTTTGACAACTGGCGCGCCGTTGTTAAGGAAGGCGACCTCGTTCTCATCTGTGGCGATATCAGTTGGGCGATGAAACTCTCGGAGGCAAAGGCAGATTTGGACCTCATTGCAGCGCTTCCCGGAAAAAAGGTGATGATTCGCGGAAACCATGAGTTCTGGTGGCAGGGAATCGGAAAGGTGAGAGCAATTTTACCCGAAGGAATGTTTGCCATTCAAAATGATGCGTTACGCTTTGATGACGTTCTCTTGTGCGGAACGCGCGGATGGTCTTGTCCAGACCTTGACTATACGGAAGATGATGCGCGTCTGTTTGCGCGGGAGATTGAACGACTGAAGATCTCTTTGAGCCAAATGCAGAAAATGCGCAAAGAGGATGACCGCGTCATCTGTATGCTGCATTTTCCACCGTTCAACGTGCGAAGAGAGAGAAATGAGTTGTTGGAGCTTTTGGAATCTTACGACATTGATTTCGTTCTTTACGGGCACTTGCATGGAAAAGATTGCCGTGCAGATAAAGTTGTTAAAATTTGCCGCACGAAGTACTTTTTGACCTCCTGTGATCAGATCGGATTTATGCCCATCCAAATTCTTTAATTTATCAGATTTTTGATTGGCTTTGTGGATAACTTTCCGCAAAGCCCTTTTTTATGCCCAAAAAGGGGATAGGATTTTTCAATTATCCACAGAATTCCCACTTAACAACACATTTCTCCCTAAAAATTTAAAAATTTTTTAAAAAATTTCACAAAAGTGGTTGCAAATGGTTAAAATGTATGCTATACTAGTGTCACGAAAAAAGGAGAGTGTTATCGTGTTTTTTGGTGAATATTATCATCAACTGGATAATAAAGGGCGTTTGAGAATCCCTGCCAAACTTCGAAACGAGCTTGGAAACAAGTACTGCGTGACGATGGGTATCGATCATTCTCTCTTTGTCTTCTCGATGGAAAAGTTTGAAGAGCTCGGAAGAAAGCTCAAAGAAGTTCCTCTTGGAGACGTGGAAGCGCAAAAGGCGATCGGAGCTTTGTTCTTCAATGCGTTCGACGTTGAGGAAGATGCGCAGGGAAGATTCGTCCTCCCGCAGAAACTCAGAAAATATGCCGGCATCGAAAAAAACATCGTCGTTCGCGGTGTGATGGATCGAATTGAGATTTTGAGCGAAGAGCGTGCAAACGCAGATGACGCGAATTCGGATATGACGTCGGCTTTACAGAAGTTGAAAGATTACAATATTTAAGGAGCTTATAGACGTGGAATACCACAAGCCCGTTTTGCTGGACGAGTGTTTGGCATATTTACAGCCGAAGAGCGGAGGAGTTTATTTTGACGGAACGCTTGGCGGCGGTGGTCATTCTGAAGCAATCTTAAGAGCTTGCGCTCCTGACGGAATCCTGGTGGCAACCGACAAGGATGAAGATGCAATCGCATTTGCATCCGAGCGTTTAAGGGAGTTTAAGCGCCGATTTTACCCGATACGGGCAGACTTTGCAGATGCCTGTGACGTGTTGGACAAGCTCGGTTTTGAGAAGCTTGACGGCGCGATTTTGGACCTAGGGGTTTCAAGTTTCCAACTCGATAATTTTGATCGTGGTTTCTCGTACCGCGCGGAAGACAGTCGGTTGGATATGCGAATGGACAACCGTCAAGAATTTTCAGCATATAACGTCGTCAATGAGTATGACGAGAAGAGGTTAAAAGATATATTGTTCGCATACGGTGAAGAGAAGTTTACGAACCGTATCGTTGCGAACATCCTGAAACGACGTGCGGACAAGCCGATTGAAACAACTGGCGAACTCGTTCAAATCATTTATGATTCGATTCCCGCTGCGGCGAGAAGAGAGGGTGGGCATCCGGCAAAACGCACGTTTCAGGCAATTCGCATTGAGGTCAACGGTGAGATCGAGATCTTAGAGAACGCCGTGAGAGACCTTGCAATGCGGCTTAGAAAGGGCGGAAGGCTTTGTGTGATCACATTCCACTCGTTGGAAGACCGCATCGTAAAAAACGTCTTTAAGGAGCTCGAAACGGACTGTATTTGCGATAAATCCCTTCCTGTTTGTGTTTGTGGAAAGAAATCGGAAGGAAAAGTTTTGACAAAGCATCCCGTGACTGCAAGCGAGAGTGAGCTTTTAGAAAACAACCGGTCAAAACCGGCGAAGTTGAGAGTGTTTGAAAAAAAATAAATAATATTGTAAAGTGAGGATGAATAAGATGTTAACGACAAACCGCGAAACGAAAACGAGAAGAGAAAAGTTCGGAAGTTTCCAGGCGCAGAAGAGCTCTGAAAACCAGGCTTTCCGTTTGGGTGGCGATTTGGACGTAAAGACCGATCGCAAGAACAGACTTTTTAGTGACGTCGACGTAAACCTTGGGCTTGAGCAGCTTCCGAAGGTTGAAGAACAGGTTGCTCCTGTTGCCGAGCCGGCGCGTGAAAGCGTTCAGCATGCGAATCAGGAATCCCATCTGTTCGTCGTCAACAAAACGACTTCCCGTGCAAAAGTCACGTTGAGTGCAAAGAGCATGGTCATCATCGCGTGCTATACGCTCGCAGTTTTGGCCTTGGTCGTTTTGATTGCAATCAACGCATCCACTTTGGCTGGAATCACCGCAAAGAACACCGCAACCGAGATTCAGCTCAATGAAGCATATGCAAACTATCAAGAGCTTGTTGAGACGTATAATTACCTCGGATCGGAAGAGCGCATCATGGACGTTGCAACAAATGAACTCAACATGAACAATCTTCCCAAAAGAGTTGTTGAGATTGAGCTTCCGACGCTTTTAAGCCGTGTTCCCGAAGTTGCGTCCACAAACTGGTTTGATTCCATCTGCAACTATTTGAGCGGAGTTTTTGGAGGCTAATGATTGCGAAAATCTGAATTTCAGAAAAACAATCTTTATACAGTACAAAAGAGGTTACTTGCAATTGTTTTTGCAGTAACCTTTCTTTTTGCCCTTTTAGCGGGAAGACTCGTTTATATTCAAGTGATATGGGGAAGAGATTTACAACTTCGTGCTCTTGACCAATGGACGCGTGACCTTCCGGTTTCAGCACCGAGAGGAAAGATTCTTGACCGAAACGGAATTGTGCTTGCAGAGAATGAGACGGTTTATAATCTTTATGTTCGAGCAAAAACAGTTGAAGATCCGCATCATCTTGCTTCCGTTGTTTCTAAATTGTTTGGAATTGATGAAGACGTGGTCTATGAAAAGGCAACGAATAGGAAGATTTCTGAATCGACGCTTATAAAAAATGTTTCAAAAGAGCAGCTTGACGCACTTTATGAATGCGACGTCAAGGGGATTTATTACTCAATTTCAAATAAGAGAGTGTATCCGTATGGAGATCTTCTCTCACAGGTTTTGGGATATGTATCTTCGGATGGCAGCGGTCAAACAGGGATTGAATCTTATTACAACAACTATTTGCGAGGAACAGATGGGAAACTTCTTTCGCAAGCTGATTTAATTGGGCTTGAAATTGATGGGAGCACTCCATATTACTTAGCACCAATTGATGGGCTTGATGTGACGCTGACGGTGGATCAGCGGATTCAGGCAGTCACAGAAAACGTCTTAAAGACGGCAATGATTGCAAACAGGCCAAAAACTGCGAGTGCAATTGTGATGAATCCCAAAACAGGAGAGGTTCTTGCAATGGCAAATCTTCCCGGAATAGACTTGAATGCTGTTCCACGAGATAATGTTGAGTTGCTGATGCAAAACACGCGAAATTATCTTGTTGTCGACATCTATGAGCCGGGGTCGACGTTTAAGGTGCTAACTGCAGCGGCAAATTTAGAGGAATACAGAAAGGGAAATAAGAACGCATATTCCGCGCAGCACATCTTTTCCAACGGTTCCGGATTTCGCATTGTTGACGGCCAAAAAATCAAGTGCTGGAAAAAGCATGAGGGAAGTAAGCACTTCAATCAGACACTAACAGATGCGCTTTGTAACAGTTGCAATCCGATTTTTGTGGACTTGGCGCTTGCGCTTGGAAAAGACACGTTTTATGAGTATCTTTCGAAGTTTGGATATGGAAAAGTGAGCAATCTTGACTTTCCGGGAGAATCGTCTGGATTGCTGCTTCCAAAATCAAACGTCAAGTCTTGCGACCTTGCGCGCATTGGTTTCGGACAGACAATTGCCGTCACACCTCTTCAACTCATCAATGCAACTGCTGCAGCTGTCAATGGCGGAAAGTTGATGAGACCCACATTGCTTAAGACGGTCAATGACCGCGAGGGAAGGCGGGTGTTTGAAAACTATCCAACAGTCCTTGAGCGCCCGATTTCTGAAGAGACGTCAAAGCAGGTTGCAGAGATGCTGGAAGCGGTTGTTTCGACGGGGAGTGGATCTCATGCAAAGATTGATGGCGTGCGCGTTGGTGGAAAAACCGGAACAGCCCAGAAGTATGTTAACGGCGTTGTTTCATCCGATAAGTACGTTTCCTCCTTTGTTGGATTCTTTCCCGTAGAAGACCCAAAATATATCTGCCTTGTGACTGTAAACGAGCCACTTGGGCAGTACTACGGGAGCACGGTTGCTGCACCGCTATGCAAGATGATTTTCGAAGGAATTTTACAAATTGATCAAAAACAGAGTTGATTTTAGCAACATAGAGTACTATGAAATGTCAAAAATGGAGAAAATTCACTTTTCTCCATTTTTTTATGAGTTGTTGGATATCCGAATATTTGAAAGGATGAACAAATAAAATAGCATAGATCAAGTTTTGGAGGGAAAAATGAGGTTTCAAGAACTTGCCGTTGCAAGCGGATATGACAGGCCAAAAGGGGACGTTGAAATTCAATCGCTTTCCCATAACTCCAGGGAGAAAAAACAGGGCGCACTCTTCTTTTGTCTTCGAGGAAAAAACGATGACGGACATGCGTACTTTGCGGATGCGATGCAAAGTGGTGCTGTTGCATTTGTCGTTGAAAAACCATTGCCTGTTTCCGTTCCGCAAATTGTTGTTCCAAATGCTCGAGTTGCAATGGCAAAGTTTTCAAAAGTTTTCTTTCAAAGCGCTTGTGATTCGTTGCGGATTGTGATGATCACTGGAACGAATGGGAAGACCTCAACCTCATTTTTGATTCGCTCAATTCTGGAAGAGGATGGGATTGAAACAGCTGTGATCGGAACGTTGGGTGCAAGTTTTCGTGGGGAGAATTTTTCGCTTGATTTGACAACGCCCGATCCGATTCAGCTCCACGAACTCTTTCAAACGCTCAAAATGAGAGGTGCTAAAGCTGTTGTAATGGAGGCGTCTGCTCATGCGTTAGCTTTGAAAAAGCTCGACGGAATTTTTGCTGAAGTTGGCGTTTTTACGAATCTTTCTCGCGATCATCTTGACGACTTCAAAACGATGGAAAAGTATGCAAGTGCAAAGAGGTTGCTCTTTCAAGACGGTTTTGTTCAAAGAAAAGTGATCAACATTGACGATGAATTTGGTCAAATCCTTGCGACCGAGAACGGAGAAGCAATCACGTATTCTTTAAAAAAGGAAGCGAACGTCTTTGCAAGGTTTATCGAAAAAAACGAAGGGATTTCTTTAGAGGTTTTTGGTTTTCCACAAAAGCTTTTTCTTTCTAGTCCACTTTTTGGGCAATTCAATGGGTATAACATTCTTGCTGCAACTGCTTGTGCGAAGGCGCTAGGATGTTCCGTGAATGCTATTGAACGAGGGATTTCAAGTGTTTTTCGAATTCCGGGTCGTTTTGAATGCTTTCAACGAAAAGGGATTTTGGCAATCATTGATTTTGCGCACACACCCGACAGTTTGAAGATGCTTTTGGAGAGTGCCAGAAAGCTGTGCCGTGGGAAGCTTCGCTGTGTTTTTGGCTGTGGTGGAAATCGTGATCGCGGAAAGAGAAAACTTATGGGCGAGGTCGCCGGTGCTCTTGCGGACGAAGTTGTGATCACAAGTGACAATCCTCGTTTTGAAGACCCCGTTGACATCATGAATGAAATCGAAACGGGAGTAAAAGAAAATGCCCTTTCGTATGTGATGATTGAAGACAGAGCTCGTGCAATTGCGTTTGCGCTTTCAGAAGCAAACAAAGGTGACGTCGTTGTGATTGCCGGGAAAGGACACGAGGAGGGGATTGAGCGGCTTGGCAAAAAGACACCGCACAACGACGCTTTTACGGTTAAAAAGATTCTGGAAGGTTTAGAATTCACTTGAGAAATGTTTTGTGAGGTCGACAAATGAATAAACTTGCTTTTCCGTTTTTATTTTCCGTTCTTTTTGCGCTTGTGTGCGGTTTGTTTTTCATTCCGTTGCTCAAACGAAGAAAAGTGGGGCAAATGGTCTTGGAGTACGTCGCGGAACATAAGGATAAGAGTGGAACTCCAACGATTGGCGGCGTGATCTTCATCCTTCCGTGCGCTCTCGGTTTTCTGTTGTTTTGTGAGGGTGAAAAACATCTTTCACTCATTACGCTTGCGTGTGGACTTGCATCCGGAATGATCGGATTTTTGGATGATTTTATCAAAGTTCACTTTCGGAGAAACTTAGGTCTTCGAGCGTACCAGAAGGTCATTACGCAACTTTTGATTGGGATCATCATCGGCGTGTTTGCCTACCAAAATGACTTGGGGACTGTTCAGATTCCTTTTTCGAAGATAGAGGTTTCTCTTGGGAAATGGATGGTTCCTGCAGTTGTTTTTATCTATATCGTGACTGTCAACAGCGTCAATTTAACAGATGGAATGGATGGATTGTTGTCTTCTGTTTCCATTGTTTACCTTC
>JAZNLR010000099.1:0-3410 GCA_045579195.1 Clostridia bacterium | reverse complement strand
CGATCCGACTTGAAGAAACGGCTCACAAAGATGGGCTTTGCGCACTCCCTCATCTGGGAGGAGGACGACCTGGAGCGGTTCAAGGCTTTGTACTTGCAGAAGTAAAAAAAGAAACAGACAAAGAAAGAGTGATATTTTTTGAAGTTATTAAAAGGCGACTGCTTGGAACTTATGAAGGACATACCTGACGGATCGGTGGATCTTATCCTCTGCGACCCGCCCTACGGCACAACAGACTGCAAGTGGGACAGCGTGCTCCCTTTCGACAAGCTCTGGGCTGAATACAACAGGCTGCTGAAACCGAACGGCGTGGCGGTGCTCTTCGCGGCGCAACCGTTCACGACGCAGCTCATCGGTAGCAACCGCAAGGCGTTCCGCTACTGTTGGTACTGGCTGAAGAACCAGCCCACAGGCTTCACTTTTGCAAAGTACCAACCGATGCGCCGTGTGGAGGACATCTGCGTGTTCTACAAGAAGATGCCGACCTACAACCCGCAGGGGCTTCAGGTGATAAAGAACCCGAAAGCACGACAGCGGAAAACCGAACGCACGGACCACATCTACAAGATGGACACGCTGATGAACGAATACACCCCGCGCTTCAAAAACTACCCGAAGAACGTGCTACAGTTCGACACCGAGCGCGGGCTGCATCCGACGCAAAAGCCTGTACCACTTCTTGAGTATCTTGTCAAGACCTACACAAACCCAGGCGACACAGTGCTCGACAACTGCATGGGCAGCGGCTCCACGGGCGTCGCAGTCAAGCGCGCGGGCGGCCGCCACTTCATCGGGATAGAGCAAAATCAAGCCTATTTTGAAATAGCGCAAAAGCGCATAGAGGAGGAAAGATGCAACTCAGTACAGCAATAAAAATGGCGCAGATTATTGAAGCGAGAGGGAGAACAACCGCCCGAGCGCTGGTCGAAGAGTTCGGTCTCTCCACCAGGACCGTGTACCGCTACACCAACGAGCTGTCGCTCTGTTATCCTATATACACGGCGCCTGGTTCTGGTGGGAGTCTCATCTGGCTAAAAGGGGACCCGAGAACATGAACTTCAAACCATACGACCACCAGGCTGCGGGCATCGGTTGGATCATCGACCGCCCCGCCTGCGCCCTCTTCTGGGGCATGGGAACGGGAAAAACGGTTACAACGCTGACCGCCATCGACCGCTTGCTCCACGACGAACTCGAGGACGGCCCCGTGCTGGTCATAGCGCCGAAGCGTGTCGCCGAGAACACCTGGAGCAAAGAGTCAGAAAAGTGGGAACACCTGCGACACTTGCGCATCGCGCGCGTGATGGGCACCGCAAAACAGCGCCAGGACGCGCTCTTGACAAAAGCCGACATCTATGTTATCAACCGCGAGAACGTCGTCTGGCTCGTCGAGACCGTTGGCAAGCGGTGGCCGTTCCCGATTGTCGTCATCGACGAGCTCTCCAGCTTCAAGAGTGCGAACGCAAAACGATGGAAGGCGTTGCGCCGTGTGCGTGGACGCATCCGTCGCCTCATAGGATTGACAGGGACACCGCGCCCGAACGGACTTGAGGACCTCTGGCCCGAGATCTACCTCCTCGACCAGGGCGACCGTCTCGGGCGCGCACTTGGGGTCTTCCGAGCTCGATACCTCGTCCCCGAAAAGATGAACGGCCACATCGTCTATAGTTACCGCCCCCGTGAAGGTGCGGAAGCCGAGGTCTACGCCAAGCTGAGCGACGTGTGCATGAGCATCCGCAAGGAGGACGTCTTGAGCCTGCCTGGGCAGATATACGAGGACATCGTTCTGGAGACGCCGCCCGCACTTCTGAAGAAGTATAAGCAGTTCGAGCGCGACAAGGTGCTGGAGTGCCTGGGCGCAGACGGCGAGATCGTTGCGGGAAGCGAGGCGGCCCTGACGAGCAAGCTGCTCCAGTTTGCAAACGGCGCCATCTACGACATGGACGGGCAAGCACATCACGTTCACGATGTCAAGTTGGACGCTTTGGAGGAGCTGATCGAAGAGGCGGGCGGCGATCCCGTGCTCGTGCTGTACGCGTTCAAACACGACGCCGAACGCATCCGCGAGCGCATCAACTGCCGAGCTCTTGACACCGAGGCCGACATCGACGCCTGGAACCGTGGCGAGATCCCCGTCGCGCTGGCGCATCCTGCAAGCATCGGCCACGGCTTGAACCTCCAAGAAGGCGGACACATCACCGTGTGGTTCGGCCTGACCTGGTCGCTCGAGCTATACGAACAGGCAAACGAAAGATTGAACCGCCCAGGCCAGAAGAACGTCTGCCGCGTGTACCACCTCATCATGAAGGGGACCCACGACGAGCGCGTGCTCAAAGCGCTGAGCAAAAAGGAAAAAGGACAGACCGCTGCCATCGAGGCCTTGCGGTTGGAGATCGTGAAGGAGGCAAAAAGAGGATGAAGAACCAGCTCCAAGAATATCGACACATCAAGGAAGAGCTCGTCGAGCTTGACCGCTTGACGCGAACGATCGAGAGGCACGGAACCGAAGCGTTGCGCGCACAGTACGAACAAAAACGTGCAGCCCTCGAGGAGATCCTGACGAAGGTCGAGACGGCGCTCGAGTCGCTCGACCCGACCGAGCGGACGCTCCTGCGCCTGCGATACATAGAAGGAAAGAGCTGGACGCAAGTCAGCTACCTCATCCACTACCAACGCACGCAAGTCTTCCGCATCCACGCAAGAGCGCTCGAGAAACTGCAAACAAAGTAAAAAACAAAAAGTGTCACGAAAAAGTGACGCTTTTTTGCTTCAGTCCAGTAAAGGCGTCGGAATACTTGAAATAATACACAGATTGTGGTATAATGTGCGCGAAAATTAATCTTTCCATTTTATGGGAAGATAATCACAAAAACCATTTGAAAGACTTAAAAATTCAGAGGAAAACAATGATAAAGCTACCTGATCATTTGCAAGAAGAATGCGACGCGATTTTCCAAGAATACTTGGATAGCGATTTTGTAACATGGGAAGAATTCTTTGAGCAAAGCAACGCTTCGAAAGAATTGCGAGATGAAATGCGTGAAATTGCTGCCCTGTGTGAGCAAGCGGAAAAAGATGGAGTTACGGTTTAATGAGCACGAACATATCAAAACAAAAACGTGAGGAACTCCTCGCCAAGATCAAAGCGATCCGCACCTTTATTGCATCCGCCGAACAGGACGAGAACACGGGAAACCTGCTCGCGTACCTCTCCGAGCTTGAAAAGGATGTGGGCGCAAAGAAGTACGGACTTGTTTTTGAAGAGCACCGCGAAGAAATTGACGAGGTGCTGTCTACTCATACCCCCGTTTTGACCGAAGACGGCAGCATGTTCATCGAGAACGGCGGCCAGATGAACTTCCTCATCGAGGGCGACAACCTCGCATCCCTGCAATTGCTTGAAAAGACCC
>JAZNLR010000098.1:0-8774 GCA_045579195.1 Clostridia bacterium | reverse complement strand
ACCGCGGAGGGCGCAGTCAAACGCACGTTTGTGCGGAGTATTCTGCGGCGGAAAGCACACGTTAGTTGCTGAGAACGTGATGGCGTTCTAAAGAGAGCACGGGTTTTCCGTGAATCAAGGTGGCACCGCGAAGAGATTCGTCCTTGACAGAAAAAAGGAATGATTTTCTGTCAAGGGCTTTTTTTTTAGAGCGCCTTGACGGTGGAGGAACTTATGAAGTTGTATACAAAACGATGGCGATCGGGAAGCTGGAATTGAAGACTTAAAACAAAACCGATGAAAAGGAGAAAATTATGATTTATAACGGAATTGATTTTGAAACGTACTTCAAGCATTATCCCGATGCTGACGGATTTTTTGGCAAGTATGGCGGCGCGTTTGTCGACGACAATTTGAAGAAGGCAATGGAAGAGATCACGGAGGCATACTTCACGATCTGCAAATCCAGCAAATTCATCAGCGAACTTCGTCGCATCCGAAAGGACTTCCAAGGAAGACCCACTCCCATTTCTCACTTAGAACGCCTGTCGAATAAGCTTGGAAACGTCCAGCTGTACGTTAAACGTGAGGATCTCAATCACACAGGTGCACATAAACTCAACCATTGCATGGGTGAGGCGCTTCTCGCAAAGTACATGGGCAAGAAAAAAGTAATCGCAGAAACAGGCGCAGGTCAGCATGGTGTTGCGCTTGCGACTGCCGCGGCGTACTTCGGGTTGGAATGTGACATCTATATGGGCTCAGTTGACATCAAGAAACAGGCGCCGAACGTTGCGAGAATGAAGATTTTAGGCGCAAACGTCGTCGAAGTTAAGGAAGGTCTTGCAACCTTGAAAGAGGCGGTTGACGCGGCATTCGCGGCATACGTCAAGGAATATAAAGACAGCATTTACTGCATTGGTTCTGTCCTTGGACCGCACCCGTTCCCGATGATGGTGCGCGATTTCCAAAGCGTGGTTGGAATCGAGGCGAGAGAGCAGTTCTTGGGGATGACGGGAGAACTTCCTGATGCGGTCGTTGCCTGCGTTGGCGGCGGATCAAACGCGATGGGAATTTTCTCCGGATTCTTGAACGACCCCGTGGAGATTTACGGTGTTGAGCCGCTTGGTCGAGGCGAAAAGCTCGGTGATCATGCGGCAAGCTTGAAGTACGGCACGGAAGGTATTATGCACGGCTTTAACAGCATTATGCTGAAGGATGAAAACGGTGAGCCTGCCCCGGTTTACTCCGTGGCAAGCGGTTTGGACTATCCTTCCTCTGGCCCGGAGCACGCATTCTTGCATGACTTGGGTCGCGTGAAGTACGACGTCGTGACGGACGATGAGACGTTGGATGCATTCTTTATGCTTTCCCGTCTTGAGGGGATTATCCCTGCGATCGAGAGCGCACACGCTGTTGCTTATGCAATGAAACTTGCAAAGAAGATGCGCGTTGGCTCAATTCTCATCAATCTCTCTGGCCGTGGCGATAAGGACATGGATTACGTGATTGAACATTATGGCATTCGTTAGGGAAGATTAACGGATCAAACGGAGCACAAAAGATGACAAAAAAGGAATTTGCGAAGGCAGCGGAAGAAAGACTTGAAATATATCGTGGAATCCTGTTTCACAATCGGTCATTTGCAGATGAGGGGGAGGGACAGATCTCTTACGACTTCTCCGCGCCGCAGTTTGCCGAGTTGAAAGAAAAATATCATTTGGAATCGATTGCGGGGAGCGGAAGTGAATTTACGCGCGTTCGAAGATTGTTGCGCTATTTTGCGCCGCGCTTGAAGCACGACGGGTGGTACGACAATCACGTCCCTTGCAATGCGCTTTCCTTGCTCGATTATAGCTTCGAAAAGGATGATTGTGGAATCAATTGTCTCAACAAGGCAAAAGTGTTGGAAGAGTGCTGCCTGGCGCTCGGAATTTACGCACGCCGCATTTCCATCTATCCATATTCTCCGTTTGATTTTGACAATCATGTCGTGACGGAGATCTTCGACCGCAAGAAGAAAAAGTGGATCATGTTGGATATGAGCACCAATGGGTACTTCATTGACGAGAACAAAAATCCTCTTTCGGTTTTGGAGCTTCGTGATTGTTTGATCGAATCGCAGTTCGTCACGTTTGTGACGAGTGGAGATTGCTTGCGTGATTTGGGAAAGCTTCGCGAGCTGCATATTGACGTCCTTGCGTACTTTGCAAAAAACCTCTTTTACGTGTCGTGCGCAAAAGAGGTGAAATTTGGCGAATCGGATGAATCTTTCACGTTCTGTCCCCGAGGATTTTCCGTTTTGAATTGCAGAATTGAAAACGCAAAATTCCGCATTAGAAATCTTCCGAAGGAAAACGAAGACATGATTCCTTGGGCAGAGGAGATGCTGGAAGAGCTTTACGTTGCAAATGAGCCACAAAAGACCTCTGTTAAAGCGTTAAAAGCATTACCGACAAAAAAGCGTAGATAAAGGAAAGCCCCCGAAAAACGGGGGCTTATTTTTTACTTTCCTTTGTTCTTTTCTTTTGCACGTTTGTCGCTGATGATCTTCATGTGCTCTTCGGTGACCAATGTGACGTTGTTCTCCTTTGCCCAATCAACACAGCCTCTTAAAACGAGAGGAAGGAAGACTCTGGGGACGCCGAGAACGGTCTTCAACGCTTCATCAGTGAACTTCACGACGTCGTCAGCGCGTTCCGCGGCATAGCGGACGGAGGCGAGAGATGCCTGACGCATCTGCAAAAGCTCTGCTCTCATGCGTGTTTTTCTGTGGAACCAGAAGTTTTTGCTATCACGATAACCGTAATCAACCGGGAGGTTGGGGAAGTCGCTTGCCTTGACTCCGCGGATGATGGCATCGCGATACTTCTTCTTCATCAGGATTTTATCAATGCGCAGAATAAAATGTGCGCCGAACTGGCTGGTGATTCCGTTGAAGTCGTGATAAGGCGGTTCATATCCGTTAAGATTTCCGGGAAGATCCTTATCTGCGTTGTCAAGCTCGCGCATCCATGTGCATTCGATCACTTCAATTGCGTCGGTCAGGACCTTCGGGCGTGCTTCGCCTGTCTCTTCTGCGATCAAGCTGTCTTCCAGACGGAATTTGCACTTGGGCATCTTTTCGCTGGGCTTATCTCCCGGCCAGGAGAGCTTAACTGCTTCCTTAAAGGTCCTTGGTTCGTCGGTGATAAAGTTAATTGCGCATTTTCCGTTGCGAAGGATGTTCTGCGCTGTGTTGGAAGAGTTGCGGCAGCAGAGCAACATCGCATAATAATCCTTGCCTGCGACGTAGTATGGCTGGACCAAAGAATACGGACCGAGATTGGTCGTTCCATCTTCACAGATCGTGCTGATAATAACAGTAGGCATAGGGAAAAAGAGGGACGTCTGATAAAAATTGTCCACGATGCGAAGGTTTTCAAAACTGCTCATGACTAAAACTCCTTTTCAGATTCTTTATATTCGCGGATCGAGTCAGCCCCGCGCGTTAACGCGGAGATGCCCGTCCGTGCAAGTTCAATGATGCCGTATTCACGGATGACTTCAATAAAGCCGTCAATTTTGTCAGGCTCACCCGTCAGCTCCAAAATGACCGAGCGAGGGGAGAGGTCGATAAACTTTGCCTTGTAAACGTCGGCAACTTCCATGATCTGCGAGCGAACGGCAGCCGGGGCTTCAACCTTGATGATGAGAAGCTCGCGTAAGACCGAGAAAGAGGGCTCGATCTGGATGACTTTTTTGACCTCAAATTGCTTATCGAGTTGTTTTGTGATTTGATCAAGGATGTATTCATCGCCGTTTACCACAATTGTCATGCGCGAAAAGTCAGGATTTTCGGTATTGCAGACAGTCAAGCTGTCGATGTTATATCCACGGCGTGCGAACATCCCCGAAATTCGGGTCAGGACGCCGGATTTGTTGGAAACAAGTGTTGAGACAATGTACTTCATAAAAGACCTCAAACGTTTTTGATGTTAGGGACAACAGCTTCGTCGCGATCGACGACACATTCCACAAGGAAGGGGCGATTCGCAAAGAGTGCTTCCGAAAGGACAGTTTCGATTTCTGCATCGCAATTGAGCGTGCGCGCAGGAATGTTATATGCCGCGGCAAGGGCGACGTAATTGACGTCGTCACAAAGTTCTGTTTGAGAGAATCTTCCACCAAACGCCGTCTTTTGAATGTGACGGACCATCGCAAGCGCGCGGTTGTTGATGAGAAGGATGGAAATGGGAAGCTGAAGTCGTGCGAGCGTGGAAAGTTCATTGCAGTTCATGCGGAAAGATCCGTCGCCGGTAATCAACGTGACGGGTTTTCCTGTTGCGATGCAAGCGCCGATTGCTGCGCCGAGACCAAAGCCCATCGTTCCAAGACCTCCGCTTGTGATGAACGTACGAGGGAAGTCAAATGCGCACTCCTGCGCGGTCATGACTTGATGTACGCCAACGTCTGTGACCAAAAGTCGGTCTCCCTTGTTTTCGGAAAGATACCGAAGGACGTTGCGCGTGTTAAGAACGCTGTCGGATGCAGAAAGCGCTTCCTTTTGAAGGGTACATTCGCTCAACCATGTTTCGCGATTTGCGCGCTTGCAGGACGCGGCAAGCTTTGAAAGAAGGGCTTTTGCATCTCCGATCAATTTGCTGTCTGCCTTGATGTTCTTATCTGTTTCTGCGTTGTCAATGTCGATGTGAATGACCTTTGCACGCTTTGCAAAGCGAGAGCGCTCTGCTGTGACGCGATCCGAAAAGCGCGTTCCGACGGCAATGACGAGGTCGCAGTTCTTCACGGCAAGGTTGCACGAAGGGTTTCCGTGGATGCCAAGCATTCCGATAAAGTTCGGGTGGGAAGAAGGGAAACCGCCAAGGCCCATCATCGAGAGTGCAACGGGGATATCGCAGCGCTCCGAAAGAGCAGTAAGCTCCGCGCTTGCTCCACTTGAGATGATGCCGCCGCCCGCAAAGATGACAGGGCGTTTTGCCTCATTGATGAGTTTGACAGCCGTCTTCAGGTCATCAAGGTCCTCGCAACTTTCAAACGTCATTGAGGTCGGTGCAGTATATTCAACGTCGGCTTCCAAAATATCTTTTGGAATGTCAACAAGAACAGGGCCCTTTCTTCCGCTGTTCGCCAGTGAGAATGCTTCGCTCAGGGTCGGAACGATATCGGAAGGGTGCTTAATGATGTAATTATGCTTTGTGATGGGCATGGTGATGCCCGTGATATCGACCTCTTGGAAGCTGTCTCGCCCGAGAAGGGAGAGGGGAACGTTGCCTGTGATGGCAAGAAGCGGGATGCTGTCCATATACGCTGTCGCAATGCCTGTGACGAGGTTGGTCGCACCTGGGCCGCTCGTTGCGATACAGACGCCGACTTCGCCGCTTGCGCGAGCATAGCCGTCTGCTGCGTGTGCTGCACCTTGTTCGTGCGCCGTTTCAATGTGTGTGATTTGATCGCGCAGGGAAAACAGTGCATCGTAAAGGGACAAAACCGCGCCGCCGGGATATCCGAAGACGGTTTTGACGTTGAGATCAATTAAGGTTTGGATGACAGCAAATGCGCCTTTCATCAAAGCACCTCCATAAAAAAATCTCCATCACACACTGTGTGACAGAGACGAAGAAACGCGGTACCACTCTGTTTGCCCTTTTCAAATGAAAGGACCACTCGAAGTTCCGATAACGGGGGACCGTTTGCCTTAAAAGCGAAGCGTTGGGGCAAATGCAGAAGAGCCGACCTACCGAAAAAGGGCTTGCCGCGCTCTCAGCCGTCTTGCGCGGATCTCTGTTCCGAAACCAAACTTTTCGTTCTTTCTCTTCTCTTGCAAAGAATTCAATTATGGATTTATTTTACAAGGTTTTTTAATATATGTCAAGCGATTCGGCGAGAGGCAAAACAAAAGGGATGCTAAAAAAGCATCCCTTTTGCCTTGTAAAGTGAGTGTTTGTGTGAATTTCATTGGGAAGGTTGATTGAATTGGTCAAATTCAGTCATGTGCTTGCGATATCGCTTGGGTAAGAATTGCATTTGCTGACGCTCCCGTTTTCGCTCAGGAATGTTGACGTTGATAAAGTACTCCTGCCAGAGCTTGCGAACAGCCAATTCGTCTTCGGAAAGAGTCAAAATGACCTGTTTGTCCGTTTTGACGACAAGTTGCTTTTCTCCGTCGTAAAGCCCCATTTTATGCCGCTTTAAGTCGTGAATGACAAATGTGCTGTCATTGAGTCTTGCGGCAAAATGTGGAAGGATGAATTCCATCACGTCATGGTCAGGCTCGAACTTCGCGTAATAAATTCCGCTCGTGCTCTTGGAAAAGCGAAGAAAGCCTTTCATGCGATGCACCTCGTGGCTCGTTGCGTAAACCAACTGGTTGAATTCAATGACCGCAGGTTCGGAAAACATCGTTCTCGTCTTGTTGCCGTGTTTGAAAACGAGCCTGAGAAATCGAAGGATGACCGTTTCGCGGTATGGATCGCAGTTTGCAAAGGCGTACTTTAGGTCGTGAATTCCGTCTATTCCCAGATGCCGTTCGATTGCATAAGAAACGCGGCTTGCTTGCTCTTGATCGGTCTGAATGGGGCGAACTTCTTCGCCAAGGGCAGGTTGAAAGCTTTGCGCGGTGATGAGAGATGGGGTCTCTTTCTTGCTGTATGCAACGAAGACGCAGGAAAAGAAACCCTCAAGGCTTGCATCGTATGTGTAAATCATTCTAAAACTCTCCGGTTAAGACTGCAGATTGTAATTCGCGGTCAAAGAAGGAAATTTGCGAGGATTCTTCTGCCGCGTCGGGTGCGGAGAGGAGAAGTCGCAACGTCTCTCGATTTCCGTCAAACCCAAAGAATTTACCGCGGACGGTGAGAAAATGTCGCGCACGTTTCATCACGACGCGCATCTTGATGAGATCTTCAAACGTAAGGTTACCGTGCCGTCGGGCGTTGACGATGCGCCAAGCGGACTTTGTTCCAATCCCCGGAACACGCAAGAGAAGTTCAAACGGCGCTCGGTTGACTTCAACCGGAAAGACGTTGGGATGTCTGATCGCCCACATGCTTTTCGGATCGACGTCCAAGGAGAGGTCTTCGCCTTCTTCTAGCAGTTCGTCTGCGTGAAAGCCGTAAAAGCGAAGAAGCCAATCTGCTTGGTAGAGCCTGTGCTCGCGCGTTTGACTGCCCGGAACGCTCGGAAGCTTGCTGTCACCAACGGGAACGTATGCCGAGTAATACACGCGCTTGAGAGAGAATCGGTCGTAAAGCGCCTGTGAAAGCGCAAGAATATTGCTGTCGCGATCCGGTGTTGCGCCGATGATCATCTGTGTTGTCTGGCCTGCAGGAAGGAAGCGGTGCCGCGCTGAATTTTCCTCCGCGTGCTGTGCGGAAAGCTTACGCATTGGGATGATGATGCCGTCCTTGCTCTTTTGCGGAGCAAGCGTCTTTAGACTCTGTTCGGACGGAAGCTCCACGTTTAAGCTCATGCGATCGACATATCGCGCGGCGCGTTCCAACAGGGAATAATCCGCAGAGGGGATGCCCTTCAAATGAATATATCCGTTGAATCGGTAAACTTTGCGAAGCTTGATGACCGTTTCAAGAAGAAGCTCCATCGTGTGATCTGGGCTCTTTTCAACGGCAGAGGAGAGGAAAAGCCCCTCGATATAATTGCGGCGGTAAAAATCGGTGGTGAGCGAACAGAGTTCGTCGGGCGACAATGAAGCTCTCGGAACATCGTTGCCTGCGCGATTGACGCAGTACTTACAAGTATAACAACAGCGGTTGCTCATCAGAATTTTCAAAAGGGAAATGCACCGCCCATCCGCCGTGAAGGAATGACAGCAGCCCGGAAGCGCAGGACTGCCAAGCTGTCCTTTTTTCGCTGAGCGCGGGCTGCCGGAGGAGGAGCAGGAAACGTCGTACTTCGCGCCTTCGGTCAGGATTTTAATTCGTGTCTCAAAGTCCAAAGCGACGCCTCCATTTGCGAACATTTGTTTATAATATACCACGCATATCACAGTTTGTCAAGCAAATTAGAACATTTGTTCGTATAATTTTCAAAAAAGAATGAGCCGAGGAAAATCGGCCCACAAGGGAATCAGTCTTCTTTAAAAACTCTTTTGATAAAGGCAAGGGTGACCTGCCAATATTCTTCCGGATGGACGATCGCGCTCGTTCCGTGCTTTGCATCCGGGAAGGAGTGAAATTCCACCAGCGGATTTGATCTTGCAATTTCTGCGCTCATCTCACAGGGAACAAGTTCGTCTTCCTCGCCGTGAAGAAGCAAGATGGGAACGCCAGCTTTCTTGACGGCGTCAATGCAGGATTCGGAATTCGGAGAGAAATTGCCGAAGATTTTTGCGCTCAGAGCAATGAGGGGGAAGAAGATCTTTGGCGGCAGATGAAGATCTTCGCAGACCTTGCAGATGATGTCTTTCGGGGAGGTGAAAGGGCAATCTGCAACGATACCGCGGACGTTCTTGATGGGGACAAATTCGGACGCATAAAGCACGGTTGCACCGCCCATGGAAACGCCATAAAGCAAAATTTGCACGTCGTCGGAGAAGCGTTGCTTTGCATACGCAATCCAATCGAGGCAGTCAAAGCGCTCGCGAAGGCCGAATGTGACCGTATGCCCTTTGCTGAAGCCGTGTGCGCGTTGATCGACGAGAAGGAGATTGTGTTCCGTTTCAAAGCTGATGCGTGAACCGCCGCACATATCGCGAAACGCCGTGCCGCGGTATCCGTGAAAGGCGATGTCGAGCGGCGCGCCGTCCTTGCGGTGGTAATACCGCCCGAAGAGGGGAG
>JAZNLR010000097.1:0-8956 GCA_045579195.1 Clostridia bacterium | reverse complement strand
GGATCAATTCGTCTGTCGTGGTCACTTCGTCCGTAATGACCGATGCTGCACGCAAAAGAACGTTCTTGCAAAGAGCAATTTGATTCGGCCAATCTGCAATGTTCGGTCCGTAGCGGAGCGGACATCCGGAATCCCCTTTTCCGAAAGCGGAGAAAATCCTCTTTTCATAAATTGATGCATCAAAGGTGTAAGTCGGGATTCTGTCGTCATATGGGACGTCAAGCGCAGACGTTAAATATCCACCATTTGCCGCCGTTGCAGCAATCGATCTTGCATCCATCAATGCAACAGAAGCAATTTGATTCTGTCCGGGCTTTGAGCCTTCGCGAGACGGGAAGTTGCGCGTCGTATGACGAATGCTGAACGTGTCGTTTGCAGGAGTGTCCCCTGCGCCGAAACACGGTCCGCAGAATGCCGTCTTCACAATTGCACCGGCTTTGACAAACTCGCCGATCGCGCCGGTTTCAATCAGTTTCGCAAACACAGGCTGGCTGGAAGGATACACACTAAACGCAAATTCATCCGATCCGACAGCGCCATTTTTGACAATCTGCGCCGCCTCTGCAAGGTTTTCATACGTTCCACCTGCACAACCTGCGATGATTCCCTGCTGAACGCGGAATCTGTTATTTTCAATCTTGTCAAGCAGATGGTATTCAAGCGTCGGGTTTTCCATCTGCTGACGAACGCTATTTTCCACCTCGGAGAGCACGTCATAAGGATTTGCAATTACGTCAGCCAAGCGATAGACGTTGCTCGGATGGAACGGCATCGCAATCATCGGCTCAACCTTTGAAAGATCCACAACGATTGCTCCGTCATATTTCGCAATTTTTGAGGGCTTCAACTCTGCATAATCGTGCGGACGACCAAACTCGGTCAACATCTCACGAACTTTTTCATCCGTCATCCAAATGCTGGAAAGACACGTTGTTTCAGTGGTCATAACGTCAATTCCGCAGCGGAAATCAACGGAGAGCTTGGAAATCCCCTCACCGACAAATTCCATTACTTTGTTTTTCACGAAGCCGTCCTTGAAAACTGCTTTGATGATTGCAAGCGCAACGTCTTGCGGACCGACTCCACGGCGAACCTCTCCGTTCAAAACAACGGCAATCACCTCGGGATATGTCACGTCATAAGTCTTTGAAAGAATCTGCTTGACAAGCTCCGGGCCACCTTCACCGATTGCCATCGTTCCGAACGCGCCGTAACGCGTGTGGCTGTCGGAGCCGAGAATCATCTTTCCACAGCCCGCCATCATTTCGCGCATATATTGGTGGATAACCGCCTGATGCGCAGGAACGTAAATTCCACCATACTTCTTTGCCGCGGAAAGTCCAAAGAGATGATCGTCTTCATTGATGGTTCCACCGACGGCACAAAGGCTGTTGTGGCAATTGGTCAGAACGTACGGCACGGGAAATTTTTCAAGTCCGCTTGCCTTTGCTGTTTGGATAATTCCAACGTACGTGATATCGTGCGATGCAAGCGCATCAAACTTCAATTGAAGGTTGCGCGCATCATTTTGATTCTGATTGTGCGCAGTCAAGATCCCGTGTGCAATCGTGCCTTTCTCATATTCAGCATTGGGGAGGCGTCTTACCTCTTCTTCACTGAGAATGGTTCTTCCGTCCAGGATGTAAGTAGGTCTGTTATATAATTGAATCATTTCAATGAACTCTCCTTTCAGTTTTAAAACTCTTTGTAAATTAAGATAGAAATATTTTACTGTCTCAACCTTTGAAAAGCAAGCAAATCACCACGCTGTATTGAAATTATAAGGTGTTTTTTTCTTACTTTTTTTAACACTTTCGACAAACCCTAGTGAAATTCGCAAGAATTCAACCTCGGAACAGGTTTTTGGAAGCGAATTCTTACCGGATGGAATCACAACGTCGCCCAAAATCGGATCGAGAATACGCCACGAAACTGACTCATCCAACGCTACAGCCTTCGCAAGCTCTTTTGCATTCACAACGCGAAACATCATATGTTCTTCCATCGTACCTTCACACGGAAAATCAATCGGAACAAGCGCATTTTTCAAAATGAATTGCGGTAGTTTTTGAACGTCTCTGTTTCTTGGGAAACAAAGCTCGCAAAACTCGCCTGCATCCAAAAGCGCATAGCCCAACGGTTTATCTCCTTCCAAAATGAGATATCCCTCTCCTCCGTCGCAAAGAAGCTCATTTGCAACATTTTGCATCTGCTCAACGGAACGAATGCACGAAAGATCATATTCCTTTTGAACGGAACAGTATAGTTCATGTAAAAGCTGAGTGTCTTTTTCAGAAATCTTCCGCAAAACAAAAGGTTGCCCTCCTTCTTTTGCAGAAATACGTTTTGCAAAGGTCAACGTTTCAAAACCAAATTGACGATAGTACTCATGAGAAAAGGGATAAAGCATCGAAAGGACAAAACCTTCGTCACGCATCTTACGAAGTGCTGTATGCATGACTGTACGAAAATACCCCATTTTACGAAACTCCGGCAGAGTTGCAGCCGCAAAAATAACGCCACAAGAAAGCGAACGATTCCCAAGCGAAACAGAGCACGGGCGAATGTGTAATGCAGAAACTATCTTTCCTTTCTCACGAACGAAAACGACGTTTTTCTCATCATAAACATTCTCAAAGAAAAAATCAACATACTTCTCGGAATCGGAAAAAGAAGATCGATATAAAAATTTCAACTCCTCTTTAACGTTCATAAACAAGCGCCCTCATTAACGTATACTTTGGTGCGAACCCGCACGGGTGATAGGAAAGCTTAGAATCTCGAAGCCCGGAAAGTCCCATATCCTCCTGACGGTTAATGTATTTCACCCCTCTGAAAAACTCACTCGCAAAGAGGTTCATCATAGTAGGATAAAGCCCGATAAACTTACCTTCCGCCTTTTCAAAAAGAACAATGCCGACACCACATCTTCCGTAAGCCCCAATCGAGAAAGCGCGGATTTTTCCCTTGATTTCAATCACTGCACCCACTAAATTGAGCTTTTCATAGTACTTCATCGCATTGAAAATCGCTTGATAGTCAGAAGAATCGGCGTGTCTTTCATTTTTCCAAGTTTGCACAAGCCCTAAAATCTCCTCTATATCCGACGGCTCAATTTTGCGAAAACGGAAGTCAAAACGCTTTTCAAACGCGTGCTTCATCTGGCGTTTATAGGAAAGCGATGGGTGCTCCAATGAAATTAAATCTTTGGAAAGATAGAGATACTCATAGTTGTTTCGATCGGGAAAGAATCGGTAATCCTTTTTAACGACTTCTTCCAATGCCTTCTTTTTAATTTCGCCAACTCCGGCAAGAATCAGCTCTTCCCCTTTCTCTTTTGCGTGCTCTTCCAATCGTGAGAACGCAAGAGAAAGATCTTTTCTTTCTTTGACGATCGGCGCGAAATAGAACTGTTTTCCAGCAAACGTTGCTGAAAGATAAAGAGCAATTTCATCCACAGAAATTTTAAGTGAATAATCATCCTTCCAACAAAAAAGTGATGAAAATTCAAATTCGCTGTCAAAACAGTTTGCGTACGTTGGATTTTCCAATGACAAAAATGTGTCAAAAAGCGCTTTGTCTTCAATTGTCAAGTCACGAAATTGCATTTTGTCACAAAAGCCTCACTTTAATCTTCTTATAAATTCACGTTGACACTTGCAAGGTGAATCCGATTGTGTTATACTGAACATATGAAAACGAAATTCCGCTTTCAACTGAATCTGATGTATGCCCTGCTTCCGATTGCAATGCTGTTCGTGCTATTCACGATTGCGTTCAATCTTTGCAAGCTCTTTGGGTGGTTTGAGCTCTCTTCCACAAATCCTGTGTTTGAGATCTCTCTTCTTGTTTTCGCATTCCTCATCGAGATGATTTGCGCCTGGCTCCTCTTCTTTTCAGGATATCGTATCAAAAAAGACTGTCTTTCAATTGCAATTGGTCCAATTGCATATGAGATCAAAGGCTCCAACATCGTTTCCCTGAAAGTTTTCAGCATTTCAAAAAAACTAGTTTTATATTTCCGAAAAAACGACGACGTTCGTTTTCTTGTCGTGAACATCAAACTCTCTGAATATAAGGACTTCATCAAAGCGATTCGAAATCTAAATTCCGAACTCTTTTATGATGAAATCGACGAGGAAACACTCAATACGCCGCCTGCCGAATTGAAATAACGAACACAAAGCATAGCTAACGCTATGCTTTTCTTTTACAGAGATTCCAAGAAGTGACGGAGCTTTTTTGCTATTACTTTCTGCCCTTCGTCGTTTGGATGGACACCGTCCGGCATATATTTTTCCTTAATTTCTTTGACCGCAGGTTGCAGTCCGCTTTCTCGGAAGAGATCTAGGACTGGCAAAGAGTAAAATTCGGCAACTTCACGAATGATGTTGACATAATCCTCAAGAATATAAGGATGGTCCCCTTTCCCGGGAACAAACTCATTCCTTTCAAAATCGCGGTGCATTGGAGTCAAAATAACGATCTCCTTTCCAAGATACTTCTTGATGAGTCCTGAAAAAAGGACGTGACAAGCGCCATAAAACGTGTCTGGTGTTCTGTCGTCAAAGCATCCAATTGGCGCATCACCGTGGCCAAAATCGTTCGTTCCACCAAAGACAACCACAACGTCAGCATCGTCATCCATTTCTGAAAAACGCTCTGTAAACGCCAAATAATCAATGGGCGCCACCTTATTCTTTTGAATTGCGAAGCGCGTTCCGCCAATACCGTAATTTCTCGCTTCGGCAAGTTCAACATCCTTCTTTAACAGCGTCGGATAAAAGTTTTCTGGGGAACTTACGCCGTGTCCTTCCGTGATGCTATCTCCCAAAAAGTTAATCTTCAATCCCTTCAAATTCATTTAAAAAACCCCTTTCATCTATCGTTTGCAAAAAGGCATCGAGCAAATCGATGCCTTTGTTTTTTAATTTCAGTTGTTCCTTATTTCTTGCGGTTCAGCAATTTTCTCAAATAAACAGGAATCGTTCCATCCTCAACCAGCGGAGCAACGGGTGTCGGAATCTCGGATTCCGCATCCACAAAGCTGCTCTGCGCTGCCTTTGGTGCTTCCTTCTGCACAGGCTGAGCAACCGGTTCAGGCTGAGCCTGAACACGACGGTTAAATGCAGGTTCAAACGGATTGACGTTCTGAACAGGAGCTTCTTCGACAGGTGCGGTCTGCTGCATAACAGCAACAGGAACTTCTTCCTCAACAGGCGCAACAACTTCTTCAGCGGGCTTCTTACTGTTGAACCCAGACGCAATGATGGTGATGACAACCTCATCCTTAAGAGAATCATCCGAGCTCGTTCCGAAGATGATGTTTGCATCCTTGTCGACAACTTCCTTGACAAGGCTCGCCGCCTGCGTCACTTCGTCAAGTTGAAGCTCATCAACACTTCCCGCAACGTTCATGATCAAGCCAGTTGCGCCTTCGATGGTGGTTTCAAGAAGCGGGCTGGAAACAGCCTGTCTGACAGCCTCAATCGTACGATTCTCACCGCGAGCACGGCCAACGCCCATGTGAGCAAGGCCCTGATTCTTCATAATTGCCTTGATATCTGCAAAGTCAAGGTTGATGATTCCGGGCGTGACGATCAAATCGGAGATGCCCTGAATACCCTGACGCAACGTGTCATCTGCAACGCGGAAAGCATCCAACATCTTCGTTCCCTTCGGCACGACGGAAAGAAGCTTCTCATTCGGAATGATAACCAAAGTGTCAACATACTTTTTCAGGTTGTCGATTCCCGCCTGAGCGTTTGCAGCACGCTTCTGACCTTCAAAGCTGAACGGACGCGTTACAACAGCAACTGTCAAGATTCCCATTTCCTGTGCAATACGAGCGATAACAGGAGCAGCACCCGTTCCGGTTCCGCCGCCCATGCCTGCCGTGATAAACAGAAGGTCGGTTCCCTTGATAATCTCAGAGATCAATTCTTTGCTCTCCTCTGCCGCTTCCGCACCGATCTGCGGATTTGCACCTGCACCCAATCCTTTGGTAAGCTTTTCACCAATCTGAACAAGTTTATGTGCCTGCGAAAGGATAAGCGCCTGCTTGTCCGTGTTGACAGCAATGAACTCTGCGCTCTTGATACCAGCAAGTTTCATTCTCTTGACTGCGTTATTTCCGCCGCCTCCAACACCGATGACTTTAATGTTACAAATCTGAAGCTCCTCTCTCGAGACGCCGTCAAACATATCTTCGTTATTGAATCCCATAGTTGAATCCTCCCTTCATCAGTTAAATATTTTTTCGAAAAGTCCCTTTGCAGGGCTGTTTGCTTGTTTCAATGCGAGGTCCAAAAGGCCATACGATGAGGAGAGGTTCGGTCTTTCAAAACCTTCCAAAGCGGGCTTTGCCACCTCAATTTCGCGATTCAGAAGCTTGGAGAGAAGTTCTTTTCCTCCACGCAGATAGCTGATTCCACCACCTGTCAAATAACACGAGATGTTATTCGGGAAATCAACCGGGCACTTATCAATACACTTCTTGATCATCGAGGCAATCTCTTCGATGCGCGCTTCGACAATATCGTGAACGAGTTTTGCAGGGAATTCGTACTTCTGGCCTCTGAAATCCACTTCATACTGATCCTCATCTGAAACCTCAAGCGAGAGCGCAATTTTGCGCTTCAAATTGTCCGCCAAAATATACGGAACATTCAAACAGGTCGAAAGATCATATGCAAGATACGAACCACCAAGCGAGAAGGACTTCAAATAGAGCAAGCCCTCTCCCCCTACGATCATGACGCTCGTTGAAATATAACCAATGTCAATCAACAGAGCATAGCGATCGCGAACGTGCGGCTCAAAGAGGAACAACGACTCTGCAAGACAACTCGAAACGAACTCAACGTTCGTGATTGAATTTGCCTTCAAAATTGCGCTGACCGTGTCATAGAAAACCTTGTCCGCAAAGACATATGACAGCAAACCACCAAGCTTTGTTGCCTTCATGCCAATCGGCTCAATCAACATGCGATTATCATCCAACGTGAAGTAGATCGGAGACCGGTTAATTAAGACGTAATTTGCGTTGTTTTTGTAAGTATCCTCTTGGTCGAAAAGGTTTTCAACTTCCACTTCTGTAATTTTACGTTTCGAGCTGAAGTTCACCATCGAATTTTTGACAACAACGGATGTAAATTCGCCTGGAACGCCCACGAAGAGCTCCGTGATTTTAATTCTTGCATTGGTCTCTGCTGTCGTGATTGCAACATTTATTGCTGACCCCAAGTACTCCGGCTCGACAAACTCTCCGTCGAAATATCCGCCGTACTCCACCTCGCTCTTCCCAAGGATGACAAAAGAGTTATTCACTCCACGCTCACCAATCAAGACCGTGATGGACTGTGAACCGAAATCCATAATTGCTGCGACATTAGAACGCGCCATAGTTTCCTCCGAAAGTTATTCGTCTTATGACTCCAAAAATGAGTGAAGCAATCACAAAAAAAGCTCCAGCCCACTATTGTTATAATTATACTACGATTAGATTATAAAAGTCAATCAATTCAAAAAAAATAAGCCCGCTTGTTTACATTCAAGCGGGCTTTTTTCTTTATTTAACTGCTATACGACATTTCACAATTCTTGGTGACAAAGATCGTACCGTTCGCGATGTCGAAATTTTCAAGGTTTCCGTTAATGAAAGCGGCCATTCCCGCCTGAACTTTCTTCACGAGATTGTCCCCAGCGGCCTCGATCTGCATCTTGACGCCCGAACGAGTTTGCACCAAGATCGTCTCTCCCGGTAAGAACTCAATGGATGTGATAAACTGTTTGATCTCTTTATCGGAATACCCTTCTTCCCCAATTAAAGAAAGCGTGTTGAAAAACGTGGAGAGAATGTCAAGTTTGTTTTTTGCATCCCCCGAAAAAGCGGGAAGCTGACCAAGCTGGAAGGACACGCCGGCAGGAAGCTCAAACCCCGTCACCTCAACGCAGGCAAAGATATTTTCGCCCTCTCCGCCACCTTCATTCGCAACGTTGTTCCCAAGGTAGAATCCGTCACGGTCAAAAAAGACGAATTCATTTCCGCTCTTGACACAGAAGACTTTAATGCGTTCCGAGAGATAGAAAACGACCGTGCTCGGAAAAACACGTTCAATGCCAATGACTTTCAACGCAGGAAATTCTTTCTTAAGCTGAAGCGCAAGTTCGTCCTTCTTTAAAAAGACGATTTTCTCCCCCTCAATAAAGTCAAGGTAACTCGAAATTTGTCCCTCGTTTAGCACGTCAAACGGAGCTGTCTTGACAATTTCAATTTCCTTCACTTGGAATGCCAGTGTCGCAATCATCGTCAAAAAAACGATAAAGCTGAGGATGATGACGACTACCATAACAATCTTTTTTGCCTTCATGTTCCTTCTCCAAACCCGTCGGAGAACAAACTCCTTCGGATCAATTTTGTCTTTTTACGTTTGCACCAAGCTTTGTCAAAGTTCTCTCTATGGACTCATATCCTCTGTCCACGTGCGAAATCTCTGAAACTACGGTTTCCCCTTCAGCGGCAAGCCCTGCCAAAATGAGAGCCGCACCTCCACGCAAATCATGGGCAGTTACTTCTGCGCCGTGAAGGCGTGGAACTCCACTCACGATTGCCGTGTTCTTACGAACGTTAATTCTTGCACCCATCTTTAAGAGTTCAGCAGCATGTTTAAAGCGCGTTTCAAAGAGCGTTTCCTCAACGATGGTCATACCATCACACACACATGCATAAGCAAGCATTTGTGCCTGTAAATCAGTTGGAAAACCGGGATACGGCATCGTGCGGATAAAGTTCACAGCGACACCGCGCCTTGGTGCTTTCAAATAGATTTTACCATTATTTGATGTAATTTTGCAAGCGGAATCACTCAATTTTGAAATTAAAGCGCAAATATGTTCACAGGATGCATAAAAAAGCTCAATTTCTCCTCCCGTTATAGCAGCAGAAATGAGCAGT
>JAZNLR010000096.1:0-10490 GCA_045579195.1 Clostridia bacterium | reverse complement strand
CGACATGGCTACGATCCGACTTTGCTTGGAAGATCACGATCCGTGACGACCTGAAGTGGGAAGACGGAACCGCGATCAAGGCTCAGGATTTCGTTGAGTCCGCAAAGAGATTGCTCGATCCGAAGGCTCAGAACAGCCGTGCGGACGACTATATGTACGCAGGTGATTTCGTTGTTCACAACGCTCAGAATTACCTCTACCAGGGACAGGAAGGCGTGTTCCCCGCAACCGATCTTATGTCTGAGGCTGACTATTCCGCAGACAAGGACGACACCCTTTACTTCTCTCTCGGAAACACCGCTCAGAACACCGAGTGGCTCGAGTGCGAAGGCGTGAACTACTTCAGAACGTACTTTGGATTCCCTGAGTCCTATGATGCAGCAGCTTGCGCTAAGTACATTAAGGACAACTACGGTATTGACCTTGACCTCGACGTTGTTGCAACCATGAACGGCAAGACCTTGAAGGAAATCAAGGAAGACGAAAAGATGCTCGCTGAATGGAACAAGATCTGGGGCGATTTCTGGGGCGCTGTTCCCGGTGAAGAAATCCACTTCTTGTTGAGCGAAGGCGCATTCCCCGCAGTTGACTTTGAGAACGTTGGTATCAAGGCTGTTTCCGACACCGAGCTCGTTTACATCCTCGATCAGGAACTCAAGGGCTTCTACTTGCTCTACAACTTGACCGGATCTCAGCTCGTTCCTGTTGACCTTTACGACAGCTGCGCTTCCGAGAACAACGGCGTTTACACCAACAGCTTCGGAACTTCCGTTGAGACCACGAAGTCCTATGGACCGTTCAAGCTCACGTACTTCCAGAAGGACAAGTCTTACAAGCTTGAAAAGAACCCCAACTGGTATGGATATAAGGATGCTGCAAATGATCCGACCCTCTACCAGACCGATGCCATCCAGGTAACCCGCGTTGTCAACGACTCCACGAGACTCCAGATGTTCCTCTCCGGACAGCTCGACTCTTACGGATTGACCGTTAACGACATGGAAGAATACCAGATGTCTGACCACACCTACTACACCACCGACGCTTCCACCTTCTTCATGGCTTTGAACCCGAACAAGACCGCTCTCGAAGAACAGCAGAAGCTCGCTGGCGAGAACATCAACAAGACGATCCTCACCCTCAAGGAATTCAGACAGGCATTGTCCTTCTCCCTTGACCGTGCTGCATTCGCTCTTGCAACTTCCCCGACCAACAACGCTGCATTCGGCGTCTTCTCGAACATCATCATCGCTAACCCGGAAACCGGTCTTGCTTACAGAACCACCGAGGAAGCTAAGGATGCACTCATCGCATTCTGGGGCTTGGGCGACGACATCGGCGAAGGCAAGCTCTATGCTGATAAGGACGCTGCAATCGCATCCATCACCGGATACGACCTCGAAGGCGGAAAGAAGCTCTTCGACGCAGCTTACGACAAGGCAATTGCTGAAGGCTTGATGGATGCTGACGACAAGATCGAAATTAAGATCGGTCTCCCGTCCGCTACCTCTGCATTCTATGTAAACGGCTATGACTTCCTCGTCAACAACTACACCGAGGCAGTTAAGGGCACGAAGCTCGAAGGCAAGCTCACGTTCTCCAAGGACGACACCATCGGAAACGGATTTGGCGATGCACTCAGAAACAACCAGGTTGACTTGTTGTTCGGCGTAGGCTTCACCGGCTCCACCTTGAACCCGTACGGTCTCGTTTCCGTATACTCCGGAAATGATGAGTCCCTCCGTTACGACAAGGGTTGGGATACCACCCTCGTTGACGTTGAAGTTACCCTCTCCACCTTGGAAGAAGGCGTGACCGACACGTACACCGCTTCCCTCGATGCTTGGACGCAGATCCTCGGCGGAAAGTCCGGCGCAGTTTTGAGCTCCAAGGGCGCTAGCGTTGAAGTTAAGCTCGACGGCGAAGACTACGAGACCAAGACTCCGATCCTCGCAGCAATCGAGAAGGCAGTCCTCGAGCAGTACGACATGATTCCGTTGATCGACGACTCCTCCGCTTCCTTGAAGGGTATGAAGATCAAGTACTACACCGAAGAGTACATCTACGGTGTTGGCCGTGGCGGTCTTAAGTACATGACCTATAACTACACCGACAGTGAGTGGGCAGCATTCGTTGCTGAAAACGGTGGCGTTTTGAACTACAAGTAAGCCGAAGCTTTAATATCGGATTGCTCAGAATTAAGATCGGGGCAGGGAACTGCCCCGATTTTTGATTCTTTGCTATTTTCAGTGAATGCCCGTCTTTCGTAAGGAAGACGGACTTTGACTGAAAACAGTAAAGCAAAAATAAGGAGAAAGCTATGCTGAAATACGTTTTAAAGAGAATCGCGTTGATGTTCTTGACGTTCTTGGCGATTATCACAATTTGCTTTGTCCTGATTCGCCTCTTGCCCGTGCAGGACGCTGAGGCATTCGGTCAGGACCAAAAGCTCATTGAAAATCGACGCGAATTGCTCGGCTATAACAAACCGCTCATCGAGCAGTACTTCATCTTTTTGCAGAGAACCCTTTTCGGTGGCGATTGGGGCTTGAGCGAAAAGCTGTACTTCGGACAGGACTGTTGGCAGATCTTCGTGGAGAAACTTCCCCCGACGATGTTGCTCAACTTCTACTCCATGCTCATTAGCGTGCCTATCGGACTTGCGTTTGGTATTTACGCAGCTTTGAAGAAGAACAAGTGGCAGGACGGATTCATCAGCACCGCCGTCATGGTCTTCGTTTCTGTCCCAAGTTACGTCTATGCGTTCTTGGTGCAATATGTGCTGTGTTATAAGCTCCAATGGTTCCCGTTCCTGATGAACGAGGGCACGGATTACTTCACGTGGTCCATGTTCGTTTCGATGTTCCCCGCGATCTTCTCGCTTGCGTTCGGAACGGTCGCAGGTCTCACGCGTTTCACCCGCGCGGAGCTGACCGAAGTTCTCACGAGTGAGTTTATGTTGCTCGCACGCACCAAGGGTTTGACGAGAGGTCAGGCAACTTTGCGCCACGCGCTCCGCAACGCGATGGTTCCGATCTTCCCGATGATCATCGGTGAGTTCATCAGCATTATCTCCGGATCGCTCATCATTGAGGAGATCTTCGGCGTTCCCGGCGTTGGCGCGCTGTACATCAACTCGATCACGAGCTTGGACTATAACTTCTTTATGTTGCTGTCCGCGTTCTATACCTTAATCGGTCTGTCCGCGAACATCTTGGTCGACATCAGTTACGGATTTATCGATCCGAGAATCAGAATGGGGGCGAGATAAATTATGAGAGCAGACGAAATCAAAAATATCCCGCAAGAAAAACTCCGCTTTGCTTCCACGGAAGGAAGACTCCACGACGAGAAGCTCAGCTCCAAGCCCATTGGATACTTCCGCGATGCATTCCGCCGCTTCTGCAAGAACAAGAGCTCGGTCGTTGGCGCGATCATCATCGGTATCCTCGTTCTTTACGCAATTTTCGTTCCCATCTTCTGCGAAACGAATTATTCCAAGGCGCTGACGGACACGACTTACTTGCAGTACACAAAGTTGCTTCCGAAGTGTGACGCCCTTTCCTTCCTCGGATGGGACGGCGCAAAGAACAACACCGTCAATGCAAACACCTATAACGTTTACCGCGGCATCGCCGAGGAAACCGGCCTTGACCCGATCGTTGAAGTCAAGGACACCTGGATGGAGAACGGCTCGACTTATTATAGATTGAGAATCGATTCTTACAACAACCTCGGAATGCTGTACCTCAATATGTCCCCCGCGCAGTACGAGGCGCTTCAGGAGTGGCAGAACGAGAACAACATTCAAGTTCTCTTCCCCATGGTCGACACCTCCAAGTTTGTGATCCAGTCGCACAAGTCGGATGCAAACATCTGGTATGAGATCAAACAGAACGGCGCTCCGCAGCTCGATGCAGACGGAAACTTCGTTTCGCTTTACCTGAAGGGCGGCGCAGACGATGGCTATCACTCCATCCGCGTGGAAGGGGATGACGGCACGTTCCGCTATGCAACCGTCACCGGAACGAGCGCAGCTCCCTCCTGGAGAGTTCGCGTCAGCAAGTATAATTACTTTATCTATCGCTACGGCGAGGAGCCTTCCTTCCTGTTCGGAACGAACGCGAAGGGTCAGGATATCTTCACCCGCCTTGCGGCAGCTGCACGCTTCTCCTTCTTGCTCGCAATCTTCGTTTCGGCTTTGAACCTCACCATCGGCGCGATCTACGGCGCGATCGAAGGATACTTCGGCGGCGCAGTCGACCTCACGATGGAGCGTATTTCCGACATCCTTTCGGGAATCCCGTTCATGGTCGCGACGTCACTCTTCCAGCTACATTTGGCGAATAAAGTCGGGCCGGTTGTCGCGCTCCTGTTTGCGTTCGTCTTGACCGGCTGGATCGGAATGGCGTCCCGCGTCAGAATGCAGTTCTATCGCTTCAAGAACCAGGAGTACGTCTTGGCGGCAAGAACGCTCGGCGCAAAGGACAGCCGCGTTATGTTTAAGCACATCTTCCCGAACAGCTTGGGAACGATCATCACCGGTTCGATCCTCGTCATCCCCGGCGTCATCTTCAGTGAGTCCTCCTTGACCTACCTCGGTATCGTCAACCTCGAGTCCTCCACGATGACTTCCGTCGGAACGATGCTCGCAAACGGACGTTCCTTCTTGGCTTCGCATCCTCACATCATTCTCTTCCCGGCGCTGTTTATCTCGCTCTTGATGATCAGCTTCAACTTGTTCGGAAATGGTTTGCGTGATGCATTCAACCCGTCGTTGAGAGGAGTGGAGGACTAATTATGGAAAAGAAATTAGAAGTACGTGATCTTGTCATCTCGTTCCGCACGATGAACGGAACCGTTAAGGCCGTTCGTGACGTTTCGTTCGACCTTCACACCGGTGAGACCCTCGCAATCGTTGGTGAATCCGGATCCGGAAAGTCGGTCACGAGCCGTGCCGTGATGGGAATCCTCGCCGGCAACTCCATCGTTGAAGGCGGCGAAATCCTCTATGACGGACAGGACCTTTTGAAGATTTCCGAAGACGATTTCCACAAGATCCGCGGTGACAAAATCGCGATGATCTTCCAGGATCCGATGTCCAGCTTGAACCCGATCATGAAGGTCGGAAAACAGCTCACCGAGGCAATGATCCTGAAAGGAAAGTCCAGCCAGAAGAACGCAAGAAAGACCTTTAACACCAAGCTCAAACTCCTCAACGAGAGCATTGACGAAGTCATGACCGCAGAGGGAAAGAGCGCAGCAGAGATCAAGAACAACGCAGAACAGTGCAAGACGTTTGACTCGTTCTGCATCATGAGCAAAAAGCTCGAAGATAAGTTCAACACCGCTGTCCGTCGCGCAGACGAGACCGTTGCTGAGATTGCAGACGTGCTCTTCCTCATTGAGAAGAAGCAGAAAGTGGATGCAAAGCGCGTTATCGCTTCCATCGTCAAGGGTGCAGAAGCTTCCATCCATCCCGCTGTCGTTCCCGAGAGCGAGGAGATCCGCGCGCTTTTGACCGCAATCGCTGAAGCTCCGAAGGCTCCTGCGCTTGCAGAGGAAATCGCTGCAGTTTCCGCCGCAGGAACGCTTGACGCGATCGTCACGGGTGGAACGCTTGCAAAGCTGCAGGAACTCAAAGGTATCCTTGCCGAGGCAACGAAGAAGGAAAAACCCAATTACTTTACCCTCGGATATTACATCTTAAAGAACCCCGAGGCAGACCTCTCCGCAATTCCGATGGCAGAGCTGAACGCTATGACCAGAAAGTACCTCGACGAGGACTTTATGCTTGCGTTTATCGACCTGATGCAGATCGGCGTGAAGCATTCGTTTGAGAAGTCCCTCGCGAAGAAGAAAGCGCTCGTTGCAAAGCTTCATGACGCAATCGACTTCTTCCGCGCAGAGACCTTGGACGAAAAGGCAACCCGCGCGCTCATCGCAAGCCTTGCAAGTGAGGTGGAAGGTGCGATCGACAAGCTCGCCGTCAAGAAGGACAGCGACGAGTTCACCTTCAGAAGCAGCATGAATAACTTCGCGGATAAGTACTTCATTGGTGTGAAGAAAAACCCGAAGGAACAGGCTCGCTTCGACAAGCAGACCGAAAAGAGAAAGCGCCTCATCGAAAGCGGAAAGGCTCCCGATTGGAAGGTTGTTCCCGCAGTTTTGGTTGACCTCGAGTTGACGAAGAAGAACATCCGTCAGATCTTGAGACGCCTTGAGGCAAATTACACCGCACAGGTTGAAAACGAGAAGAATTACGACGCAAAGGCTCGCTCCATTGAGCTCATCGACTTCTTGAAAGAACAGGCTTCCGCCGTTGCTTACACGGTCACTCCGCGTATGGCAAAGATGCGCGCGCTCAAGCTCCTCGAAGAAGTAGGTATCCCTGAGCCCGCCATTCGTTACAACCAGTACCCGTTCGAGTTCTCCGGCGGTATGAGACAGCGTATCGTTATCGCGATCGCGCTCGCTGCTGACCCGGATATCCTCATCTGCGACGAGCCGACCACCGCGCTCGACGTTACCATCCAGTCTCAGATCCTTGAACTCATCAACCGACTCAAAGTGGAACGTAACCTCACGGTCATCTTCATCACGCACGACCTTGGCGTCGTTGCGAATATGGCTGACCGCATCGCGGTTATGTACGCAGGAAAGATCGTTGAGTACGGCACGAGCGACGACATCTTCTATGATCCGCGCCATCCGTACACTTGGGCGCTCCTCTCCTCCATGCCCGACCTTGACACCAAGGAGAAGCTGGAAGCAATCCCCGGAACGCCGCCGAACATGATCTATCCCCCGAAGGGAGATGCATTTGCGGCTCGAAACAGATATGCTCTCGAGATCGATTTCGAAGAGCAGCCGCCGATGATCGAAGTTTCCGAAACCCACAGCGCGGCAACTTGGTTGCTCCATCCGAATGCACCGAAGGTTGATCCGCCGAA
The DNA here is from genome assembly GCA_045579195.1 of Clostridia bacterium. GTDB lineage: Bacteria > Bacillota > Clostridia > Christensenellales > CAMQZB01 > JAZNLR01. Next base: position 3,537 of record JAZNLR010000096.1, on the reverse strand, counting down.
GATTGTGACGGACAGAATCGAAAGAATGAGTGCGGAGGTAAAGAAGAATGACTGACGAAAGAGAAGTTCTGCTCCGCGTTGAGCATTTGGAACAGTTTTTCAAAATGGGCAAGGGACAGCTCAAGGCTGTCAACGACGTCAGTTTTGAAATCCACAAGGGCGAAGTTTTCGGCCTTGTAGGTGAGTCCGGTTGCGGAAAGACCACGACCGGCCGCTCCATCATCCGTCTTTATGACATCACCGGTGGCTCGGTGTATTTCAAAGGCCAGCGCATTTGCGCAGGTGTCCGCTCGTACCGCCAGGCAATCAAGGATGCAAAAGAGGCAAACGCGCGTGAAGTCAAGGAGATCAAGGCAAAGCTTGCAGAAGAGCTGAAGAACGCTTCTGAAGCAAACAAGGCTGAGATTACCGCGCGCTACCAGACGCAGATCGAGGAGAGCGACAAGCGTTGCGTTGCAATTGTTGCCGAGCAGGCTGAGAACATTCGCTCCGCAAAGTTCGACCACAAGTTCTGCAACCGTGAGTACGCAAAGAAGCAGATGGAGCTCGTCGAGGCAGAGTATGCGCCGAAGCTCGCTGCTGCAAGTGAAGAAGATAAGAAGGCAATCGAAAAGGAAAAGAAGGAAGCTGTTAAGTTCGCAAGCAAGGATCGCATCATGAACAAGATGCAGATGATCTTCCAGGATCCGATTGCTTCGCTGAACCCCAGAATGACTGTTCGTGAGATCATCGCCGAAGGCTTGATCATCCGCGGAGTCACCGACAAGGAAGTCATCGACCGTGAAGTTTTCCGTGTTCTTGACCTCGTTGGTCTCGTTCCTGAGCACGCTTCCCGCTATCCGCACGAGTTCTCCGGCGGACAGAGACAGCGTATCGGAATCGCGCGCGCGATCGTCTTGAAGCCTGAGCTCATCATTGCGGACGAGCCGATCTCCGCGTTGGACGTTTCCATTCAGGCGCAGGTCATCAACCTCCTCAATGAATTGAGAGAGACCCTCGGCCTCACGATCCTCTTCATCGCGCACGACCTCTCCGTCGTAAAGTACTTCTCGGATCGCATTGCCGTTATGTACTTCGGAAAGATCGTCGAGCTCGCAACCAGCGACGAGCTGTTTGCAAATCCGCTCCATCCTTACACGAGATCGTTGCTTTCGGCAATTCCTCTTCCTGACCCTCACTTTGAGAAGCAGAGAAAGAGAATCATCTATAATCCGCTCGCAGAGCATGATTACACGGTGAACCAGCCGACGATGCGTGAGATCACCCCGGGACACTTCATTTACTGCAACGACGCAGAGTTCGAAAAATACAAAGCGGAGTTGGCTGCAAAATGAGTTTCTTGAAACGCTTCCTGATTGCGACCGGCGTTGGCCTCGGAGTTTTCGTCTTGGTGCTTCTTGCAAAAGACGTCTTCCACGAGACAGAGACGCACAAGGTTTTCCAAGCGCTGAGCGACGCAGGTTTTGTTCCCGCGGTTTTGCTTACGGGCTATGGTGCGCTTGTGATTGCAACGAAGGGCGGAACGTTTGATATGCTGTCGTACGGCTTGTCGTGTCTCTTCTCGATGATGCGGCGCGATCCGACGAGAAAATATAAAACGTTCTATGATTATCGCGTTGCACAGTCTGAAAAGCCGCGTTCCTTTGGGTATCTTTTGGTGGCAGGCGCAGTGTTTTTCGCGCTGTCCGTCCTGTTTTTGGTGATTTATTATCACACACTTCCACCGAATATTTGATAAAAAGATAGAACCGCAGAAGATTTATCTCTGCGGTTCTTTTTTTTAAAAAAGCGAGAAAAACTTGAAATAAACGAGAAAAACCTCAAATAAATTAAAAAACGTATCAATAAATGTTTTAGAATTTCCTAGGTTCCTTAAGGACTCATTAGAATAACACAATAAAGAGTTAAAATTTTTGCAAAATATGCTATAATATAATCAAGGAGGACAAAATATGGATCTTATGTTTTGGATTTGGGTTGCAATTTGCGCCCTCAGCATCATTGCTGAAATTGCGACGGCAGAACTTGTCAGCGTGTGGTTTACCCTCGGCGGACTTGTTGCAATGTTGCTCTCTTGCATTCCCGGTGTCGGCTGGTACTGGCAGATTCTCGCGTTTATGATCATCAGCGTGGTTTGTCTGGTCTTCTTGCGTCGGGTTGCGAAAAAGTATCTCCTGAAAGGCGTGGATGAGAAAACGAATGCCGACAGCTTGATCGGCAAAACGGTTCGCATGGAAACGCCCGCATCGGACATGGAAAACGGAAGCGCCAAGATTGGCGGCGTCGTCTGGACAGTTCGTGAAGTGAGCGGAGCTCCGCTCGCGGTCGGTGAGGATGTTTGCATCATCGCCCTGGAAGGAAACAAGTTGCTCGTTTCGCGCGTCGAAACGTCGGAAAAGGAATAAAATAAAAGGAGATTTTATTATGGACCCTATTGTTGTTGTTTTGATTGTCCTGTTCGTGCTTGCGTTGATCATTCTTGTATCCAGCGTACGCGTTGTTCGCCAGTCCACGGCGGTTGTTGTTGAGCGCCTTGGAAAATATCACAGAACATTGACCACGGGCATTCACATGGTTATCCCCATCTTTGACCACTGCAGCACGCCAATCAGCTTAAAAGAGCAGGTGATGGACTTCAGACCTCAGCCCGTTATCACCAAGGATAACGTTACGATGCAGATCGATACCGTTGTTTACAGCCAGATCACAGACCCGAAGCTCTATTCTTACGGCGTTGAGCGCCCGATCGCGGCAATTGAAAACCTGACCGCAACGACGCTTCGAAACATCGTCGGTGAAATGGAACTCGATGAAACCCTCACTTCGCGTGACGTCGTCAACAGCAAGATGCGTTTGATCGTTGACGAGGCAACCGATCCGTGGGGCATCAAGATCAACCGAATTGAGCTGAAGAACATCCTTCCCCCGAAGGACATTCAGGACGCCATGGAAAAGCAGATGCGTGCAGAGCGTGAACGCCGTGAGCAGATCTTGCGTGCAGAAGGTGAAAAGAAGTCCAGCATTCTCGTTGCAGAGGGTGAAAAGGAAGCAAAGATCCTTCGCGCAGAAGCAGAGAAGGAAGCTCGCATCTTGAGCGCAGCCGCAGAGAAAGAGGCTCTCATCGAAGAAGCTGAAGGTAAGGCGCGTGCAATCGAGCTCATCAACAATGCAAATCCGAACGCGGCATACCTCACGTTGCAGGGCTATGAAGCGCTCAAGGCGCTTGCGGACGGCAAGAGCACGAAGATCATTGTTCCGAGCGAGATTCAGAACGTTTCCGGTTTGCTCGCAAGCCTGAAAGAGACCATTTCGGAAGACAAGTAATCAAAAAACACCGAAATTCGGAAAACAGACAAAAGAGGCGCAGGGAAACTTGCGCCTTTCGTTTTAACTTTTTTGCGGATGCGATAAATACTTTTCAAAAAGCCCCGTTTTCATTTGACAATCAGGTGAAAATTCAATATAATAAGAAGGCTGAAGATGAGTTTGCTGCTATGGCTCAGTCGGTAGAGCGCGTCCTTGGTAAGGACGAGGTCA
>JAZNLR010000095.1:0-2284 GCA_045579195.1 Clostridia bacterium | reverse complement strand
TAGGTGAGTTCTTGACCGACCGCATAAACGCCGTATTCTTTTGCGAGCTCAAACGCCTGTTTCTCCTGCTCCACAAAGTACGGGATCATGTTGCATTTCGTTCCGTGAGCATGTTCCTTGTTATAACACTGAGGAGGCGTTGCAGCGCCCGTTCCAACGTCGTGATAAAGGCCGTCAAGTCCAAACTCTTCCAATAGCTTGCGATCCTTGTTATATGCAAATTCGAGCCATTTCTCTTCGGTCGGACACATGTAGTAGTACTCAAACCATCCCGCGCTCGAAGTGAACAGGTGTCGGTCACCGTTCGCCATGGTCATTGCCCAGTCTTCAAACGGAAATTTGGTCACATCGCCGGGATACTTCCGGTTAAAGATGGTGTTAAACTCAAAGAACTGAACGAGGTCACCCTGATCTTTGACGTACTGCAAGAAATCAGAATCGATCAGCGGCGGGAAAAAGGACTCCATATCCGTTTGGAAAACATTCTGCTTATTCATCTGGTACCATAAGCAATGATAGATGTTGAACATCTTTCCGCTGATGGTCTTGCTGTAAAGATCGTAAATTTCTTTTCTCCCTTTTCCGATCTTTTCCGTTCTTCCACCAATGATTCCAAAGTTACAAAGAACGGTTTCTTCATAGAGTTCTTTGTTGATGTCATCACGGTCTTCCGCGCGTCCCTTTTGCATCCAAACCTGCTCTTTTGCAAATTCGAAATAACGGTCACCTGCTTCCTGCCAATATCCCTTCGTCAGGTTGGAGATTTGAATCTCATAACCAAACTGAACATTCACTTCAGCAGTATCATCAAGATAGTGATGAACGCTCGCACGGATTTTCTTGTCTCCGATTCCCATAAACGTGAAGCTCTTGACAGTGGAACCGCCATCTTTCGTCACGATATAGAAGCCGCCGATATTTTCCGTGATATACGCCATAAACTGCATGGGGTACTCAAAGCCTGCAGGATAAAGCCCCTTTTGCTTTGTAATTCCACGGAATCTGTGATCTTCATAGTTCAAGCTTGTTGCCGGATTATAGAACATAAATCCCGTTGCAACAGGAGAAACAAACTGATCACGCGAACCGTCGCCATAGAGCGCGGAGATATCATTTAAGATCGGATATTCCACCGAAACGATATAAGCCTCAGGAACGTTATTCTCAATCGCAATGTCAAAGCTTACGGTATCGCTTCCCTTTTCCAGGCGCGCGTGAGTCACAAGCCTTGTGTTCCCGCAAACGTCCCAAACGAACTCAAGCTCTTTAAGTACATCCGTATTTTTCGAAACTCTCCAGGAAAAAATGCCATCGTTGACTTCGTGGTCCACATAGTTCACGGTGAATGCAGCCTTTTCCGCCGCACCTTTCACCAGAAACTGTTTTGTCTCCTTATTGACGTACTCTGTGATAGATCCATTCTTTTTGTGAAAAACGATCCGCACCTTTTTGTTTTCCAACGTCAAAGTCGTTTCGTTCTCGCACACCGAAAGCTTGCGGTTTCCGCCGACTTTCGTCTTTGCCAAAGGATTGTCGTAATGATCGTAATTTGCAAACTGTGTTTTATTTCGCTTTTTAAAGATTGACATCATCATCACCAAAGTAAATCAAACAAATTCTTGCCTTAATAAAAAGGACGTTCCCTCTATTCGATCACCAACATCACAACTTCTCTGGAAGGAAGCTGCACGCTGCAGTTTGCTTCCCCGTTTTCAATCACGGCAATCGTCTTGTATGTTCTACTTGTCTTGTCATAGAGCTTGACTTCACCGTTCTTTATGCCATAGAAGCGCTCTGCTTCCAAAACGAATTTTGTGGACGTCTTTTTATTTGCAATGTTCAACAAGAAGATTCCGATCTTTCCGTCGTGTTCATAAGCCGAGGTGAGCACCTGGTCGTACGTTGCATCTCCTTCCAAAACACCCGTTCCATCCGAGACGTTTTGATTGAGGTAATGATACGAAACAGTTTTGTTGCTGACCTTCGGCGCTTTTCTCATATCGCCATAGACAAGAAACTCTTTTCCATAAGTCGTTCTTGCCTTTCCGAGCTCATCAATGAACTCAACATACGGCAAATGGAGATTATCAGCAATCGCAGACAAATTATAGAACTCGAAGTTGAATTCGGGAATCCCTCCATTGAGGGCAGTGAATCCTGTCGCGTGATAGAATCCGTCCCCCGTCGATTGGACCGGAACCATAAAGGAATCCATTCTCAATGCGCCGTAAGCGTGGTAAACGTAGTCAAAAAGCGGAATTTTTTCCACCGTTCCTTCGCGAAG
>JAZNLR010000094.1:0-12201 GCA_045579195.1 Clostridia bacterium | reverse complement strand
TATACACGCCTTTGGCGTGATTAAGACGCATGAGTTCGAGTCCATACGAAAACTCCCCAAAATATCTTTTTCGTCCGCTCTTCACAAAAGGAAAGGCTCGAAACGATCTGTTTCGAGCCTTTTTTGTTTACTCTTTTAAGTCGATGCCAAGTTCCAGCCCTTCATAGAGGTGTTCTTTCCACTTGAAGTTCTTATAGAAATTGACGTGATAGCGGTGCATTTCCTCGACGAGGAGGCTGAACTTTCCGACCGTCTTGTGTTTGGGGAAGATATCGAAGTACTCCCCGCGCAAGTAGAAGTTGAAGAAGCTGGAATCCACTTCGGTGATGAGGGTGTAAAGCTCCTTATAGCCAACCGAGAAGGAGAAGGGTTCGCCGTGTCTTGTTCCGTTGTAATGCAAGCCTTTGTGGTCGATGCGGATCTTGCCTTCACCGACGATGAAGCTCGTCTTATTCTTGCCGACCAGCTTATATTCGTCGAGGTTTCCGATTTGACATTCATCCTCAAAGAAGTAATCCGGGTTTTCGCGGATCTCGCGGATGATGTTTGCGCGCTCCTGCTCCACCCATTCGTAAGGATCTTCGGGGATGACGGCGTCTTCAAACGGATGGAACTGGTAATAATCGTCCATCGACGCGCCGTTTCCGCAATGCGAGCAGGTGATCTTGTCGCCCTCGCCCGTCATTGTGAACTCCTTGCCGCACTTGGGGCACCAGAAACAGAAGTCCTCCAAGCGGTGGCAAATTCGGCCGTGCGTTTTCCACTTGATCTTCTTTTCCCTGTTCCAAGCGTACTCATTGCGCTTAAACTTTTCGTTGATGATGTCATCCATCTCTTCTACGGAGAGTCTTGCAACGTCTTCCTTGGAGAAGAGGAGGGACATCGTTGCGTGTGTCTCGCCGAGGCGTTCGTCGAGGCAGACTTTGGTGTTCTGTAAGTACTGCCCCTCAAGGTGGCAGAAGTACACGGGAACTTTGAAGATCTTGAACATCTTGCTCGTTCCGGGAACGATGGGCTTATTTCCGCCGTAATCGCTGGCGAGGCCTTCGGGCGCAAACGTTACGCAGCCGCCCTTTCGAAGGACGTCGCGAACGGCGCGGATGGCAATCTCGTCGGGGGAGTAATTCTTCTTCGGAATGACCTTGTCAAGCGCGAACAGGAGTGAGAATTTCTTGCGGTAAAACTCGCTGTATCCCGCCATCATATTGGTGATCCTCGGGTAGGTTGCGCCGCAGACGTAAACGTGGTCAATGCGTGAGAGGTGATTGAAGATGACGATGCAGGGTCCGTCACAGTCGTTCACGTCGTCAATGATGTGGAAGTTCGGTTTATACTTATGGCCGACGAGGTCAACCATCACGAACTTATAAAAAGCGGCAAAGGGTCTGGGCGCGGGGCGATACTTCCGCTTTGCCAACTTGACGGAAATAGGGATTTTTTTTGCCATAGTTTTCTTCCTCTTTGTAAAACAATGTTATCTTTATTCTAAATGTTCTTGAACAAAATGTCAACCCTATTTTTTTGGGTTTGCACAAAAGGAGCGAAAGGAAAGAATCGGCGCGAATTCGGGCAGCCAAAAGCGAATCTTTTTTCTGAAAGGCAGCCAAAAGGGTGGAAAAAAGCAGCTGCTTTTGCTATAATGGGGTTAATGAGTTTTGGAGGAATCAAAAATGTTGAGTCAGTTGTGCTTAAAGAAGGAAATCAAAACGTTTTCTGTTTGCCCTGAAAACCTGACGGGGGAGAAGGGCGGCGGTGCTAGAGCCGTGACGGGAAGCGCATCCTATGCTGCACGTGAGCTCGGCCAGGGTTGGAAAGTGAATCCCTTCCTTGTGGTGGGTGCGGGCGAGACCGCTGTTCTTGCCGACGTTACCGGGCAGGGCGCAATCAAGCACATTTGGATCACGGACAGCAGCAAGGCCGGCAGACTGCTCATTTTGAAAATATATTTTGACGGGCACAAAAATCCCTCGGTTTGCGTCCCGCTTTCCGACTTCTTCTGCTCTGCGGACAATCGCGTGTCTGCATACCGCCAGATCAGCAGCCTTGCGGTTTGTTATAACCCCGGCAAGGCGATGAACTGCTATTTTGAAATGCCGTACTTCAAGGGATTCCGCGTGGAGATTGAAAATATCGGCGCTGCGGAGTGCAACGTGTATTACCAGATCGACTGCGAGGAAAAGGAGATCAGCAAAGACAGCCTTTATTTCCACGCACAGTTCAGAAGAGTCAATCCGCTTCCCTATGCAACGGAATATACCATCCTTGACAACATCAAGGGCAACGGACAGTACGTTGGAACGTACCTCCACTGGGGCGTGAAGTCCAACGGATGGTGGGGGGAAGGCGAGATCAAGTTCTATCTCGATGGAGACACAGATTTCCCCAGCATCTGCGGAACGGGAACGGAAGATTACTTCTGCGGTGCATATAACTTCGACGTTAACGGCAAATATATCGAGTTCTCCACGCCGTACTCCGGGCTCTCCAAGGTGGGGGATACGGACGGCACGTATCTCGCGCAGAGGTATTTCGATATGTACCGCTGGCACATCGTTGACCCGATTTACTTCAAAAAGGACATTAAGGTCACCATTCAGGCGCTCGGCTGGAGAAGTGAGGGAAGATACCTCCCCTTGCAGGATGACATATCCTCCGTTGCGTACTGGTACTCTGACACGCTGGACGACGAATATCCGCCGTTCCCAAGCGCAAACGAGCTCGAAATCATCTGATGAAACTGCCGCGGTAAATTTGCTGCGGCTTTCTATACTCATTTGAGAGGGATTCTTCACAATGAATGAAAACAAAGATTTTTTGGGGAAAGAACCGATCGGGAAGCTTCTTTTCAAGCTTGCTGTCCCTACGGTAGCTGCGCAGCTTATCAATCTGCTCTATAACATCGTTGACCGCATCTATATTGGTCACATGCCCGACGTTGGCGACCTTGCGTTGACCGGCGTTGGCGTTTGCCTTCCTATTCTGATGATCATCACGGCGTTTTCTGCGTTTGCCGCGGCAGGCGGCGCCCCGCGCGCGTCCATCTTCCTTGGCAAGAAGGACGTGGACAGCGCCGAGCGGACGATGGGCGGCTGTTTTGGCTTGCTTCTCGTTCTCTCCGTGTTGTTGATGGCCGTTCTTCTCCTGTTTGGAGAGAAGCTCTTGCTTCTCTTCGGCGCGAGCGAGAACACCATTGTGTATGCCGCGCCGTACTTAAAGACGTATGCGCTCGGAACGCTTTTCGTGCAGATGACTCTCGGCATGGGCGCTTTCATCACGGCACAGGGCTTTTCGCGCGTTTCGATGGTGTCGGTTGCGCTTGGAGCTGTTCTCAACATCGTGCTTGACCCCATCTTCATTTATGCGCTCGATATGGGCGTTCAGGGTGCGGCGCTTGCGACCATCCTTTCACAGGCAGCATCGTGCGTTTTCGTGATCTCCTTTCTGCTCGGCAAAAAGACGCTCATTCAGTTGCGCGCAAAGCATTTTTTCAGCAATCCGAAGCTCGTTCTTCCTTGCCTTGCGCTTGGAAGTGCAAACTTTATGATGTTGGCGAGTGAAAGCATCATTATCATCTGCTTCAACGCATCTCTCTTGGAATATGGCGGAGATCCTGCAGTTGGCGTCATGACCATCGCATCCAGCATCTTGCAGTTTGCAATGCTTCCGCTGCAGGGCATCGGGCAGGGGGCACAACCCATTTTGAGCTATAACTTTGGCGCAAAGAACCCCGAGCGCATCCGAAAGACCGTTCGCCTTCTTCTCGTCAGTTCGATGATCTATTCCTGTACGGTCTGGGCGTGTGTTCAGCTTTTTCCGCGGGTCTTCATCTCGATGTTTAACTCCAAACCCGAGCTCGTGGAGCTTGCTGTTCCTGCGATTCGGATTTTCCTCGGGGCACAGCTTTTGTTCGGCATTCAGATCGCGTGCCAGTTTTCCTTCATTTCTTTTGGAAACGCACCGGCATCCTTGGCGGTTGCGATCGTGCGAAAGTTCGTTTTGCTGTTGCCGCTCATTTACATCTTGCCTGCGATCTTCTCTCAAAACAAAGTGATGGCGGTTTACGCCGCCGAGCCTGTTGCAGATGTTATCGCCGTGACCTTTACGGCAATCCTCTTCCTCTTTCAATTCCGATCGGCAATGCGAAAGCTGGAAGAACCAAAAACTGAATCTTAAAACAGACAAAGACGCCTCACGCAAAACTTGCGTGGGCGTCTTTTTTTTCAGGGTTGAGGAAACGAGAGGGCAAAAATGCTCAAAGGAAAAAAGCAAAATCGCCGTTTTCAGAACAAAGGAGGTGTTCATATGGAAGTGGAAACCCTGAGATCCAGAACCGTTTTCAGTTTAACAGAAGAAAAGGGAAAACGCAACCGTTTGCTGTCGCACTTTTGCGACAGCTAAGCATTGACAAAAACGGAGCGCTTTGGTAAAATGTGAGCGAAAAAGTCAGGAATAAAGCAATGAAAAAAGAAGAGGTGGTAATATGGTCGAAGGAAAACTTAAAGAATTAAAAAAAATATTTGGGAAAGCAGGTGTTATTGGACCAATATTTAAGAAAGCAGTTTTTGGGAGAGACGTTTGCATAATAGGTATTCGAAACTCTTGCGCTTGGTTTTTTGCGATTCATAAAAGAAGAAATATATGGGGAATTATGACGGAAGAGGAAGAAGAAGAGTGGGAAAGAGTGCAAAACGAATGGTCTGAAAAAGAATTCGAAGAAAAACAAATGAAAATTAGGCGCTTGGAGTTTAAGCGCACCTTTTGGAGAGCTTGGGAGAAAAATCACGAGCTTACTTTAAAGCTACGGCAAAACGGAACGCTTGCCATCAAGGAAAGACGCGGAGCAGGAAGGGAAGTTCGGCGCTTGATCCTTGCCGCGGACGCAAAGTTGGAGAGATTTCAAGAGGAAATGAAGCAGTTGTCCCTTTTGACGTGGGAAAAAGAATATGAAGACCTTCTCGTTTTGGATGGGGAAACGTGGTCTCTTTCCGTGACGTTTTCAGACGGAAGCCTGATGAGAACGCACGGTTCAAATGCATATCCGCAAGAATGGCATTCGTTTTTGACCGCAATCGAGAACCTCCTCGGAAAGCGTCCGAAAGAGGAGGAGATCGCCTATGTTGAGCCGGAGGACTTCTTTCCTGAGAAGATACGAAAAAAGTATTTTTCAAAGGTAAATTAAAAACAACGTAAATGAGGTGGTAATATGGTCGAAGGAACACTTGAAGAATTCAGAAAAGGATTAGGGAAAGCAGCTGTTATTGCAGAAATATATAAAAAAGCAGTTTTTGGGAAAGACACTTGCTTAATATGTGTTCCAAACTCTTGTACTTGGTTTATTGCGATTCATAAAAAAGGAAATATATGGAGAATTATGACGGAAGAGGAAGAAAAAGAGTGGAGAAGAGTGAAAAACGAATTTGTATGAAAAAGAATTCGGAGAAAAATAAGAACAATTTACGCGTTCAAAAATGTAGATTCGTTTTACGATTTATTAGAGGAGCTAAAAGATCGTGGATAATAATAGAAAAATAGTAAGAGAAAAAATAAAAAAAGTGGTAGACGCGGCTTTTGAAAAAAAATATAGAAAAGATTCTTTAATGATAATTGTAACAATTTGTTGTTCAGAACAAATGTACGAAAAAGGAATAGGAGAAGAACAAGCTCTTGAAACCGCTTTTAAGCTAATTCAAACAGAAGAAAACTCGGGCGAAGTCATAAACGAGCTTTTACGAATGGCTGGGCATTACGATGACTTGCATTAAAAACTAAACAAAACGCAAGGCGTGCAGAAACGGTGCGCCTTTTTCTTTGCCTAAAAAACGGAGGAAAACAAACTGCAATGGCTGAATTGAGAACAAAAAGACCGTTTTTTGAGCGGTCTTTTCTTTTGCAGCCGTTGAACTTTTTGCGCGATTATGCTATATTATAAGTATCGAAGGAAAGGAGAAAGAAAAAGTGACCTGTCCAAACTGCGGAAGTGAAAATGTGAAGGAAGGAATGCTCTGCGGGCATTACGGCGTGACCTTCATTGAAAAGGGAATGGAAAACAAACTGTTTCCGCCGGCAAAAAAGGTGCGGGCGTGCGCCTGCTTTGATTGCGGAACGATGTTTGATTTCCGCATTGAACTCAAAGAGAAAAGGGAAAAGAAATGATTCGTTTTTTGGTAAAAAAGTGCATTCGCAACGCGGATGACGTTGGGAATAAGGACGTTCGCGCGGCGTACGGCGTGCTTGCGGGGGTGCTTGGCATCTTCTGCAATGCGTTTTTGTTCGTCTTAAAGCTTGTGATCGGCGCGCTGATGAACAGCATCGCCATCACGTCGGATGCGTTCAACAACCTTTCCGACATGGGAACGTCTCTCGTGGCACTGTTTGGGGCGAAGCTCTCCAACCGCCGCGCCGACAAGGAGCATCCCTTCGGGCACGGTCGCTTTGAGTACGTTGCGGCGCTCATCGTTGCGATGATCATCGTCGTTGTTGGCGTGGAGCTCTTCCGCGGCGCGCTCGACAAGGTCTTAAACCCGACGCCTGTCGTCTTCTCCTGGATCCCTATGGCGATTTTGGCGGCGTCGATGCTCGTGAAGGTGTGGATGTTCTCTTACAACCGTTATCTCGGCAAGCGCATCTCTTCCAACGTTCTCAAGGCGGCTTCGACGGATTCCTTGAACGACGTCATCTCCACCGCGGCGATCATCGTCGGAACAGCGATCGGTGCGCACGTCAATGCGCCTGTTGACGGCGCGATCGGCATCGCGGTTTCCGTTCTTGTCATCATTGCGGGCATCCGCATCGCAAAGGACACGGTGGGCGTTCTGCTCGGCAATCCGCCTGCGCCCGAGACGGTGGAGGAGATCTCTTCCATCATTTTGCGGACGGAGGGGATCGTGGGCGTTCACGACCTCATCGTGCATGATTACGGCCCCGGGCGGAGCATGGCTTCGGTACACGCAGAAGTGCCCGACGATTCGGATATGGTGCACGTGCATGAGATCATCGACGCGCTTGAGCTCAAGATCGAGGATGAGCTCGGCATTCATATGGTCATTCATATGGATCCCATCTCGGTCAACAATGAGCGCGTTTCCGAAATGCGCCAGCAGGTGACGGCGCTCGTTCTTGCAGAGAACCCATCCTTCTCCATCCACGATTTCCGCATTACGGACGGGGAAGATCGCATCAACCTTATCTTTGACCTCGTCGTTCCCTTTGAGCTTTCGCAAGCGGAAACGGATGAGAGCTTAAAGCGCATCGAGGAGGGGATCCGCGCGCTTGACGGACGCTTCCGTTCGGTCATCAAGGTGGACCGCGCATATTGACATCAAACGGCGAGTTCTTCGCCGTTTTTTTTGACCGCTTTTTCAAAAAAGAGCTTTGCAAGAGGGGGTATTTATGGTATGATGAAAGAAAGGAGTGCGCTATGACGAGAGAAGAACTCATCAATTTCGTTGCATCCATGAAAGATGCCGTTGTGGACGATCCGTTTTGTGACGGAACGCCCGTTTTTCGCAACGTCAAAACGAAGAAATGGTTTGGCATCATCCTGACGGCGTACGGCAAGGAGGGCGTGAACTTAAAGTGCGACCCCGTGCTGGCGCAGTTTTTGCGCGGACAGTATGAGAGCGTTCTTCCGGCTTACCATATGAACAAAACCCATTGGAACACGGTATATTTTGACGGTGACGTGCCGCGCGAGGAGGTCCTTGCGATGGTGGAGCACAGTTTTCAGTTGACTTGTCCGAAGGAGAAACGGCAATGCAAAACAAAATGATCAAACTTTCCCTTCGGTTGCCCGTCGGGTTTACCGACAACGACGTCAAGGCCGCCGCTGCTTCCGCCCTTCGCTGTAAGGAGCGGGAGATCGGCAAAACGGTCTTTCTCAAGCAGTCTTTAGACGCGCGCAAGAAGTCTGACGTGCATTGGTCGCTCAGCGTTGCGGTGGAGATTTTGGGCAAACTTCCGAAAGGAGCATCTTTTTTTGAGCCGCCGAAGGCTTCCGTGGAGGAGCTTTTGGAGGGGGCTCGCTTTTCGAGAGCTGTTCGTGTTGCCGTCGTCGGAAGCGGTCCTGCGGGGCTGTTCTGCGCGCTGACGCTGGCAAGCGCAGGGGCGTCTGTCACGCTGTTTGAGCGCGGTGCTGACGTCAAGACGAGAACGGAAACGGTCGAGCGCTTGAAAGGCGAAGGTGTTTTGGACCCCTCTTGCAACGTGCAGTTCGGTGAGGGCGGTGCAGGAACGTTTTCGGACGGCAAGTTAAACACGGGAACGAAGAGCCCGAACATCTCCGCCGTTCTTGGAGAGTTCGTTCGCCACGGTGCGCCCGAGGAGATCCTCTTTCTTGCCAAGCCGCACATCGGCACGGATTACTTGAAGGATGTGGTCGTCAACCTTCGCAAGACCCTGCAGGAAAAGGGCGTGAGCGTTCGCTTCCAAACGAAGGTGGAGGACTTTTTGGTGGAAGGCGGCCGCGTGACGGGCGTTGTCACTGCCGAGGGAAGCGAGAAGTTTGACGACGTCGTTCTTGCGTGCGGACACAGTGCGCGCGATACATATGAAGCGTTGGTCAGACGGGGCGCAATGATGGAGCAAAAGCCCTTTTCCATCGGCGTCCGCATAGAACACAGACAAAAGAAGATCAGCATCGCGCAGTATGGAGAGAAGTTCTTTGACAAGCTCCCTGCGGCGGATTATAAGCTTGCTTGTCATCTTCCCAACGGGCGCTCGTGCTATACGTTTTGTATGTGCCCGGGCGGAGAGGTCGTTCCCGGCTGCTCGGAGGAGAAGACGGTGGTCACCAACGGAATGAGTTTGCACGCGCGCGACAAGGAAAACGCAAACGCTGCGGTTTTGGTGGGCGTTTCACCTTCGGATTTCGGAAGTGAAAACGTTCTTGCGGGCGTTTCTTTCCAGCGAAAGTTTGAATCCCTTGCGTTCGTTGCGGGTGGCGGCGGATATCGTGCGCCTGTTCAGCTGTTCGGGGATTTTTTGAAGGGGAGAGTATCGACCGCATTTGGCGAGGTCGCTCCGACTTACCGCCCGGGGACGGCGTTTTCTGACCTTGCTTCGTGCTTGCCGCCCTTTGTCACCGAGTCCCTGAAGATGGGCGTTGTCCGCTTTGGGGAAAAGCTGAAAGGATACGATGCGCCCGACGCGTTGATGACGGGCGTGGAAACGCGCTCGAGTGCGCCCGTTCGCATCTTGCGCGATGAGAGCGGTCAAGCCTCCTTGCGCGGACTTTATCCCTGCGGTGAAGGAGCAGGATATGCAGGGGGGATCATGAGCGCCGCAACCGACGGCATCGGGATCGCCCTCAAGCTTCTCAACAATGAAAATCGGAGGTTATCATAAGGTGAAGACGAAGAAAATTGCCCTGTTTTTGGCAGGCGTGATCGCAGGCCTTCTTGCGGTCGTTTTGGGGTACGTTCTCTATATGGTCATCCAGTTTTACCGCATTGAGGACAATCTTTCCATTTCCACAGAAAACAACCAGACGGAAATTGCTTCGGCAAGCGATGAATTTTCCGTTCTGACCTTCAACATCGGCTTTGGCGCATATACGCATGACTTCTCCTTCTTTATGGACAGCGGCGTGATGAAAACGGGGGAGGCCGTTTCGGGCAAGAACTCCACGGCGGCGTCAAAAGAGGTCGTCTTGAAAAACACGAACGGCGCAATCGAGCTTGCAAAGAAGCAGGATGCGGATTTTTACTTCTTCCAGGAAGTGGACGTCAAGGCGACGCGCAGTCACAAGGTGAATCAGCTTGCGGCGATTCAAGAGGCGTTCGGGCAGCACGGCTCTGCGTTCTCCTATAACTTCCATTCCGCCTTCCTTGCATATCCCTTCCACGATCCGCACGGCAGTGTTGATGCGGGCATCGCAACGCTGTCGCGGTACGCGATCGCTTCCACGACGCGGCGTTCCTTCCCCGTGGATCTGAGCTTCCCGACCAAGTTCTTTGACCTCGATCGCTGTTTCCAGGTGAGCCGCCTTGCGCTTGACAACGGCAAGGAGCTTGTTTTGGTCAACTTGCATATGTCGGCGTACGATGAGGGCGGCATCATCCGTCAACAGCAGTTAAAGCTCTTAAACGACGTTCTTGCGGAGGAGGTCAAGAAGGGGAATTACGTTGTTGCGGGCGGCGATTTCAATCACGACATTGCCGGAAGCTTAAACGCATTTGAAACCGCGCAGGAAGTTCCCGAATGGGTGTTCGTCCTCACCGATGAGGACTTGGCAGAAGGCCTTCGCTTTGCCGCGGCAAAGAACGTTCCCACCTGCAGAAGCACGGACATCCCCTATGAAAAAGGCGTCAATTACACGGTCGTTTTGGACGGATTCATCGTTTCGGACAACGTGGAAGTCCTTTCGGTCACCAACGTCGATGCGGACTTTGAGTTCTCTGACCATAACCCCGCGCTCTTGCGCTTTGCACTTCTTCCTTAATGGCTTGCGCCTCGTAAAACGAGGCGTTTTTTTTGTGCAAAAATTTCACTTTGGCGGCGGAAAGCGTTGTCAAAGGGCGTTTGTGAGTGATATAATAAATAAGAACACTTGATGAAAAAGGAGACCTAAGATGACACTTCTTGGAATTTCCACGACAGGTTACGTTTTGCTTGGCGTTTTGGCGGCAGTTCTTCTCTTGCTTGCCGTTTTGGTCGTGCGTGCGTTCTTGTTCCGTCCGCACGGGATGAGATGTAAGGCGGCGTACTCCTTCGAGCAGGACCCGATGCACGCGGGCGAGAGCCTTGCAAAGATGGTTTCGTTCAAGACCGTTTCCCATCCCGACAGAAACGAGGATGACGAGGCGGAGTTTGAGGCGTTTCGCGCGTACTTAAAAGACCGTTACCCCAACGTTCACAAGAACTGTTCTTTGGAGCTCGTGGACGGAAGAAACCTCGTTTATCACCTCAAGGGTAAGAAACAGGAACATCCTGCAATTTTGATGGCGCATTACGACGTCGTTCCCGCAAGCGGACAGAATTGGTCGTTTGACCCCTTCTGCGGCGAGATCAAAGACGGCGTGATCCTCGGCCGCGGCACGCTGGACACGAAGGGAAGCCTTTGCGGCGTTCTCGAGGGCCTGGAGGCAAGATTGACCGAAGGGTACGTCCCCGAAGACGATCTTTATCTCTGCTTTGGCGGCGATGAGGAGGTCGGAGGTCCGACAACGGTCAAGGTGGTTGAAATGCTTGCTTCGCGCGGTGTTGTGAACGCTAAGCTCGTTCTCGATGAGGGCGGTGCGATCGTTGACAAGATGTTCCCGGGCGTCACTTTGCCCATCGCCGTCGTCGGCGTTGCGGAAAAGGGTATGACAAACGTGCGCCTGCGCGTTCGCGCGAACGGGGGACACGCATCCACCCCGACGAAAAAGAACCCGGCGACCCGTCTTGCGCGCGCCATCGTCAACGTGGAAAAACATCAGATGAAAACGGAGATCAACGCCCCCACCAAGGAGATGCTCCGTATCCTCGGTTCGCATTCGACGTTTGCAATGCGCCTCGTGTTCGCGAACATGTGGCTTTTCAAAGGGCTTGTCAAAAAGCTGTTCTCCGTGATGGGAGGGGAGACCAACGCAATGCTCCGCACGACGTTCGCATTCACGCAGCTCAAAGGAAGTGACGCGCAGAACGTTCTTCCTGCGCTCGCAGAGGCAAACATCAACGTCCGCATCGCGATCAATCACACGACGGAAGACGTCGTGAATCACTTGAAGAAGGTCATCAAGGATAACGGCGTGGAAGTCACGCCCCTTGTAAATTCCGCACCTTCCGAAGTGACCGAAACGCGCAACATTGAGTACCGCATCGTAAAGCGCACCATTGAAGAGAGCTTTGGTGACGTCATCGTTTCGCCGTACGTCATGCTGGCGGCAAGCGATTCAAGACATTTCTGCAAGATTTCAGACTGCGTGCTTCGCTTCTCTCCGTTTGCAATGAGCAAAGAAGAGCGCGCTTTGATCCACGCGGCAGATGAGCGCATCCCCGTTGAAAAGGTAGCGGCGTGCGCAGAGTTTTATTACCGCCTGTTGGAAAGACTTTGAGAACAGAAAAACAGCTCCGCATCCATTTGCGTGTTATCCTTAACGGAGAACACGCAGCGATATAAATCCCTTGCGAGATTTGTGATATTCCCTTCGGGAGCGATATTTGCCTGCGGCAAGCGATATGCCCTGTGGGGCGTGAAGGGATTTATATCATATCGCATTG